>CP097899.1:4931682-5268630 GCA_023639215.1 Candidatus Pristimantibacillus lignocellulolyticus
TTAGCAGTGATCTACTTGATCTACTACTCACTTTTCACCTTTATCGCAGGTATACGGTGTATTTATAAAACAAATTCATACACTGCTCAGAGGCGAGTTCCTCACGATCAAGTACCGACTTCCACCAAATGCCGGCTCTCTGATATCTTGATATCGATTGTACTACTCCTCATCAACGCATTACATATTAATAGATAATCTGATTATATAAATCGAATACTACAGTGTCAAGTCGCTCGTCTCATCTTGTTGCTGTTCTTTCTGTTTTCGAGGAGTACGATGACTAGTCATAAAACGATATCCTATTAATATTAGCAAAGTAGAATGCAGCATTACTCCGATTAGAGCATCTACACCTTGCATAATTATGGCCATAAACCATAAGCTTACAATCGGTAATTGAATCACAAATACGATAGCCATAAAAATTTCTAAAGGCTTATCTATCACAATAACATTAATCACCTTACGGAAAGCTAAAGTGCCAATCATAAGTAATCCAAGCACGATAGAGATATATCCCCATGTCGTTAAGCTCTGTAATAAAAACCCTTTACCAATACCTAGAATCTTATAATCAAACCATGAATACCAAGTATAATTAATTCCCGCCAAACAGGTAAGCACTGCTACTAAGGCCACTTGAGAGATTCGGTAGAACATATGCTACACCACTCTTTCCAATTTTATTTTCCACATCTTACTGATAGCTCTTATGTAGATGAAAACGGGAAATATGATCATGCAATCCAACTGCTTTCAACACCTCATATTGATACGGTCCAAGTAAATCAAAATGCGGATAGCGGGCTCTATTATGAATATATTTAGGGTCCAATTGAAATTGCTCACACCAAGCGACTAATTTTGAGATATCTTTGCAGCCGACTTTAGTAACTGTTCGTGCTTCAGGAAATCTATCATCTAGCCAATAATGTGTCAAATATGCAATTTGACCTTGTTCAACAGTAGTTTTCCAATCATTTAATTCTGCTCTTGTAATCCCAAAAGCGATACACAACGCCTCCTAAAACTTTTCATAGCAACTTGATTTACTTCTTTGTAATGAAAAGTTGCTTCGAAAGCATTAACTTAACTTATCATAGCAACTTGATTTACTTCCTTGTAATGAAAAGTTGCTTCGAAAGCATTAACTTAACTTTTCATAGCAACTTGATTTTCTGCTTGAAAATGAAAGTTACTTCGATCGCATACACCTTAAACTTTTCATTAAGTCTCGATTTATTTCCTTGTAATGAAAAGTTACTGTGCAAGTACTCTTTCAACTTTTCACAGCATAAATCTCCATGATAAAATCAAAATTGTTACGTATAAAAGTTGTCATAATTCATTATTTGTATAAAGTTCACTATACTTTAGCATACCATATGAAAGGATATGATGCACTTCTTGTTTACAACTGTTATACTATCAAGAGATAAGTAGAAATGAGGATAACGATTAATGACAAATGCATTTAACCAATTGGGAGTAGCAGAGCAGCTTGCGGAGCAGTTGAAGCTACAAGGAATTATCCAGCCAACTCCTATCCAAAAGACTGCTATACCTGATCTTCTCAATGGTATAGATATGATTGCCCAAGCACAAACAGGAACAGGAAAGACATTAGCCTTTACACTTCCTATCCTACAACTGATCCGTCCTGATAAGGATCACGTTCAAGCATTAATTCTTACACCAACACGTGAGTTAGCTCTACAAATTACCGCTGAAGTAAAAAAACTTGCTAAGAGCGTAGGTGCTACTGTACTCGCTTGTTATGGTGGACAAGATGTTGCAGCACAAGTGAAAAGACTAAAAAATGCACCACATATTATTGTAGCAACTCCTGGTCGACTGATGGATCATATGCGAAGAGGAAGTATCAACATCGGTAGAATTTCTCATCTTGTACTTGATGAAGCTGATCAAATGCTTCACATGGGTTTCCTTCCGGAAGTTGAATCAATTATTATGCAGACTCCAAAAGCAAGACAAACGATGTTGTTCTCTGCAACTATGCCAGAAGCTATTCGTAAATTAGCAGTTCAATATTCAAAGAACCCAATTAACGTTCACATTAAGTCAGAGCGTGTAACACTTGATAATATTAAGCAGCGTGCAATCGAAACAACAGATCGCGAGAAGCAATCTGCTCTTCTACATCTGTTACAAACGGCTAGTCCGTTTCTTGCAGTTATTTTCTGCCGTACGAAACTTCGTGCCAAGAAGCTAACAGAAGCACTGCAGGATGCAGGTTATAACGCGGATGAATTGCATGGTGATTTGACACAAGCGAAGCGTGAACAAGTTATGAAGAAGTTCCGCGATATGAAATTGCAAATACTAGTAGCTACTGATGTTGCTGCTCGTGGACTAGATGTTGAAGGTGTATCTCATGTATACAACTACGATATCCCACTAGATGCTGAAAGTTATATTCATCGTATCGGTCGTACTGGTCGTGCTGGTCATACTGGTACAGCGATTACTTTCGTAACACAACATGACAGATTGAAACTTGAAGCAATCGAGCGCGGTATCTCAGCTAGATTACCACTTCGTAAAGTAGATGGACTTGAAGTTTCTCCTCGCCAATATGGAGAAGATCGTCAAGGTTCTAGAAATAGAAAAAGTAAACCTGGTAGCGGATATGAATCAAAAGGCCGTAATGGAAACGATTCTAGTCGCTTCAACAAAGGCGGGAAGGGATCATCTGAGCGTGGTGGTAAAGGATCTTCGGAACGTAGTGGTAAAGTATTCCCTCGTCCAGTTTCTGAATCGTCTAAACCGAAAGCAAAAGACAAAGCCAATCCTTGGGGCATTTCCAAATCTGATCTAGATCTAGCTCAAGGAATTAAACCAAGAGATGCTGGCAAATCATATAGTTCATCTCGTACTAGCAGTAGTAGTCGCGGTGACAATTCCAGTAGCAACCGATCAAGCGGTGGACGCTCTGGCGGTAGAAGCGGTTCAAGAAGTAGCGGCACTCGCCGTAAATAGATAATACAGAGAGGGATGCCTTCTTAGTCTTCATTGCGAAGATTGAGAAGGCATCCCTCTTATTTCTTATGAATCATTGGCATCACTAATGACTACAGTTTGATCAATAGTATTCACAATATACGTATGAGTTTGATCTGAATTCTCTATTGTCTCCATGTTTCGCTCATTGACAACAATGGTCCACTCTTGCTCATTAGATGTCGTTTTCAATATTTCTGGATAGAAGTTTCTTTCATATTGACTGGAAAAATAATGAAATAATATTTGAACCGCTTTTTTCTCTTCATTATTTTGCTTAGCTGACCAAAGTCGTACTTTTGCTTGATGTGGAAATACGGCATTAATGCCTTCATCTTTGTAGTACACCTTAACTTTTGAACCGATCGATCGCCGAGTCGCCCCTTGATGAATCAATACATTCATACCAGCGCCATTGTCTTCATAAATAATTATCGTCTGATCATTGACCTTATCAACTTGATAAACATATCCGACGAAATCCGCTTTACCAAACGGCACAAAAATGAGTATGCATACTATCACTGTAATAGCTAACAACAAGAATAACAATAGTTTACGCATAATTCCCTCCAACATTACTCTCGATCAATTAATGCTGTATATCGAAATAATGAATTTTCTCAACAGAAGAGGTAACATTTCGTCCTGCGTTTTTAGAACGATATAATTGTTGGTCAGCTGCATCGATTAGCTCTACCTCAGAATTAAATGTTGATTGTTTTGTCATAGACGCTACTCCCACACTAATTGTTGCAAAACCATCTACTCGTTTAATGTGAATAAGCTTCTCATCTTCAACGCCTTGTCGTATTACATCTGCGATCGTATAAGCTTCCGAAAGAAGCATATTAGGTAAAACAATTACGAATTCTTCCCCACCAAAACGTGCAAACAAACTATTGACAGGAAGGTAGCGTGCAACAATTTCTACGACTTGTTTTAATAGATAATCGCCTTGAATATGACCATAATGATCATTATATTTCTTGAATTCATCCAAATCGAACATAATGATAGACAATGAAGAACCCTCTTCATGAGACTGTTGAAAAGCTTGTCTAATATATTCATTAAAACGATGACGATTGTACACTCCTGTTAGACCATCGATTAAAGCTTGCTTTTCCAGCAATTCATTAGCTTTCGTCAGTTGTTCAGTACGAAGGTTTACTTTCTCATCTAATGTCGTGTTGAGTTGGATTAATGACTCATTCAACGATTCCGTTTCAAATACTTTTTCCGCATAACTGCGACTCATCAAAATAACATGGATAACGACATATATGCCAACTGCAGGTAACGCTAAATTAATCGATTTAATCCAACCTTGACCAAATGCATAATCGTTCAATGAACCAACACTAACAATGATTAATCCTACCATATTGACAATATCCCTCTTACTACCCGTGAGAAATCCTTTTACAATAACGACTATAAAATAAATTATTAGAGGAATAACTAGATAAAAAACAGTGAAGTATAGTTTTTGAAAAAATACTGGCTTTGTGAATAAAGTAATTACCATTAAAGCAGAAATAAAATAAGTTGTGTAGACAACTACTTTCTTTGATATTTGCTGTTTATACCATTCCGATATCAACCATATAAACGTCAAAATACTAGCCACTGTAAAGAAATACTCCAATCTTGTTCCCCATATCCAAGGTAGTTCAAGTATTGTTAACGTGTAATAGAATGGATATCCATAAAAAGAGCGTATAGAGAAGAACAGACAGAATAAACCAAACATAAAAAACACACGTTCTTGTCTACGAAACCATGCAAAAAGAATCATAAATAGACTCATAATACAAATACAACCATTAACAAACAATGTCCATATAATATTCGTATTAAATTTTTGAGCTACGACATTTGCTTCACCGATAAACATTGAGTTCTCGATTCCACCACGAATATGCTCAAAACTAGATATTTGTAAAGTTATTAATATTTCATCTGTATTTGGCACCTTATACCCTAATCGTGGTGCCATCTCTGATTGATGGGAAGTTTTATCGCTCCCGACTTGTCCATTACTAGCGATTTCAATTCCATCAACGAACATTTTGTAAGCGCTGTATTGAAATGGGATATGAATAGCTAAAGTACGACCTACATACTGTTTAGGGATTTTTAATCTTGTAGCATACGTTGCATAAGTATTCGTTGTACCTGCATCGTCTTCGAATGAACTTGGTAGTTGTTCGGTGTCAGCGTAATCTCGCAATATATATGAATGTACTTCTGTGGGTGAAAGTAACATTTCGGGAAAGTAGAACCATTCTCCATCTAGTGCAGAATAGAATGGTTGTTCATCACTTGCGACTTCACTTAGATCGATAAATGCAGCAATCCTATCATCGTCTGAACTTTTTGCAAGAGAACTTTTGGGATATATATTAACAAAAACAATCATCGTCACGAACAAAACTAGAAATATAGCACATACTTTTTTTATAGGAGTAGACAATTTCAGACCGCCTTCTCATGTTGATTTCTTAGAAATTAGTTTACCATATTAAAGAAAAAAGTACATGAAATATATTGTAGCATCTACGATAACTATATAAACTACTTCCCTCCTCAATGCAAATACGCCCTTACTATTTCATGTACAATTGAAACATTACATGAATATAGTAAGGGCGTGCAAAGCCAACTATCCTTGAACTAGTTTTGTTCTTATTTTATTTGATATGATTTCAATAATTAGTATTAGTAGAATTAGGCCAATGAGTATTGAGCCAGCTTCAGACCAGCGATATGAATTCATAGCGAATATTAATGGAGCACCGATACCACCCGCTCCTACTAAACCAAGTATTGCCGCATCCCGTAAATTCATATCGTATCGATATATAAAGATCGATAGAAACATCGCTGTTAGTTGTGGAATAATGCCAAACCGTATTTTTTCAATGGTCGTACATCCAATGGATTCCATCGATTCTAATACTGACGTATCAAGATCCTCAATAACGTCAACATATAATTTAGAGAGCATACCGATACTTGTCAGTGACATTGTAAGTACACCTGTAAACGGACCTGGACCTGTAACACGAATGAACATGAGTCCGTATACGATAGCAGGTATCGTTCTAATAATAATTAATATAAATCTAACAATAAAGGATATTGGTTTAGGAACGATATTAGATGCCGATAGAAACGCAAGTGGTATCGCTAGTATGCCCCCCACAATTGTACCAAGTAAAGCAATGGACATCGTCTCTAACAACAAATATGGGACACCTTTTTGTGTGAAGTTAAAAAGTATATCTAGGTCCGGAGTAACTAGACCGTTTAATATATTTCCCGCTATTTCAAGTCCATTGGCCGACCAATTTTTCAGTTGTATTGCAGAAGTCGACCAAAAAAACAATAAAATTACAGCAAGCGTTGAGACGATTTGCGTCCAACGCATCTTGGGCCGGTTTATATATTGCTTATCAATCGCATTCATGGCGTTTCTCCTATGTCAGTTTTTTGCGGAAATATTCACTAATGGACTCAATAATATATACTGTTGCAATAAGCATAATAAGAATCATTCCTAAGTTACTGTAGTTTCTCCACCCTAGACTTTCCTTTAATATTAATCCAATACCACCTGCACCTACAAAACCAAGAATCGCCGCATATCGAACATTACCTTCAAAACAGAATAGAGAAGTAGACAAATAGTTTGGAAGAACTTGTGGAAATATTGCATAGCGGAACGATTGAACTGTCGTTAATCCCATTGCATGCATCGCTTCATATGCTCCCATATTTGCATTTTCAATTTGTTCATATAATAACTTACCTACATATGCGATAGAGAATAGAAAAATAGCAACAGTACCTGCCATTGTTCCTAGTCCAAATACGAATGTAGCAATTAATGCAACAACTAATGTAGGTAACGTCCTTAGCAAACTTAGTACGAATTTCATCGTTATTGATAGCCACTTCATACCATTAATATTGCTTGCAGCTAAAATTGCAAGTGGTAATGCACAAATTGAACCTAGTAATGATCCAAAAAGAGACATCTTAATCGTTGCAATCAGAGGATTCATTAATTGTGAGATGTAATCCCAATTAGGTGGGACCATATCTTGAAGAATAACAAAAAATTGATGAATTCTACTGAATAGTAGCTCCAAATTGAATCGGGTCAGTTGAATCGAGTAATAGATTAGAACAAGAGCAATCATCATGTATAGCGGGAATAACGAACGACGTTCATGCACCACTTTACCGTTTGGTAAAGTAATCGTTTTCGTTAACAACTTGCTGCTTTGCATCTCGATTTATGTCACCCTCCTCAATATTTCCATTATAAATGTATTGCAACACCTCTTCATTCACCTCTGAAGTAGTTCCATCAAATACTACTTCACCTCCGCGAATACCAATGATACGTGTCGCATATGCAAGTGCTAAATCAACATGGTGAATATTGATAAGGATAGTCATATTAATCTCTTCATTGATTCTTTTGAAATCATTCATGACTTGATGAGCTGTTATCGGATCCAACGATGCGACTGGCTCGTCAGCAAGTATAATACTCGGGTTTTGTGCTAACGTTCTTGCTAATGCAACACGTTGCTGTTGACCGCCTGATAATTGATCTACTCGAACGAAAGCTTTATCAAGAATAGTTACTCGATCCAATGCCATCAATGCTTTCTTCTTCTCTTCCTCTCTAAAAATACCAAGAAGCTTTCTCCACCAAGAAATCTCGGGAACAAATGCAACTAATACATTATTAATGACAGAAATTCTGGTTACAAGGTTAAATGATTGAAAAATCATACCTATATTTCTTCTTAACGTCCGAATTTCTTTTCCCTTAAGCTGCTTTATGTCCGTTCCGTTCACTTTCAAAGAACCATCCGTAATATGATGCATACGATTTATGCAACGTAGTAAAGTAGATTTTCCTGCTCCAGATAATCCGATTATTGCCACGAATTCTCCTTGCTTGATAGATAGATTTATATCTTTTAACGCTTGATAGCCGTTGGGATAGCGCTTGTTCACATGATCAAATTGAATCATTTTTAGACTCTCCAATCATTGAAAAATGAGAACATATTATGTTGGATCGTTCTCATCCTTCCTAGTATTAAGTTATCCTTGTATTTGAACATTGATTGATAGAGAAATTTAAAAAGCAGACTTTGATAACGATGAATGGCTTCGAAATATATTCGACATCGAATATATTCCGAAGCCAACTTACACCTATCTCAGACCACTACTTCAATTGTTGTACTAGTTCCTGTGCTTTTCGCTCATTATCATAATCACTGTCTTTTGCGATTTGGTACCCACCATGGCTGTAAATCGCAATGACTTCTTTCCCAGCATCTGAATTACCGATATTAATAAATGCTTGTTGTAATGCTGCTTTTAGATCTTCATTCATAATTGAAGAATTTTTACTTACACTAATAGTGTCATTATATATCGCAGGCATTACACCAATTAGATCAGTTTCTTCCCATATCGAAGCTGTGCGACTATATTCTGAAATCCATTTGGCAGCATAATCACGTCTAGCGTCCGCATAAGTTACCATTACATCTGTTTGACCAGTTGCTAATCGAGCAAATGCGCTTGCATATGAATCTGCTTGTACAACTTGAGAAAGATCGGTGATTGTTTTACTGAAGTTTTCCTTCAACCAAAGTGCAGGGTATATATAACCAGCGGGTGATGAAGATGACATAACATTCCATGAAACATCATTCAAATCTTCAAATGTTAGAGCAGTTCCAGCATTAACTTTTGCAGCTAACGCCTTACCTTTTTCTGAAGGACCTGCAATTAATAACGCACGATAAGAAGTGGCTTGTACATCTGTGGCTTCTGTTGGTTCATTTTTATTCCAATCTACCGGATTATCCGAATCATTATTAAGTCCAGCACGTGTTGCAGTTAGAATAACTTCTGCACCGTCATCATAAAGCACATATGTACCACCTGGAATTAATCCTACATCTGTCGTTCCTGCGGATAAGGCTTCTCCTACTGCCTCGTAGTTTGTACCTACAGTAATATCAACTGTTCCAATTTCATAGCCTTGTGCGGTAAGTTCTTTTTTTAACATTTCTTTTAGCGGTTCGGTAGCAGTAATAATTTCTTGTGGGTCACGAGAAGGTACGAAGCTTATACTCAGCTTGTCTATATTTTTGTCTGCTCCTGCCTTCGTAGCATTTTCATTGTTATTACTACCACATGCCGCTAAAAATACAATAATCATAAGTAAGCTTAAGCCCATTCCAAATTTTTTCATTGAAGATTCCCTCCTATTTTTCTAGTACTAGGAGAATATAACAATCATTTGTAAGCGGAATGTCATCCTCATTTTAATTATTGATTAATATTGGTACTTGCATGGTGAAACAATAATTTATTGTAAAATTGAGGTGTGATCAATTTTAGATAATATAATTAGAAGTACATTTCATATTCAATACAGTACTAAGAGGTGAACGAATGTCAACACACACGATTCAACTACTCGTTACAAGTGATATTCATGGTTACATAATGCCTACATCATACCGTGGTGTACCTGAATCACTTGGTCTTGCTCAATTAGCCACCAGAATAGAAGAGCTACGTTCATTCCATCCAACTTTGTTAATTGATAACGGTGATCTTATTCAAGGGAGTCCACTTACCTATTTCAAACAAACTTTTCTCCCATTAGATACCAATCCTATTATTCAAGCTACCAATGAACTAGCATATGATGCAGCTATATTCGGAAATCATGAATTTAACTATGGAAAGGAAAATTTAGATAGGATCATTGAACAATCACAGTTTCCTTGGCTCAGTTGTAATATTAGAAATGATGATGGTACAGATTGGGTGAAACCATATCAAATATTTGAAGTTGATGGTGTGCGCATCGGAGTTATTGGCGCCACTACACATTTCATTACGACTTGGGAAGACCCTGCACATCTAACAGGACTGCAAATTGATGATGCCCTATCATCAGTAACTTATTGGCTCGGGGTTATGAAAGAGCTAGAAAAAGTGCATGTATCGGTTATTAGTTATCATGGTGGGTTTTCACATTCCTTAGAGACCGGAGGATTAGAGGAGACTGATTCAGGTGAGAATCAAGGATTTCAGATGTTGCAACAACTTGATTTTGATGTCTTAATTACTGGGCACCAACATCGAGAGATTAGTACAAAAGCTTATGGAAAATCAATCGTGCAGCCTGGATCGAGAGCTGTTAAAGTTGGACAGGTAATGATACAAATAGAGTTAGAAAATGATGAGGTCACTCATATTCAACATATCCCCGATTTAATATCGATTGTTGAGCATGATCATCTTCATCCTAAAGTGGTTGCTTCAGTAATTGCGTTACATGATGAGACCGAACGATGGCTCGACGAACCGATTGCCGCTGTTAAAGGAGACATGCTGTATCATAATGCAATGGATGTACGGATTCATAAACATCCTTATATACAGTTTCTTCAACAGCTTCAAATGGATGTTACAGGTGCTCCTATCTCTTGTACCTCACTATTTCACGATCAGCCAGGAGGCTTCAAGCCGATCGTTACAATGCGCGATATAGTAACGAATTATATATACCCTAACACACTTAAAGTACTTGCTGTGACAGGACAACAGTTAATGTTGGCACTAGAACAATGTGCATCTTATTTCACAGTAGAAAATGATCAAATCGCAGTAGCTCCCTCATTCCTTTATCCTAAAGCACAACCTTACAACTATGATATGTGGGAAGGGATTAACTACACGATGGATATATCAAAACCGATTGGCTCTAGAATCATTCAAGCAACAATTAATGAACTACCTATTAAGCCTCTGGAAAGTTTCCACGTAGTAATGAATAATTATCGTGCGACTGGAGCTGGGAACTTTCCTTATTTTACAACTTGTCCTGTCATCTCCGATTTGCAAATTGATATGACAGAAGTAATTGCTACTTACCTACGTACACATCCTGTTATTCATGCCCATGTCGAGCAAAACTGGAATATTATTAAGTAAGTAGCTTGTTGAACAACTAGATACAACTGAAACATAGGATGCCTCAGCCTCAACTATTGAAATCAACACAAAAACGGGTTATCCCATCATTACTAAAATGATGATAGGATAGCCCGTATCTTGCTTCAATTGTCCTTAATATTGCGTTAGTCTAACTTTGACATTACAGTTGTTCCATTACTGTGCCTTCAACTGATGAAATGCTTTCCTATGCTTTCTTCGAAATGCAAGTGGAGTAGTCAAATCAAACGCAGCCTCTACTCTTTGCTTTGAAGCACTAACACATCGTTTACATACTTTCAGCATTGTACCATCTGATTTTTTCTGCGTTTCAAGCAACTTTATTCTTGTAGCTAGACAGATAGGACAAGTACCGCGGCTTCGTGAAGGCTGTTTATATAATAATTTTCCTCGATTATTTTTCGCCATTATATTCCCTCCAAACATTCTTTTAGTATTCATACTCATTGAGTAGTGAATCTCTTATATTTAATGCGTTCATAGTCTAATATATTCCTACTTCACTAGATTTTTTATAAGCAAAGCAGTTAATTATTTTAACTAAAAAACAGTCTAATGTTCGAGGGTACCCTCAACATTAGACTGTTTTTATACTGATATAGTTATGTTATTAATCGTGATATTCTTCAAGTCTTTCAAGAAACTTGTTCGCAGTTAATTTCGGTGTTCCTCCATTAAGGCGATAAACCTCATCACTTCCAGGCTTATTAATTCCGGGACGAGTTGTAAAGAATAATGTTACCCCTAGATCTTTTAGAACCTTCTTAGATTTTTCATTAAATGCACCAAACGGGAATGCAATCATTTGATAATCATTATTTAACTCATCACTTAAACGCTGTTCCATTAGTGATAAATCTTTTGTGATACGTGCAAGATATTCCTTATCTGTTTCTACTCTTCCTTTATCCTTTAGATAAAGAGGATTTGATAACATTGGTCCTGTTTTGCTTCCATCTTTATTAAGTGGTCCATAATTATGAAGATCATACGTATGACTGTAGAAGCTATTACCTTTTTCCTTCATATCACGCATGTCTTCCCATGTTAAGTGAGCAGTTTTTACATTATGTAGGTCTGAGCTTGTTCCAATGATAAAGTGTGTTCCAACCATATCGTACTTTTCCATAATCGGTACTGCGTACTGGCGGAAACTATCATATCCATCGTCAAATGTGATAACCACTGCGTTATTTGGAACTTTAGCTTTCTTCTTCATAAATTCAGCGAATTGTTCCACACTA
The DNA here is from genome assembly GCA_023639215.1 of Candidatus Pristimantibacillus lignocellulolyticus. Classification (NCBI taxonomy): domain Bacteria; kingdom Bacillati; phylum Bacillota; class Bacilli; order Caryophanales; family Paenibacillaceae; genus Pristimantibacillus (SeqCode); species Pristimantibacillus lignocellulolyticus (SeqCode). The sequence goes on from CP097899.1 coordinate 4,944,030, forward strand.
ATGACGTTATACCCTTTTTCATCTAGCAATTTCATATGAGTGCCAAATCTAGCAGGAGAAATCGTTGCTCCACTTTCTGTCTCATCAATATGATGATACATAAGAACGATTACTTTGTTCTTATAATAAGTTTTGGATTTCTTCATCTGACTAGCATAGACCTCTGGAATACAAATAATTAATACTGCCAAAATTAAAATAATAATCGATGTTTTCTTTTTACTCATGTCATCCACTCCAGATTATTTATATAATTTCATATTCGATGTCGAAAATGTTACGTTAGCAAGATCATCGTTATTAAAGTCTGCTTTTTGAACTATTTCTTCAAATCAAGGTTCAAAAAGCGGCCTTTTAGAACCGCATCTACCTCTACAATTGAACACCTTGTTCTTTCTCTATTAGAGCCTTCTCAGACCTTCTCTTCGATTTCGGTAAGTTCCCGAATACGATCCAGTTATAAGGCACAAATTTAGCGAATAGAGTTACGACCACCCAAGATGCTACTAATGCTAATAAGAAACCACCTAGATACCACAGATGATGAAGATAGATATTTCCTGATGTAGCTGGGAATTTACGATAGATCATGAGAATAAACGGATGGAATAAATATATCCCAAATGATAGCTCTCCTAATCTAGTAGCTAACCCGCGTATAAAGGTTGGTAGTTTGCGATATAAAATAAATGAAAGTTGCAGCAATACAATTGCTGTTAATAAAGCGTGAGCATTCCATACGAAGTCCATCCATGTTGTATTATATGAAGCAGCATTTTGACGGATTTGATAGTAGATATTGACGTGATATAGACCTGCAATTACCCATAAACAAAGGGTAGATATCCAGAGCGTTAATCTCTTCTTCGTAACATTATCCTTCGCTACGATGATCCAACGTTTCAATTCATTAAAGTAAATTCCTATGTATGCACCCAAGAAATAATAGGAGAAGTAACTTAGTGACCAACTACCTCTACTTTTAACTGGTACGTCGAATCCAAAGTCGGCCCCATATTTATTAATAATGAAGAAACTCCATTGAATGATGATCCCTATTGGAATTAGCCAATGTGTTAGTTTAGGTAACTTCTTAAATATGAAGAGTAAAATTGGAAACATTAAATAAAATTGAATACTAATATAGACAAAATATAAATGGTCATGTGCTTTTCCTATTAATAGTTGACCCCACAGTTTATTTAACAATTCACCTAAAGAAAGACTTGCGGAGCCAAGGTAATACTTCAGGAAAAAGTAAAATAATGAGAATACTAGATAAGGAATAATAATAAATAGCAATCGTTTCTTATAGAAACCTGCGATCAATTCTTTCGTAATCGGCCTTGAGTAGTAATTGTAGAACAATACAAAACTACTTAAGAAAATAAAGGTTGTTGTGCCAAACTTCAAAAAGATATTAGCGAAATTGTATAGAAAAAATAGATTAGAATCTATCATCCCAGTACTTACCGCAACAGATGTCGAATGAACTGATAATACTCCAATAATTGCTATTGCTCTCACGATAGAAAGTTCAGGAATCGCACTGTTTTTTTTCAATAAACTAGCATTCATTTGTAATAGCCTTCTTTCTTTTACTCAAAAACTAGTAAAATTAACCTTGGTTTAATTGTTAAGTATTACCACGTACAATTATCGACCAATTTGTTAGTTATGTCAAATAGAAGGAACTAATGTAGTTTGAAACAAATATGTATGTAATCCGAAAGTAGTCTTAAATAATGACAACAATGAGCTTAAATGTGATTACTGTAAAGAGAACGACCAACACAATAACTGGGAGTTGAGAGAATTATGAGATATCAAAGAAAAGTATTTGCTTCATCATTGGTTATCGCATCATTTAAATACAAAAAAAATCCTCTTATATAGACTTTCCATAATGATTATGGTTGTATCTACATAAGAGGATTGATGTTCGACTGTTAGATCATTTATGAATTAGTAACGATGTTATTCCCTGTTCCACGATGTTGCTTCAGTAAACTCACTTCTTCATCCGTTAGTTCACGATATTTACCTAAAGGTAAGTTTTCATCTAATTGCAATGGACCCATACTTAAACGAGTCAAAGTCAATACTTGCTTACCTACAGCAAGGAACATGCGCTTCACTTGATGAAACTTTCCTTCTGTAATCGTTAGCTGTATTCGAGTACATAGTCCTTCATCAGACTGTAAACCCTCGAAGATCACTAGATTTGCTGGCTTTGTAACGTAACCATCATCTAGCGTTACACCTTGCTCGAAAGCGATCTTATCTGCCTCATTAACTTCTCCAAGCACTAATGCTTCGTAAGTTTTATCTACATGTTTCTTCGGAGATAGAAGTTCATGTGCAAGCTGACCATCATTCGTTAACAGTAGTAATCCTGTTGTGTCTTTGTCCAAACGTCCTACTGGAAATGGGCTTAACAAATTATCTTCGGCGGACAGAAGATCGATCACCGTACGCTCACGACCATCCTCTGTTGCAGAGATAACACCTTGGGGCTTGTTCAACATAAGGTAGATAGTAGACTTATAATGTACTTGCTCATCATCAAATGTGATTATTTGTATATCTGGTTGTACTATAATTCCACTATCTTTAACTTTCACACCATCGATGAATACACGACCTGCTTTTACTGCCTTTTTGATTTCACTACGTGTCCCATAGCCCGCATGAGAAAGCAGCTTGTCTACTCTTAATTTTTCTAACACTATATCAGTCTCCATCCCGCTGGAAGTTCATTTTTGATCATACCATCTACATACTTACCAAAACCTACAGAACAGTGATCTACACAAATTAGTACGTAGCCATTTTGTTTAGTCCCATCCTTTATTATAAGTTGATCTGAATCAATAAAAATAGTTTCACCTTTCAGATAACGTTGTAACAGCTCATCCGTACTTGCAAAATTAATACTTCTAATCGCTTCATCTTGCCTCATACCCATCGCTAACGGATGAGAAGGTATGAACTTTCCGTTTTTTAACTCTCCGATATACCAACCTGCACGCACTACTTTCAAGCCCGCTAATGAAGGTAGACCCTCTGGTTGTAAGTATACACGATTTCCGTAACAAATGGCCTCGTAATTCACAATAGGAACAATTGAAAGCTGTTCCTTAGCAAATTTGTTCCACATTTCTTCAGGTGTAGCCTCTGCATTTATTGACTTTCCATAATTTTGGTTTTGTTTCAGTTTTTCTTTTCCTTTAATAGAGGAACGATTACCATTTCCACTCTTCACAAATTTAGATTCATTTTTAGTATGCTTATCACGCTTTGTTACAGTATTATCTATCGTTCGCCACATAATATGTCGTTCAACTTCGCGACCCGATGAAGATTCTGAAATATCTCTAGCTATACCCTCACGTTTAAGAACAGCAACATAATGACCTTCGCCTTTCATACGATGAGGCCATAAACGTATTGTCCCATCGATAGAAAGTAATTGCTTTTGACTAAGTTGCTCCGAAATTTCATCACTTACCCATTGATGATTACCATGAGACCAACCCCAATTAACTTCAACTTGTACCACCGAAAACTCCGGCTGTCTGGTGAGAAATCTCGCGATTTGCTCTTCATTCTCTTCTGGAGAAAATGTACATGTCGAATAAACGATTTGACCGCCTGGCGCAACCATTTTGGCAACATCGTCTAATATCTCTCGTTGCATACTACTGCACCGTTCAACTGAGAAGTTTTCCCATTCTTCAATCATACTTTCATTTTTTCGGAACATCCCTTCGCCAGAGCATGGTGCATCGATCAATACTCGGTCAAACCATTGTGGAAAGCTCGTTGCAATCTGACTAGGGTGCTCATTCATTACAACTGCATTACGGACCCCTGCTAACTCAATATTTTTAGCCAATACTTTCGTTCTTTCAGTGGCAATATCATTACTTACTATAATCCCCTGCCCTTGCAGCTTGCTTGCAATTTGCGTAGATTTGCCGCCAGGTGCTGCGCAAAGATCGAGAACACGTTGACCTGGTTGTACATCAAGTAACTCTACAGGCACCATTGCGCTAGGTTCTTGCATATAGTACATTCCTGCGTGGTAATGAGGATGTTTTCCTGGACGATCTTGCTCTTCATAGTAATAAGCATTATCAGTCCAAAGAATCGGTTCAAGATGTTTTTTAAAGGGAGTAAGTCTAAGCCATTGCTCATGACTTACTTTCAATTCATTAACCCGAAGACCATAATAGCGTTTTTCATCATACGATGACATAAAATTGTCATATTCTTGTTCTAATAAAAACTTCATCTTTTCTAGGAAAGACGCGGGAAGTGTGGCGCTCATGCAGTTGCCTCCAATAGTTTAGAAATATTTCATCTACTTATAAAATCGTGTATAATATAAAAAAGTAAGTAAGTAACAATAATACTTACATGTACTTGAAAACAAAGTTGGAGGGAATCATTAAGTGAATACGAATAAGAGAAATACTAAGAAAAAGAAATCAAACATGGTATTAGTTTACATCGGAATTATTGTTGTATTACTAGTAGGAATTTTTGCAATGGGTAAGCTAGAAAAGGACAATGTATTATATAATAAGCCTGCCGGTGAATTAAATACTGCTACACGTCAATTACTTAACGATCCGAATTACCAGAATATTATTTTACCCGAAGAACTAGATCAAAAGATAGAGGAAAAAGAAGATTTTGTTGTCTATATGTTCTCAGCAAGCTGTAATTACTGCAAACAAACTACACCTGAAATTATGCCTATCGTAAATGAATTAGGTATGGACTTACCGCAATTCAATTTATTAGAATTCCCTAAATATCAAGAAAAGTATGGCGTTGAATATACTCCAACACTAATTGCATTCGAAGATGGCGTTGAAGTTGAGCGTCTCGTAGGCGGTATTGTTGCAGATGGATCACCAGAAGGAGCAACACTTAGCGATTTCCGGACCTTCTTTGAAAAATATAATAAGTAAAGAGGATTGATAATGGAAATTAATGAACAAAAGTCAAATTCAGATCAAACACCATTGAAACAGAGTAATTTGTCTTCATTCATGTATCTATTTCTAGTCGGTTTCGCACTAATCACTTTATTAGCTGCATGCAGTATGGACAAGGATGAACATATTCATACGGTCGGTTCAGAAACATGGGAAACTACTACTTCTACAGATGAACTCCCTACTTTCTTAAGCAACCATACTAAACTCACTTCTGAGTTATATAGTCATGTTGGAGAACATGCGCATATGATGGGAGAACTTCCTTGTTATTGTGGGTGTATGGAAGGTACTGAGATCGATGAAGCACATGATTCATTACTCAGGTGTTATTGGGCGGAGCATCCTGCAGATGACGGAGCAGTGACATGGACTGATCATAGTACGACATGTGGTATATGTAAGCATGAGATGGAAATGGTCATAGAAATGTCTAATAAAGGCAGCACTTTAGATGAAATTAAACAAGCGATTGAACAGGCATATAAACAGCCATAGTAAAAAGCACCTCATCTGCCGATAACGGCGAATGCGGTGCTTTTTCGTGTCCATAGGAAATTCTATTTAAATAGTTAGTGAACAGGAAAGATTATGAATGATGGTTCTTTTTCGCTTTCGCTACTTCTGCAGCAAGATCCAACGATAATTGTTCCAACGCCAAGTAATCTTCCTTATCAAAATATTCATTGAACTTATGTTGGTATTGTGCAGCGACGCGTACTTGATGAAAAGTATATAATTTCTGAATACCCCAAAGTATTGAAGCAACAACATTCGAATTATCTTCAAAGCTGGTTTGGGCATCCAAAATTTCTTTACGAATACTGGTCATCTCATTATCTAGCTGCGATGCTGCCTCTGCAGCTTTTTGAAGACGTTGTTGAACATCTTCTGGCAACGCTTTTTTATATTTATAATTCAAGGAATGTTCGATTGTCGCCCAAAAATTCATAGCTAATGTACGTATTTGAATTTCTGCCAAAATAAGAGTATGTCCCATTGCTGTTTGCACTGGGTATTCAATAATCATATGATAACTGCGATAACCACTTTCCTTATAATTAGCTATATAATCTTTCTCATATACCAACTTCAGATCTTTGCGGGTACGAATCAGTGAGGCTACTCGATATATATCATCTACGAACTGACACATAATTCGTATTCCTGCGATATCCTCTATCCCTAGATGAAGCCGATCTTCACTTACGTTCAAACGTTTTGCTTTATCAAGAATGCTAGAAATTCTTTTCACACGTCCAGTAACAAATTCAATCGGCGTGTAATCCTCTCTAGCTTTCAGCTCTGATCGCATCGTTTTTAGTTTAACTTTCAACTCTTCAACCGCTTGCTCGTACGGCTGCAGAAATAGGCTCCAATCTCTGCCGTCCATTTGGCCGCCTCCTGTTTTATCTATGATCTGCACCAATTGCTTCGACGATATTACTAAAGTCATCTTTACGTAAGCATTCTTTCAAACCATCTGTTAACTCGCGTAATACCTCAGGCCCTTTATATATCAACGCCGTATATATTTCTACTAATGAAGCACCGGCACGAATCTTATCGTATGCATCTTGAGCTGTAAAGATTCCACCCGAACCAATAATTGGGAGATTTCCATTAGTTAACTGATATACTTTACGTATAATCTCTGTGGAGCGATCACGCAAAGGCACTCCACTTAATCCACCAGTTTCCCCTTGATTCTGATGGGTAAGTCCATCACGAGACAATGTTGTATTCGTTGCGATAATACCTGAAATTTGGCTATTCTGAATCGTAGCAACAGTATGTTCTAATTGATCATCTGACATATCTGGAGCAATCTTCACGAATATTGGTTTGGAAGGTGCATTACGTTTACGTGCCTGAATATCCATCTCTTCGCATACATGAACCAATAAATTATGTAATTCATTTCCATGTTGTAATTCTCTTAGTCCTTGAGTATTAGGTGAACTAATATTTACTACAAAGAAATCACCATCATCATATAACGTTCTAATACATGAACAATAATCTTCGTGTGCTAATTCGTTAGCAGTAACCTTATTTTTACCGATATTTACAGCGATAGGCATTTTTTGTTGTTTACGACGTTGAAGTGATTTTGACATCGCATCAGCACCTTCATTATTGAAACCCATACGATTAATTAATGCCTCATCTGAAGGTAAACGGAACAATCGGGGTTGATCATTTCCAGATTGAGCTTTTGGAGTAACTGTCCCTACTTCGGCAAATGCGAAACCAATATTAGAAAAACCATCAGTTGATACACCATTTTTATCTAAACCAGCTGCTAGACCGACCGGATGTTCAAACGTTAAGCCTAAGACATTCGATTTCAATTCAGGTGCTGGTTTTACGCCAAACATTCCATTCATAATGGCAAGTGTACCAGGCACTTTACTCCCCATTGCTAGTCCATCTATGACAAGATGGTGAGCCTTTTCAGGATCCATCTTAAAGAAAAAAGGTTTTAACACTTTACTATATAACATTTATTCCACTCCGTTTCAGTATCACTGCTATAACAATAATTGTATCCTTTTTAATACAAAAAAGAAAGTATTCTTAACCGGATTGACACAATGATGACGCTATCATGTTGCCAGTCCAACATAAAAGCATTACAATATACATACAAGCATTGAGTAAGCCTCTACCCGAGGAAATTTACGGATGAGCGACCGCATTTATATGGTAGCTTTTATCGCCAAATAGAATTTGCCCAGCGCTACGCTCGGGATTTCATAAATTCTATTGTGGACAAAAAAAGAAATAGAAAGGTTGAATGAGTATGAGCGCACCTAAACGTAAACCAGCAACAATGAAAGTTAAACCAAAAGAAGAGGTAAACAAAAAAGCTCTATATTGGGTAATTGGTGCTGCAGTTGCCATTGTTGTTGTCATTTCTGTACTTCTTATTGTGTTCTCATAATTAATAATAGCTATACATATGAACAGCCCTACTTCGAGCACGAAGTAGGGCTGTTCCTTTACGCTATACAATTAAGCATTGAAAGGCTCGTCAGCAATTTTAATGGAATCTGTCGGACATCCATCACAAGCATCCTGCATATCTTCAAACATATCTTCAGGGATTTCAGTAACCCCTCTGTTAGCGTCGCCTTCAAAAATAACTTCTGCTATACCCTCGTCATCGTAATCATAGATGTCGGGAGCAGTTGCACCACATGCACCACATGCGATACAAGTGTCTTTTTCAACCCAAGTAAACTTAGCCAATGCCATTCCCTCCTAGTTCTATCACAGAAAGCAAAAATAAAATTAAGCTGTATATATACCAAAAAATATTATAACACAAAATAATTTAATATGCTTACTAACTTTTATCTAGATCTTCATAATCTTTTTCGAGCTTTTGAAGTGATGTTCCACGAATTTTCTTATCACGAATTAAACTAGAAGGATCGTCACTTAGCATTCCTGCAGTCAACACCGCACTCTCACCGAATTTATCACGTAATTGGTCCATAACTTTCGTGAGTGCTTCTTTCTTCGGTTCTTCATTATAACTAAACAGATCTAACTGAATAGCTGAAGACTGTAACGGTTGTAAATTTTGCAACGTAACTCCTAACAATCGCACAGGATCACCATAACGCCAATGCTGTGCGAACAATCGTTGTGCTTGTTTATGGATCTCTTCCATATTGTGTGTTGGCGTGTCCATCGTATAAGAACGAGTAATCGTCGTCATATCTGGCTTTCTTATCGTTATTTGAACCGTTCCCGCAACTAGACCTTGATGTCGTAACCTTCTTGTTGTCTGATCTGATAAGTTTAGTAATACGCGATTAATGTCTTCGCTATTCGTCAAATCTGCTGGTAATGTTGTCGTATGCCCTATCGACTTATTAACTTCCCGCTCCGATTTCACCTCATTATTATCTATGCCATTTGCTGCGTCCTTCATCCATGAACCCATCACGCCAAATGACTTAAGTAATAATGTTTCCTCTGCACTAGCAAGTTCACCAATCGTATGGATATGGAGCTTTTTCAACTTCTCAGCAGTTTTTTGCCCAATGCCAAACAATTCAACACAAGGCTTCTCCCATAATATATGCGGTACATCCCTTCGACGCAACACCGTTATGCCATTGGGTTTCTTCATATCGGATGCCATCTTTGCTAATAACTTATTCGGAGCTACACCAATCGAACAGGGAAGATTCCATTCTTGCTTAATTCGCTTCTGAATCGTTTCAGCAATATGAAGTGGAGTTCCAAAAAGTTTGGACCCGGTAATATCGAGATAACATTCGTCAATCGAGACTTGCTCAATAACTGGTGTATATTGATTAGCAATCGACATGAACCCTTTAGAGTAGCGACGATACAAATCAAAATTCGGTGTAATGAGTATCAGGTTGGCATCAATACGTAAAGCTTCCCGCACATTCATCCCTGTACGAATGCCGAGTTTTCTTGCAGCGTATGAACAGGTAACAATAATTCCTTTTCGCTGCTCAATACTTCCAGAAACTGCAGTAGCTTTTCCTGCATATACTTCCGGCTCTTCTGCTTCATGTACAGAACAATAAAAAGCATTCATATCTAAATGTAGAATTACTCTACCATTTGCCGGATAATGTCCATTAATATTATTATCATTCATTTTATTCACCACCATTTTGATAACAGGTATGCAAACCGATCATTATATTATAGAATTAGCATAGACAACCATTTCATTTGAGTCAATATGGATAAAAGACAACATTTCCGCATAACATTTCATACAGTTACTATTAGTGCTATAATACGTAAATATAGTTAGTGTCTGTTATCATTTAAGGAGGCGTCAATCTTAATTATGTCATCTAAAATATTTATTTTCGATACGACGCTGCGCGACGGTACACAAGGTGAAGGTATAAGCCTGTCCGCAGATGATAAGCTTAAAATCGCTCAAAAACTCGACTCTTTAGGAGTTAACTATATTGAGGGTGGAAATCCAGGTAGTAATGGTAAAGACATTGAATTTTTCCAACGAGTGAAGTCGTTGAAATTGAATGCCAAACTTACCGCTTTTGGTAGTACTCGTCGTAAGAATAGTATTGCCGAACATGATGCGAGTCTACTTAGAATTATTGAATCTGGTGTACCAGCTGCAACTCTAGTCGGAAAAGCATGGGATTTCCATGTACATATTGCACTACAAACTACTCTTGAAGAAAACTTAGCAATGATCCAAGATTCGTTTGCTTTTCTGAAACGTAATAGTATGGAAGCGATGTATGATGCAGAGCATTTCTTTGATGGTTACAAAAATAATCCTGAATACGCAATTGCTGCACTAAAAAGTGCCCAAGCAGGTGGCGCGGATTGGTTAGTTCTATGCGATACGAATGGTGGAACACTACCGAATGAAATCGCTGAGATTGTCTCTCGAGTGAAAGATGAGCTTGATGTGCCTATTGGTATACACACTCATAATGACTGTGAGTTAGCTGTCGCTAATACACTTGCTGCAGTTGGTGCTGGTGCAACTCAAGTTCAAGGCACGATCAATGGCTATGGAGAACGTTGTGGTAATGCAAATCTTTGTTCTATTATTCCTAATCTTCAATTGAAAATGAATTATGATTGTCTTCCTGACAATAAAATTACTACATTAACAAATACTGCTCGTTACATTAGTGAAATTGCAAACGTTCATATGCCTGTTGGTCAAGCTTATGTAGGTAATGCTGCGTTCGCACATAAAGGCGGAATTCATGTTTCTGCTATTATGAAGGACTCAAAAACATACGAGCATATCCAACCTGAATTGGTAGGTAATAAGCAACGTGTGCTTGTCTCTGAACTTGCAGGGCAAAGTAACATCATTTCTAAAGCATCTGCTCTTGGACTTAATGTTAATACGAATAACGAAAAAACTAAACAAATTATGGATCATATTAAAGAACTTGAGCATGAAGGGTATCAATTTGAGGCAGCTGATGCATCACTTGAATTGTTACTGCGCAAAGCTTTCGGTGATTGGGAACCTGCATTCCATGTAGATTCTTTCAAAATCCATAGTGAAAATAAAAACGACGTAATGATTTCTGAAGCAATCGTGAAAATAACAGTTGATGGCAAACCGATTTATACTGTTGCAGAAGGTAATGGACCTGTAAATGCACTCGATACTGCGCTTCGTAAAGCACTTATCCAGCATTACCCTGATATTGAACATGTTCATCTGACCGATTATAAGGTTCGCGTAATTGATGAAAAAGATGCAACCGCAGCTAAAGTTCGCGTATTGATTGAATCTACAGGTAAGTTAAATAGTTGGAATACGGTCGGCTTATCCGGTAATGTTATTGATGCGAGTTGGGCAGCAATTGTTGATAGCTTCCACTATGCTCTAATTAGTTTGGAGAAAGCGAACATTAATTCCCTACCTAATACTTCCCTAGAACATGCTGGACTTGCAAATCTATAATGCATTAAGCTTGGATCTCTTCAATGAGATTCAAGCTTTTTTTAATTCCATCTTCACTAGTTCATCTAGTTCATCTGCTTATAACTTGACTTTGGCAGTTGCATCGCACAGATTAAACTTACCGCATAGGTCAAGGCAAACAAAATAAATGAAAACTCACGATATGAACTATTGATGACAAGCGTTGCAACGATTGGCGCAAGTGCTGCTCCAAGAAATAAAATAAATGTATATATTGATGTCGATAATCCTCGATGCAATTCTCCATAAATTCCTACCAAAGCAATGACAATTGGTACAAGCCATGCAATAGAAAAAGTAAAAACGATACTAATTAAAATATAGACACTCAACTGTTGTTCAAACGTTAACAGTAGTAGAGATAGTATCGCTAGCGATAAAGCCAGTCGCAACATAGTTACGAGTGGCAATGGTATATATCGTACAAATGGGCAAATGAGCATACCAATTGCACCATACGCACGAAACCACAGTAATTGAGTACTTGTTAATTGACCATGCAATATATTTGCAAAGATCGTATAACAGCCTACAAAGCCAAATAAGACCGTAAACGTAATTACGTAAACTAATAACAATCTTTTATTCCGAAAGTCTTCTAGGGCAGCAACAATACGTTCTAGTGTATTGTTCGATGTTGTTCGCTTTACTAATCTTATTAATCGGTTAAATGTTATATAGCGAATCCTCAAAACATCTTTTGTTCGATCATCTATGTTCGGTAACCCTATCAAAACAATTATGGCTAGCAATCCATAAATGATACTCATCCAGCCATATAAATGTTGCCAGTAATGATACGTAGCAAAATAACTTGCTAAGAGCTGCCCTACAATTCCACCAAGTAGAAATCCCATACTAATATAACCAACAACGAGTACTCTCTTTGGTAATGTAAAACGTTCCGCAATATAAGTAAGTGCCACTGGCGAGAAACTTGCAGCTGTAGCACCTTGTAATGCACGTAATAACAGAAACTCCCCGTACTCTTTCACAAAATAGCAACAAATCGTAATGATTGATAAAGAAATTAAACCAATAACAATGATGGGCTTACGACCAACATAGTTAGAAATAGGCCCATATATTAGGCAACCAAGAGCAAAACATATAGAAAATATAGTACTACTCCACGCCGCTTCAACATTGTTAATATTCCATGTTAATTTCAATTCATTTATTATTGGAACCGTGAAATAAACTGCTGATAACACAAATAATGCTGGGAAAAATAGAACCAGTATAACGACAATATCGTAATAGTTGCGTATCTTATTCAAGGGCTGATCGCTCTTAGCTCCCATCATATCCACCTTCTTACCACTCAAGATGCATTAGCCTATTCATCATCAAATAGAAATGTCACCCTTTTTTCGCAAGAAAAAAGAGTTATCTTATTGTCATATGAATCGACAATGAGACAACTCTCTTTGAGAATTTATTGCTTTTATGCAAATAACGGATTCATGTTCATAAAGAAACATAACTGACTTACATATATTGCTCAATAATTCTTTCCCATTGTTCTAACGTAATAACTCCATTAATACGTTCACGAATAACTCCATCTCGATCAACTAAAAAACTCGTTGGGAATGTTCCTACTTTATATAAATTAGTAATATCGCCTTCACGATCAAATAAAATATCAAATGTAAATCCTTGATCCTCTACAAATTGCCGTGCTTGGCGTTCACGATCATCTTTGGTAGCATTCACACCATACAAAACTAAAGAATTACTGTATTTCTCATGTATCTTCTGCAAATCTGGAGCTTCAAGTTCACAAGGACCACACCAAGATGCCCAGAAATTAATCAATTGTAATTTAGGTTGAGCTGATCCAAAACTTATCATTTGCTCATTAAAATCAGGAAGTTCTTGTGCCGGCGACAATTGTCCAGCTTTTGGTTTAAAATCTTCTAGTGATACTCCACCATTAGAGAGCATAGTTTCCGACTTGCGCCCATCTATATAGTTATAAATCCCTAAACTAGCAAGTAACAACGATACAACAATTATGGAATATATTCTTTTCATGTCGTCCCTTTCCTAAAGCCAGTACTCTATCCTTATCCTACCATGAGTTGCCATATGCAACAAGATAACGATATTGCAGAATGATGAACATAACACTATTGTTAACCTTCCTAGTGATCGTTATACTAATGTACAATAATAAGACTTGAGGTGAACACATTGAACACACTTACCATGACATCATCCTGCTACAAAGAGATATTAACCTATGGATACGCAAATCTTCCTTTTGAGTCTTGTGGTGTAATAGCTAGTAGCAATGGCGAACGTATCGATACATTTATTCCGATTATAAATGATCACCCAAACCCGTTGCACTACTTTTCTTTCCAACCTCAATCTTGGATCAATACCCTATATCAGTTGCAACGAAATAACTTACAATTGATTGGTTACATGCATACACATCCGAATGAAGAAGCGTTACCTTCTTCCTTAGATACAATAGGTTTTGATAATCAACAACAGCAATTACTATGTATAGTTAGTTATAAACAAAAAGATAGTCCCTATATTCGATTGTATCAGCATCTGCCGACCAAAGGAATGAAAGACTACCCGTTAATGTTGACTTAAATAGGCGTAAACATCACCTAGTGTGACTATGTTTTTTTTGAGTGATATTTTATCCATATATTTATTCCATAACTTTGCTGTCATTATAGAATCTTCTAATGCATGATGGCGATTAGCGATAGGAATTTCATTACGAAGCAGTAATGTATCGAGATCATATTGAGGGAGTCCAGGCTCAAGCCATTTTGCAAGCATTATTGTATCAATAACTCTATGATTCAAATTTGTTTTAGAGGTGCGCCATAATGCTTGATTCAGAAATTGCTTATCATGTCCTGAAGCATGAGCAACTAGTATCCTTTTTCCGATAAAAGACATAAAACTACTTAATACTTGTATAAGATCAGGGGCATCCTTAACCATTTCATTGCTGATTCCTGTTAGTTCCGATATATTAAGTGGAATATTCCTTTTAGGATTAACTAAAGAGTAGAAGCTTTCCTCTTCAATAATTTTACCACCTCGCACACTAACTGCACCGAATGAAATGATTTCATCACCATTGTTTGGACTGAACCCCGTTGTTTCCAAATCAAACACAACAACCTCTAAACTATCTAGTGTCGCATCAAGCGCTGATGTTCTGCGTTGTTCGCGATTCATATTTCGAATTTGTGCCATATGCTGAGCATTTTGGGACCCAAGCATTGAAGCGATAGCAGGTGTAAAGCCACCTGTTCGATATAAATTCCACATTCTCCCGACACCATTAGGCTCTTTCATCAGTTACACCGTCCTACTTTAACCTTCCAAATTCTCTTAGTACATGCCTTTGAATTTCTTTTCCAATTTTTAAATTTTTCTTGAGATCTCTTATTTCATCCGAATCTAACTTTTTCGGATTAAGTTTGCTATAACCTTCATAATACCCATCCTCCAAACGATGCCCCGCTCGTAAACGCAAGCTCAACATCTGTAGAAAGGCCTCTCGATATTGTTTATATTCACTTACCGAAATAACTTCTTTATCAAATAAGCTATCAATTCGACTAATCGTGGATGTGCTTGGAACATGATTGTTCAATGCTAACCAACGGATGGAATTAACTATTGGTATGTATGCGCCATATTTGACATCAATACTACCAACATGATCACCATAACGATCCGTAATAAATTGACCAAAAACACCAACTAACATTTTGTACTGTACCGTATTATCAATCATTCGTTCCATTATTGTTACGTGTCGAAACAATCCTAATTTGTAATAATCACTTATACGATTGAAAAGTTGTTCATTACCAGCAATACATCTCGCGTCTGCACAGATTAGTAAATAACGAATGGACTCCCAAGAGGCATCAATAAACCAATTTTCCAATTTCTGTTTCCATTCCGTTTCTGACTGACACCACATTAGCTCATTACTTTGAACTTTCCCATCACATGGAGGATAGCCAAGTTGTTTCAACATGTCTACAACTCGTCCTGAGAAATTGATGTAATATTGCTTTACTTCCTCATTGTTAAAAGTATCTTCGTAGATGAGGGCACTATCTTGATCACTAGCTAGCGTCTGCTCACTTCTGCCACCACTACCTAGCAATAGATATGAATATGAAGTAGGAGGGGGCCCTAGGCCCTCTCCTACCATTCTTAATTCTGCTAATGCAACGGTTTTCCTAATCAGAGTGTCATGTACATCATTGATATGAAAATTCCATTGTTCAATGTCATACGCGCCATGCAGTTGCTCAATATGCCCTGTTGATTGTTGAAATTGATCTCTCAAGCCACGTAGTTGCGTTACATTTTTTGCACTCGAAATTTCATCTTTCAGCTTAGCAAATTTAGCAATTTCCAACTCTATCGACTCCTCATACAACCGTAGTCATTATCTTGTATTAAGCATTTTCACTTTTCGTTAATTGCTCAGGATATCCATATGCACCATGCTCCGACAAGTCAAGACCTACAATCTCTTGTTCTTCAGTTACACGGAAGCCCATTACTTTTTTCATAATTCCAAGAACGATGAATGAAGAAACTGCTACGAATACTCCAGCAAATACAACTGATTCGATTTGAACCCAAAGTTGTTTGAAGCTACCTGTATCAAGTAAACCACCTTGACCAACACCAACTTTTTCAGCAAGTGCTTGTGTAGCGAAGATACCGTTAGCTAGCGTACCCCATACACCTGCCATACCGTGAACAGACAATGCATAGATTGGATCATCAATTTTAAGTTTTTCAAACATTTTAACGCTATAGAACACAAGCACACCAGCGATTAGACCAATTACTGCAGCTGCCCAAGGATCTACGAATGCACAAGATGCTGTAATTGCTACCAAACCACCAAGAACACCGTTAAGCATTGATGTAATATCAGCTTTACCACTTACTGCCCATGAAATTAATAGTGCAGAAACACCACCAGCACCTGCAGCAATCATTGTAGTGAAACCAACATAAGCGAAGAATCCATCTCCGATTGCTACTGTTGAACCAGCGTTGAAACCGAACCAACCTACCCATAGTAAAAGAACAGATAATGCTGTAAATACTTGGTTATGTCCTAATATTTCGTTCGGAGAACCATCCTTGTTGAATTTACCGATACGTGGCTTAAGTAAAATTGTTGCTACTAGAGCCGCTACTGCACCTGATAAATGGACAACTGTTGAACCTGCAAAGTCTTGTGCGCCATGATCAGCTAACCAACCGCCACCCCAAATCCAGTGCGCTACAATCGGATAAATAAATGATACATAGAATAATGTAAAGATAACATACGAACCTAATTTAGCTCGTTCTGCAAATCCACCCCATGCAATTGAAAGTGAAATTGCTGCAAACGCTAATTGGAATAAGAAGAAAACTGATGCTGGAAAACTTTCTCCTTCAAGTACTTCTGTTGCCGGAGAGAAGAAGAATTCGCCCCAACCAATAAATGGACTCATACCTTCTGAAGCCGACGAACCGAACGCTATTCCATATCCTACTGCCCAATAAACGATTGCTGCTAAACCGACTGTGAAAATTGTTTTACCTGCGACATGCCCTGCATTTTTCATCCGAGTGGAACCAGCTTCTAGTAGAATGAAACCACCTTGCATCAATAGTACTAGGATAAATGCCAACATAATCCAAAGTGAATCTAATCCCATAGTAAGGTTTGCAATATCTGCTTCAGAAGCGTATGCTGCAAGCGGGAAGACCATCGATATCAACCCTAAAGCCAGTAATGTTTTTTTAATCATAACAACCACTCCCCAATATGATGTAATGTTATCTAACATATTTCGTAAGAATTAATGTTATTGTACCGTTGATGGAGTGGGAAAAGAATATATTTTATGTATTCATATTTGCACTTTTATGCATGACTTGTAAATTCATTAAAGGAAAACATCATTACCTAACATAAAACTATGTTTTTCTACAATTACTATTCTAATCAGTGATCATTCAGTTTACGTAGTACTATAAGTTTTAACATTTCCTAATAATATTTTTACACTTTATTGCTACCCGAGAACATAATTGGATAAGGCTCTTCTATTATTAGAATAAAGCGAATATTTTTATTTCTCTATTAATAGGAAGAGACGTTTGACGAGAACCACCTTTTACTATTAAAATCAGTAGAGAGGCTACGATGAAGGACGGTGAATTTTTTGAACGAAGCAATATTATATAGGATTGGTGAACTTTCGAAACTTGCTAACATTAGCCCTCGGACGATTGATTACTATACATCTATTGGACTTATTCTGCCTACTATGCGTACAGATAATAAGTATCGTTTGTACAATGTTGAAACCTTACAACGATTAGAACGTATTGAATCATTAAAAAAAGATAAACATACGTTAGATGAGATAAAAGAGATTTTGGCACAATGGGATAGCATCACTTCTCAAAAGAAGTTAAGTTTAAAACTTTCAGAACTAGAACAACAACTTTCTGTTCTTCAACGTGAAGTTAAGCAATTAGAACCGGTTCTGGACCAACTTAAGCCTAAGCAAGCAAAACATCTTTACACTCGATTGTTGCCTCAAACAGCAGCTTGTATAGAAGCTTTGATGCTATTAATGAACAAAAGCTCACTTATGTAACGTAATCATCTTGTACATGGAGGAATTTCAAATGATGATAGTTCTCATTATTTTGGCCTTTGGATTGACGATTTGGGCACAATTCAAAGTAAAAGGCACATTTAAGAAATGGTCAACAGTTGCAACTTCTAGTGGATTGACTGGATACCAAGCAGCTCGTCGTATGTTAGATAGCAACGGATTACAACACATTCCGATCGAACCGATTGCTGGTTCACTGACAGATCATTATGATCCAATTAATCGTGTAGTTAGACTATCTGAACCTGTTTACTATGAAAGATCAATTAGCGCTATTGCGGTAGCTTGTCATGAGATCGGCCATGCTATTCAACATAAAGAATCATATCCATTTTTAGTAGCGCGTCACAAAATTTTCCCAGTAGTTAATTTCGCTTCTGGTGTAGCACCATTTCTATTAATCGCAGGTTTTCTTTTCCAAATGATGGGCCTTGCTCAACTTGGTGTAATATTCTTTGCTTGTACTGTATTGTTCCAACTCATTACATTACCCGTTGAGTTCAACGCAAGTAACCGAGCAAGAGATGTAATGATATCTGAAGGATTTATTCGTAGTGATGAAGAAAAAGGCGTTGCTAAAGTGCTTAACTCTGCCGCACTTACATATGTTGCTGCAGCACTTCTATCTCTATTAGAGCTTATCCGTTACGTTCTTATCGTTACACAAAACCGCGAATAAATGTGAACCGCTATAGAAAAAGAAGCTATCGCTTAGGCGATAGCTTCTTTTTCTGAACGTTAACAATCATTGATTGTTATAATAACTTTCTTGTGAAGTAATCCATCATTACAATTACTTACGCGCGAAATAATTCATCAGAAAATTATAAAATACTTTTGCTACTAGCGGTAGCTTTTCATTAGTACGATGTATAATTCCAACATTTCGAGTAATGACAGGATCGATCACCTTAACGATTGCAATCGGAATTGGCGCCACAAACTCAACAGCCATCTTAGGCAGTAAGCTCACACCCATCCCAGCTGCCACGAGCCCACGAATCGTATCAGTCTCTTCTCCTTCGAATGCTATATTAGGAGTGAACCCTGCAGCCTCACAAGCATTCATGACGATAGGTCGCAAAGAATACCCTTCTCCAAACACAATAAATTGATCATCTTTCAATTCATTAAGTCGTATTTCTTCCCGTTCAGCTAATGGATGATTGCTTGGTAAAATCGCAAACAGTTCCTCTGTAATTAATACTTTCCCTGTAACTTGATCCTGCTCATTAGGAACAGGTGAGATAAAAGCTAAATCTATATCACCTTTAACCAAATCACGAATTAAAGTTGGGTACATCCCTTGTCTAAATCTAAACTTAACATCCGGATTATGATGTCTGAAAGCAGCTACAACTTGTGGCACTAGAGAAATACCTAAGCTATGCGGAAAGCCAAGACGAATTTCTCCCTTTTCTGGGTCAAGAAATTCATGAACTTCCTGTACTGCGCGATCTAGTTCACGCAATATTTCGTCTGCGCGTCTTAGGAACAGTTGCCCAACTGGTGTTAATTGTAGATTACGTCCCTTTTGAACAAACAACTTTACTCCTAATTCTTCTTCTAGCTGATGGATCTGCCTACTAACTGCTGACTGAGCAACATGCAATTCTTCTGCAGCTTGCGTTACATGTTCCTTTTGTGCCACCTTTACAAAGTAATAAAGCTGTCGCAATTCCATAAGTTAAAATCTCTCCTACTCCACTTTTATCCTTTTCTCTTTCTTGCAGCTATACGATCAAACAATCGATACAACACAAATCCCGTTATTAAGCCTCCGACATGTCCCCAAAGGTCAACTCGAGAATATATGAGTGAAAAGATTATACCCGAACCTACTATCCAATATATCGTCTTGATCGATGAAGGATCAAGCCATTTTTTACGAAATACTACAAGAAACAGATATGCACCTAAGACGCCATAGATCGCCCCAGACGCTCCAACAGCCACATGAATACCTTCTATACCTATATTACCTTCAAGATTATTGACACAAGCAGAGATAAAGTTACCGCCAATACCACATAGAAGATAGAAAATGAGATAACGCCCACTTTTCATAATACGTTCCAGCGGCGGGGCCATAATGATCAACATCATCATATTTTGGAGGAGATGCATAAAATTCGCATGCATAAATATCGACGTGACATATCTCCAAGGTTGATCCAAACTGAATGGATTCTCTACCGGATGAGTAAGAATTGCCCCATACTGGTATGCAAAATTCCCCTCATTCGGATTTCCCATGAAGAACAGAAATATAAAGTACAATGTACAAATAGCAACAATTGATGAAGTTATCGGGAAACTTTTCAGATATCCACGAAAACTTTCATATCTCAAAAATATCATAGTGAGAATCACTTCCTTTAACGTAATTGGACAAGTTGATGTATGTAGGCTTATAATATGAACGTAGTTAAAACACTAAATTCAAGGAGGAAATTCTAATATGTCTCAAGAACGTACTGGTGTTGCAGCATTTAAAGGTAGTCCTCTCACATTAGTTGGTCCACAACTAAATGTTGGCGACCAAGCTCCAGATTTCAAACTTAACAAATCACTTGGTGAAATTGTTTCCCTTGAAGATTTCGCTGGCAAAGTGAAACTTATTAGCGTTATCCCTTCCATCGATACTGGCGTTTGTGAAGCTCAAACTCGTCGCTTCAACGAAGAAGCCGCAAAATTAGGTGATAACGTTGCAATTCTAACTGTAAGTGCTGATCTACCATTCGCACAAGCACGTTGGTGTGGAGCAGAAGGCATAAATGATGTTATTTTGTTATCCGATTATAGAGATAATAACTTCGGCATCGCATACGGAGTATTTATTAAAGAATTCGCAATTGATATGCGTTCAATTTTTGTACTTGATCAAAATAACGTTATTCAATATGTTGAATATGTAAGTGAAATGAGTAGCCACCCCAATTACGAAGCCGCTTTAGCTGCCGCTAAGCAACTTACATAATTGGTTTCTTGTAAACAAAGCGAGTGAAGGTAATAACCTTCCTCGCTTTTTCATTAGTTGTTATGCAATTTATAAGCAGCTAGCTTTTTATCTAAAACACGGTAAATATCCATAATTACTCGGTAATTGGAACCAAGATCTCCCAATGAACCGCGAGACGCTGAATAAATATCTACTGCAGAACGCAACGGATCAACACTAATTA
Source organism: Candidatus Pristimantibacillus lignocellulolyticus (assembly GCA_023639215.1). Lineage (NCBI taxonomy): Bacteria > Bacillati > Bacillota > Bacilli > Caryophanales > Paenibacillaceae > Pristimantibacillus (SeqCode) > Pristimantibacillus lignocellulolyticus (SeqCode). The sequence goes on from CP097899.1 coordinate 4,965,418, forward strand.
CAGAAACTGTAATATCCATCGTTCTCCCAAACATCGTACGTTTCTCAAGTACGATTTCCCCCACAGATTGAACTTCGTGTAATAGACGGTAGCCCTGCATTTTTTTCAAAATGGAAACTACTTCATCCCAAGCCTTATCTTTCGAAAGCTTATAAAGATGTGATTTAAGTGCTGGATCTTTTACTCTATCGCCTGTTCCTTCAAAACTACGAATTAAGCCGATTAAGGTACGTTTCAACAACTAAGATCTCCCCCTCTTCTCTCTACTCTTCCATTCATAATAACATGTTTCTACCTATGAAAAAAGAGCTTTCACTGGCGGTAACCAGTTAATCGCTCTCGATCTACAATAAATACCCGCAAATGCCGTTAAGCCCAAATGTTTCTGAACCCGCTCTAAGCAGGTGGGTGCCCTCATCTATACATTTGAGATCCCTTTGAAGGGCATGTCAGCCGTATAAAAATTTGAACTCCCTTGAAACAGCCATTGGTTCAAAACAACGAAGAGCCTTTACGAACACCGCAGGATGTATTGTAATTATAGACCGAATTAGTCAAAAAGTAAACGAAGAATCGCCTGTAATTATTTGGGTTCCTTATAGTCTGTTTTAACTAAATCTTCGCGATCTAGCTCTGCAGTAATTTCAGGTTCCTCTTCTTCACTCTTCTTCATATCTTCCAGTTGTTGCTGTAATTTATTATAAATAAAGTTAAAGTTCCAATAAGCGATAACTGCAATAAGACTTCCCGTGAAAAACACTAGCAACCACGTAAATTGAGTGAAACTGATATATAGTACAGCTCCACATAATACTGCTGTTGATAATGATCTGAACGGTTTACCAATTGTAATCAATATCGCGTTTTTAATTAATTGAAAAGTCTTCATATGATAATGAACAAGCATCGAGAAGAAGTTAAACAATGAGATAACAACTAGAACAAGGAGACCAATGAAAATACTCGATACGATTTTTCCAGAATCGCTGTTAAGGAAGAAATAATAATCTACGATTAGCACTACAATAACTATAGAATAAATAATTCCTGTTACCATACTTTGCTTAAAGTTATCTTTATATCCTTTGAAAAATGTTTTGAACATTGGAACATCGGTATCGCCCGTTACCCATTTACGTGCAATGGCAAACATCGCAGCTGTAGACGGGAAAAATGTAAATGGGGCCAATATTGCCAATATGAATGACGTCTGTTGAATAAATGAAAGCAACTGATCTTCAGGCACTGTATTATTCAATAAGGATATCAAGCTCATCCCAAAAAATATAAAGAATGGAGAACCACATAGTATCCACAGTAAGTTTATACATGATAATCTCATAACCCATTCAGATGCACGATATAATCCACCCATTACGCCTCTAGGTTCCATTGAATACGCCTCCATTTTCACTTACAAGTAAAAATCAATAATTATGCCCAAAAATGAGTAATATAGGTATCCGTCTAATCCAACTAATAATTATAGCATAGTATATGGTATGTTCCCCAACAAGAAAACTTAAAGGAGGTTGCTAACATGGGCAACGCATCATATGGATCATTTGGAACAGGATGTAATAATAATTCATTTTCTGCAATATTAGTATTATTCATTCTTCTAGTAATTATCGCTTGTACTCTTGGCTGTATAAATTAATTTAGTCACTAAATAATATGTAGGAAAAGTCCGTGATGCCCGCTAGGCAGCACGGACTTTTCCGATTTTACTCATTAGTTGTTGTTGTATTTGGACGAGGACGACGGTTTTCTGAAGGGCGACGTTGTTCATAACTACGACCTTCACTACTGCCACTACGTTTGTTGTAGCCGCTGCGTGCGCCATCTTTTGAACCCTCGCTACTGTTACCTTTGTAGCCGCCACCAGGACGACGATCTCTTGAACCGCTGTTACCGCCACCACGATAACCACCGCCACCTGATCCACTACCACCACGATTGAACGGACGACCGCTAGAACGAACATCAGGTCTACGTTTTTTCGCACGAAGTGGTTCTTCAGGTGTTAATTCGATATTAACTTCTTTCTTATCGCCTGTAAGCAATTTCAATGCTGCAGCAACTAATTGCACAGAATCGTATTGCTCAAGTAATTGAATAGAAAGACCTTTGTATTCTGCAAAATCACCATTATCAACTAAGTCGATAACACGCTCAGCAGTAATACGTTGCTTACCTTCAATTGCTTCGCTTAAGCTTGGCAAAGGTTTTTTAACCATTTTTTGACGAGTAATTTTCTCGATAAAGTGTAAATGATCAATTTCACGTGGAGTTACGAATGACCAAGCTTTACCTTCTTTACCTGCACGACCAGTACGACCGATACGGTGTACATAGCTTTCAGGATCTTGCGGTAGGTCAAAGTTGACTACATGCGTTACACCAGAAACGTCAAGTCCACGAGCAGCTACGTCAGTAGCAACTAGAACATCAATGCTTCCATCACGGAATTTACGCATTACAGCATCACGTTGATTTTGTGATAGATCACCATGAAGGCCATCTGCACTATATCCACGTTTTTGCAATGCTTCACTAAGCTCATCTACACGGCGTTTTGTACGACCGAATAGAATTGCTAGTTCTGGAGATTCCATATCAAGCAAACGGCTAAGAGCTTCAAACTTTTGGCGTTCATGAACTTCAATGTATGACTGTTCAATGGACGGTGCAGTAACTTGTTTAGGAATTACAGACACATGTTCAGGCTCACGTAAAAATTGTTGTGCTAGACGTTGAATGTTGACTGGCATTGTTGCTGAGAACAACATTGTTTGGTGATCCGCTGGAACTTGCTTAAGGATGTTTTGAATATCCTCCATGAAGCCCATGTCCAACATTTCATCCGCTTCATCTAGTACAACCGTTTGAACATCTTCCAAACGAATTGTTTTGCGGTTAATATGGTCAAGTAGACGACCAGGTGTACCAATAATGATTTGAGGCTTCTTTTTCAAAGCGCGAATTTGACGGCCAATTTCTTGTCCACCATAAATTGGCAATGAACGAAGTCCTTTGTATTTCGTAAGCTTTCCGATTTCTTCTGAAACTTGTATTGCAAGCTCACGTGTAGGGGTCATAATAAGCGCAACAATGCGCTCTTCGCTAACCGGAATTTTGTTAATTAGCGGAATCCCGAATGCCGCTGTCTTACCCGTTCCTGTTTGAGCTTGGCCAATCAAGTCTTTACCAGTTAATCCAATCGGAATCGCTTTATCCTGTATAGGTGTTGACTCCTCAAATCCAAGCTCTGTAATTGCTTGTAACACTTTAGGTTCCAAGCCAAATTCAGCAAATGTTTTCAAACTATTCTCATACTCCTTCTATTTTAAAGCCTCTAAAAAAACGTCTTTACTATTATAGCACAGATTGTCACATGAATACTAGTTGCGGTTTGTTACCCATACTATAAATGTAACTACATTTGAGATAATATAACATTACGAAATGAGCGAATGACCAATGACTTCAGTTGCATTTAACAAAAAACAATTTTTATTACGACTTATTATGTTTACAATAAGTTCTGCATGTATTTCCTTTGGATTCAACATGCTACTTATTCCTAGTCAACTCCTTAGTGGCGGAGTATCGGGCGTTGCGATGCTTATAGGATATATTAGCAAGAGCAATATAGGTTGGTTATATTTAGTACTCAACTTACCAATTTTAATATGGGGTTGGTTTTCATTAGGAAAGAAATTTGTCGTATGGAGTATTTATTCCGTTATTACTGCTACGATATTTATGCAGATTATTCCAGTTCATGCTTTGGCAGATGATATTCTACTAGCAGCTGTTTTCGGCGGTATTGTTGTAGGGTTTGCAAGTGGACTTGCTTTAAGAAGTGGCGGTTCTACTGGAGGATTCGATATTATCGCCTCAATTATCACCCAAAAGAGAGATGTACCCGTTGGCGTTATACTTTCGGGACTTAATGCTTTTGTTATCGTCGTGCATATATTTTTCACCGGTAATTGGGAGTTAGCACTATACTCCTTGGTTGCAATTTTCTGTGTAGGAAAACTTATCGATAGTATACATATCAAACATTTAAAAGTCACTGTATTTATAATTACTACTCGCACGGATGAAATGCTTCAGTCCTTATTATCGCATCCTAGAGGGATAACGATTATTAAGACTCGAGGTGCTTATACATCAAGTGATCGTGATATGTTAATGACCGTTAGAACTAGATATGAGCTTGCTGAACTTAAGAAAAATATTCTTTCTGTTGATAGACAAGCATTTGTTACCATCGTCGAGACCGTTGGCGTACTAGGTGAATTCCGAAAATTCAAAGAAACTTAGCCTAATTAAAGCCCATTTTATTATCTTTCTGTATTTTATTGTTACCGTTATGATATAATAAAGACGTTCTAATCAACTGTTTCGAGATGTCGTTTTCTTTCGCAAGTAACACTTTAACGATTGGGGTGTTGTTGAATGGATACGGAAACTGTTACACTTGCAACAATTGTTGAGCGTCTAGCACCTGAATTAGTTAATTTTTTGACCAATCAGGAGTTAGATACGAAAATCGTATTACGTGATGGCATCGAATTACTTGAGCCTGAAGATGCAATGGAAATCGTGCAATTCAGTATTTGTCAAGGTCAAACGAGTATGATTTTGCATTAAATGGAATGAACACTGCTTATTGCTTCATTAATAAAAAAGCGTATGCCGTCAATGAAAATTGTGGCATACGCTTTTCAATTTTAAAAACAATCCAAATTTAAACCATGATTATAATGAATCCACTACAATACTATTAATAGCATTAATATAGGCAAGCACACTTGCTTTCATAATATCTATATCAGTAGCTTTTGCAACATATGACTTTCCATTATGATCCACTTTTATTTTCACTTTCCCAAACGCTTCTTTCCCTCTTGAAACAGAACTGATATTGTATTCCAGTAATTCCAACTCTAAACCGCAAATGGCTGTAATTGCGGAATATAGTGCATCTACCGGTCCAGACCCCGTAGCACTATGAGTTAGAATTTCATTCCCCTTACTAAGCTTTACACTCGCAGAAGGGAATGTACTGTTGACAATGGCTTGGAAGTCGATTAGTTCATAGAAATACTGACTCATATTTTGGCGTTCCTGTTTATTACCATGTAACTCATGATAATTTTCAACAAGGACATATAGATCATGATTATATACTTCTTTCTTTGTATCAGCGATCTCTAGAAAATTTGTAAATACTCCTTCAAAATCATCTTCATTATCAGGCATTATTCCTAGTTTTTCTAACACACTTTTCACTGCATGCCTTCCAGAACGAGCTGTTAACACTAACTCCATATCATCTAGACCAACATCACTCGGCGATATGATTTCATATGCATCACGTGATTTCAACAGTCCGTCCTGATGAATTCCAGAAGAATGGGCAAATGCATTATCACCTGTTATAGCTTTGTTCACTTGAACTTCAAGTCCCATAAAGTTACTAACTAGACGAGAAGTATTCATAATTTCTTTCGTATTAATGTTCGTTACTGCTTGATATATATTAGACCTAGTCTTCAACGCCATGACAACTTCTTCAAGGGCAGTATTTCCTGCACGTTCTCCAATACCATTTATTGTTACTTCTATTTTATCTGCACCATTTTTGACAGCCGCTAGCGTATTCGCCGTGGCCATACCAAGGTCATTATGACAATGTACACTTAGCAGAACTTTGTCATCTAAATTTTTCAAACGGTCATTCAACCTGTGAATAAGATACCCAAACTCATCAGGAACTGCAAATCCCACAGTATCTGGCACATTAATTATTGTAGCACCAGCTTTCACAACCGCTTCTATCGTTGACCACAAATATTCAAATTCTGCTCGAGAAGCATCCTCAGTTGAATACTGCACCTCAGGAAGTAATGTTTTGGCATACTTTACTGCTTCTACACCTATATTTAGCACTTCGTCTTTTGACTTACCGAATTTTTTCTCTACATGAATATTAGATGTTCCAAGTACGATATGGATCAATGGATTTTGTGCAAGTTTCACACTTTGATACACTGCATCAATATCACTTTTCACCGCTCGAGCTAAAGCAGTAATCATGATGTTATCAGATTGACCAACCTTTTTCGCAACTTCTTGAACTGCTAGAAAGTCACCTTGTGAAGATGCCGGGAAACCAGCTTCAATAATATCAACTTGAAGCTTTTTGAGTTGTTTTGCCACCTCAACTTTTTCATACATATTAAGTTTGGCTCCTGGTACCTGTTCTCCATCACGCAACGTCGTATCAAACACCAAAATTTTTCTACTCATCATCATTCACTCCTCCAACTTTTCATGTTCTTTTCGAAATTACTACTCGTAAATGAAAAGCAATTCGAAAGCTTTAACTCAAACTTTTCATGTTTTTCGAGAAACACTTGCACATGAAAAACACTTCGATAATCAAGCTAATTAACACTTAATGACAGTTAGAAGCAACAAAAAAAGCCTCGTCTCTATATAACTATAGAGACGAGGCGTTGCTCGCGGTACCACTCTAATTGATTATTAAGGTACTCAAAAAGAGCACATAATAATCCACTTTAATTCGGCAGCCAACACTGCCTATCTTGATAACGGTAGAAAACCGACATCTCCTACTTAACGTTCAGAGAGTAGCTCTTGGACGAGTTCAAAAAACTTAAACTATCGGTTCTCACCAACCACCGACTCTCTGAAAGTTACCATTTTCCTAATAGTTCCAATCAACGCTTACTGATATTGTTTCACATTATATTCCGATCAGTTAAACTTGTCAACAAATTTCTTAGATATTTATTGTGACAAACGAAGTGCTAAGTCATACATATCCATATCGAATGGACGTTTCGTAGTTGTTACTAGATCGATATCATTAACAACAAGTTCGCCATTGATTACACCGCAACCTTTGCCAGAAACACCTTCCATTAGTTGTCGTACTGCAAAATCTCCAAGACGACTTGCAAGAATACGATCTTGTGCAGTCGGTGTACCACCACGCTGAATATGTCCAAGTACAGTTACACGTGCATCAATACCACTGATTTCAGTAATTTTTTGTGCAACATCTTCACCTTTTCCAGCGCCTTCAGCAACAATGATAATACTATGACGTTTACCTTTTTCAAAGTTAGCTTTCATACGCTCCGCTACTTCAGTAAGATCATATGGAACTTCAGGTACGATGATTGTTTCTGCACCACTTGCTAGTCCAGCATGAAGCGCAATATCACCACAGTGACGTCCCATTACTTCTACAACCGATGTACGCTCATGAGAAGACATTGTATCACGGATTTTATTAATCGCATCTACAACTACACTTACAGCAGTATCGAAGCCAATTGTGAAATCAGTATATGGAATATCATTATCGATAGTACCCGGAATTCCCATTGTTTTAATGCCTAATTTACTCAATTTGTTAGCCCCTTGATATGAGCCATCTCCACCAATAACAATTAGACCATCAATACCTCTTGCCTTTAAAATATCTGCGCCACGTTGTTGACCTTCAGGCGTAGTGAATTCTTTACATCTTGCTGTTTGTAGAATCGTACCACCACGTTGGATAATATCACCAACACTACGAAGATCCATTGGACGCAAATCGTCGTTCAATAATCCTTGGTAACCACGTTGTACTCCAAACACTTCAATTCCATGGAAAATAGCACTACGAACGACAGCACGTACGGCTGCGTTCATCCCTTGTGAATCTCCACCACTAGTTAGTACTGCAATTTTTTTGACTGATGACATAAATACTCCTCCAATTTCATTAAAATAAAAGTTCAAAAAGTGGGCTTTCGCAAGTCGAAAAAATGGAGCGCTACTTGAAGGTATTCGCTACATTTTCAATGCAGATCAAGCTTCCCGAGTTACTTCATTATCAAAGTCTGCTTAATGAACTATCTTTTATAAATTAAGCCTGTTGCTTACGTATCCATATACTATTTACAAAAAAGAATAATCGAGTTAGCGGGCTTTTCTTCATAAGTTGTCTTGATACTTTACGAACATCAGATTGCTGCTGTACTTTCGGATCTGACAAATATAAAGCTAGTAAGCCTTCTATAATTAAGCGGTGAAAGCCCGATGCAGGAAGTTGTTGTACATCCTTCCTAGCTCGATTCACTATCATAGCGATACGGTCAACAAGTGTAGCTTCACTTTCATAGTAATTGCAAAAATTCAAATCTCCACCGGCCTTGTCTTCTTCTTGATCAATTAGGTAATCAAGTAGAATATGTAGTGCACAAACGTGTGGGAAATATATATCTTTAATTCTTATACCATCTTCCTCGGTAACTCCCTCTTCAGTAGCAGTAAGAAAAAGCATAAACATCGCTAGAGTTGATCCTGACGCTGCAGCAAACTCATTCCACTGCAAATGCGGATACTCAAACTTATGTTCTTCCCACCATCCAAGCAATTTCTCTTCACGTAGATCTTTAGCAATATGCTTGTACACTTGCAAGTCACCATATAAAGATACCAAATGTGTTACATGGAATTGCACAGCGTTATAAGAAGGTAACAACATAATTTGTTGTTGGCATTGTGACACAAGATGATGTAAATAACCACCATCATCCTTCTCCTCACGGAATGCATAATAGTCCTTCAACGATGCACCAGGTGTAACAGCATCTAGCATAGATTGATGTAGCATTCTAAAATCTTCAGCGTCTAGCGAAGTGCTTCTATCACACAAATTATCCAAATAATCACTAATCGTTTGTAGTGCACAAATTAGCGGTATTAAAACTGTACGATATTGCAAATTAGCTGCGGCGTATACGCCACCACCCTGGCAGTGAAATTTCTTATCTTGAATACTATTAAGGGCTTGCATTCTAAGTTCCGGATCAGGTATCAATTCTGCACGGTTTTTAAGCTTTTCTAGCTCAAGTGCTACATCCGGGAGTACATATTTGTACACACGATGCATTAATCTAATGGCACCATTAGGCGCCTTTTTTCGACTTTTTGCGATAAGAATGTTGATGCACCTCCTTGATCAGTTAGATCAGCACAAGCAGATGAAAAGTGCAAATTTCTATAAGAGATCATCTACATGTAAATGTAACATATAATTACTGCAATAATCTAGCCATCAGCATACACAATTTCTGTTATACTATTTTTACAATCCCTTAATAATAATCATATTGGAGTGAACACCAGCATGCAAGACTCAGTTACTCACCCCAGTCCTAACGCTAAGCGTGAGACTTTAGCTCTCAGGAGTTATAGCTTCATATCGTATTCAACACAAGCTTTAGTCGTTAGTTTTCTGCCGTTATTTTTTCTTGACAAAGGTTTTAATGCAAGCCAAATTGGGTTTCTCTATTCTGTAGGACCAATGATATCGATATTCGCAAATATGTTTACTGGTTTTATAAGTGACAAAAATCAGACAATTGTTAAATTACTTCGCATTTTGTTTATTTTCCAATTTATTGCGATTGGATTATTACATCAGGTTGATTCATTTTCGATCACTTGTCTCATTATGACCTTATTCTATTTTTGTCAAACACCAATTAATCCTTTGAATGATAGTTTAATATTGCTATCCAGTAAATATACAGGGACACCTTATGCTTTAGTTCGAATATTTGGTTCACTAGGATTTGCTATATGTGCATATAGCTTCGGACTTATTCTTAAAGAAGTTGGTACTGGTCAGACATTAAATCTGATGCTACTGACGATTGCTGCATCAATACTCGGAACTTTTATCATTAAAGACTATCATGGCAGTTCGAAGAAATTTGATTTTTCAGGACTAATTTTGATATTAAAACAACCTAAAGTAGTCTATTTCTTTATTTTACTCTTTTTCATTTCTACAGCACATCGTATGTATGAAGGATTTCTCGCAGTAACACTTCGCCATATAGGAGCATCCGATTCATTTGTAGGGTTAGCATGGTTGATTTCAGCATTAAGTGAAATACCCGTACTCTTTTTACTTGGTAAATACGGAGATAAGTTTAAAGAGATTCCTTTATTAATCTTTGCTTCCATTATGTATGCGTTGCGAATGTTTCTACTCTCATCCATTACCGAACCGTATTTGGTAGTTGTTACTCAATTGATGCATAGCGTTTCATTCGGAATTTACTTCTCTACTGCACTCCGTTATATGTCTCAATTACTTCCAGATCATTATCGAGCATCTGGTCAAGCAATCTTCACCATTATTTGGATGGGTGTAGCTGGAAGTATTAGTGGTTTAGCTGGCGGACAAATCTATGCTAATTTTGGTTATCAGCTATTTTACTGGCTTGCTACTGCTTTTGCAGTTGTAGGTGCTATCGGATTCGTTTTTTATCATTTCAAGTATGCAGAACGTTAGACAAAGAAAGAGGGCAAGCTACCATCAAATGATGGTAGCTTACCCTCTTGTCTAATTAGATTTGATATCGTTCTGTTGTTGAACTTTAATTGTCATTCGATCTATTATAACTTTGTAACATTCTCAGCTTGTGCGCCGCGATTGCCCTCAGTAATATCAAATTCAACCGATTGTCCTTCATCTAAAGACTTAAAGCCATCGCCTTGAATTGCAGAGAAATGAACAAATACGTCCTCGCCATTTTCAGCTTGAATGAAACCATAACCTTTTTCTGCATTAAACCATTTAACTGTACCTTTCAAAATAAACAACCTCCTAGATTTGACCACTGCAATTACAGTGAATACGGTCATTATACGATTAATCCATAATAAATGCAATTTTTACAAATTATGAATATTTTCTATTATATTGGAGATCATATAAAGTTATGCCTATAAATTACTTGTAATTCACCGTCTTTTGTTGATTGTCACCTCAATAATAGCTATGATATTAATATTAACGTATTTCAATTAAGAAAGAGAGATCAATATGTACAAAAAACATGTAATCTACAAGCGCGATAAATACAATATGCTGACTGTCGAAGTTCAAGGAAAAACTCTTGTCATTCGAGAAATATCTGATCAGTGGGGCGAAGAAGGACATCAATTTATTAGTCGACCTGAAATGCTTCATTGGGCTGCCAATCATTTTCGTGCAGAAGATTTTGTTGGTCGTGAAGATGAACTTCAAGAGATTATGGACAACTTTCGTAATGTCTAATTAATAAGAAACTTTTACTTAATAAGAACATTCATTCTCAAGCTTGAAAACGGAGGTGAATCATAATATGGATCCATCCATCAGTCTCGTATTCATTATAGCTGCATTTTCGTTAGGCGCTGTTTTAGTTTTGAAAAAGGATACCATTCCACCTTCTTTGAAGAAATGGCTAGCTATCTTTTCTATAGTAATGATTTTATTCGCATTTTTCATTATTGTAGATTCTTTATTCAAACTAGGCACATAATCTAAGTGAAGAACATTATAATTGGGTATTCAAAGATTTCACTGCAAATAACTTCGTATAACGCATAGTTTCTTTCATTTCGGAGATAGTATATGGGTATATATGCTATCCGAGGTGAACCTATGAATAAGTTAATATTTGCTAAATTAGTTTGTTGCATTATGCTGGTAGCATTATTACAATCTACGACACTACAAGCTTCCAGCAATGTGTACATAAGTCAATCCAAAAAGGATCTAAGGAGGAATAGTATGAGTACTGTACCTAAACGTGAAGACGTTGCAAAAGAATTCCAATGGGAGCTTGAACATATCTTTGAAAGTGAGAAAGCATGGGATCAAGAATATGATCAAGTTAAAACATTAATCCCTCAATTCGCAGCTTTTCAAGGTAAATTGTCTTCTGCTGCTGAAGTTAATAAATGCTTCGAGTTAGAAGATACATTATCGATCTCACTTGAGCGATTATATGTATACGCTAATATGCGCTTGCATCAAAACATGGCAAATACAAAGTATCAAGCTTTATCTGAAAAAGCTCGTAAAATTAATGTTTCAGCAAGTGAGGCCTTATCCTTCATCACTCCTGAAATCCTTGCTTTAACTAACGACGAACTAGATGCATTAATTAATAGTGAGCATTTGAAGAAATATCGTCATTCACTTGAAGAAATGAAACGTTCAAAAGCTCATATTCTATCTCAAGCTGAAGAAGCACTAATGGCTCAAGTAAGTAATATTAGCTCTTCATCGAACAACATTTTCAGTATGTTAAATAACGCTGATATGAAATTCCCTAAAGTGAAAAATGAAAAAGGTGAAGAAGTAGAATTAACTCACGGTACTTACATTCAATTTCTTGAAAGTAAAAACCGTGATGTCCGTCAGGAAGCATTCAAAGCAGTATACGCTACTTATGGTAGCTTGAAAAACACACTTGGAGCAACGTTTAGCGCTAATATTAACAAAAATCTATTTTATGCTAAAGCTAGAAAATATGATTCGGTGCTTGATATGTACTTATATGGCGATAACGTACCAACCACTGTTTACACTAACTTAATTGATACGATTCATGACAACTTACCTTTAATGTATCGTTATATGGAACTTCGTAAAAAGCTACTTGGAGTAGATGAGCTTCATATGTACGACCTATTTGCTCCATTAGTAGATGAGTTCGATATGAATATTACATATGATCAAGCTAAAGATATCGTTGAAGAAAGTTTACAACCGCTTGGTGAGCAATATTTATCTGTATTGAAAGAAGGCTTAAATAGTGGTTGGATCGATGTATACGAGAACGAAGGCAAGCGTAGTGGCGCATATAGCTGGGGAGCTTACGGTACACATCCATACGTACTATTGAATCACAATGATAATTTGAATAGTATGTTTACATTAACTCATGAGATGGGTCATGCCCTTCACTCATATCATTCAGATGAAGCGCAAAATTATCGTGATGCTCAATATCCAATCTTCCTTGCTGAGGTTGCTTCTACACTGAATGAAGCACTACTCATGGATTACTTACTGAAGAAATCAACTGATCCTAAAGAGAAGTTGTATCTGCTTACGTATTACGCTGATCAATTCCGTACTACAGTATTCCGCCAAACAATGTTTGCTGAGTTCGAGAAGATTGTTCATGAGCGTACAGAGCAAGGCGAATCGTTAACTCCTGAAGATCTAAGTAGTATCTATTATGACTTGAACGTCTTGTACTATGGTAAAGGTGTTAAAGTTGATGAAGATATCGCTATGGAATGGGCTCGAATTCCTCATTTCTACACAAGCTTCTACGTGTACAAATACGCGACTGGCTTCTCAGCGGCTACAAGTTTCTCTAAGCAAATTCTTGATGAAGGCGAGCCAGCAGTTGAACGCTATCTCGGTTTCCTTAAGAGTGGTGGCAGTGACTATCCTATCGAGATTTTGAAGCGTGCTGGTGTTGACATGTCTTCTCCAGAGCCAATTCAACAAGCGATGAGCGTATTCGAAGATCTTATCTCACAAATGGAAGAGCTAGTAAAATAAGCTACACATCATAAAAAGGCTTCCTCTTACGTTTTCGCATCACGCGTGAACATAAGGAGAAGCCTTTTATTAATCAAATCATAATCAACATTAATCCAAGAGCTACAGCTCCACCTATTACACTTGATATGCCATTGACTCTATCGTTGTTCATCCAGGATAGACCACGCCAATATTTCGTCATCGTGCCACAATGCGTTTTGCGCTCAATAATTTTTCCACAATTTTCACAGCGATACATTACTTGCAATCTTGCACCGATTACGGAATCAATCATCGCTCCTACGAAGCCAGCTATTGCTCCAGCAACGATATAACGGTAATCAAGTTGCATAAATAGACTACTAACTAATCCAATCAACGTCGCACCTGCTAACGATGCCAAGCTCCCTAACCAACTTATACCGCCGCTAGTACCTGAACTCACTCTTTTCCAAGTAATGACGGAGATCGGCTCACTTTTACTTAGTGCACCTATTTCAGTCGCCCATGTATCAGCAGTTACACTAGCCATTACGCCAATGTAAGCATATAGCCAACCCTCATGTGGCATTAAGGCATGACCAATACATAACAGTAGGCCAATTCCACCATTTGCCCATACTTGACCTGCATCGCGTCTACCACTTTTCTCGTAATTACCTTCCACTTCCCGCTTCTTAGCTACAGAACGCTTCCACTTTGACCAAAATGTTGAGCTTACGAAAAATACGATTAATAATGAGAACCAGATTGGCTCTCCAAACAAGACGAAACCTGTACCCATTATCATCGCAGACAACATACCAGAAAATGATAATGATTGTTTACGATAAGCACTATAACCTATCAAACCGCTTCCTATTGCTCCTAGAATTAATCTTATCCACCATTCTGAAACGATTGTTACCATGAAATTTCCTCACTTTACTTGCACTTCGATACTGTCATTATGGCTTTGTTAGTGATAATTTGCCACGATCGTCAATCTCAACGCCATTCAATGAGACATCTTCTAAAAACTGTAGCATCTCTTTTGCCTCTTCATCTTTTACTGGTGTAGGCTGTGCATTGACAATTTTCATCGGGTAAAATGTCATTTCGCATTCCGCAGTAATTTTACAAGTCGCACCCAATACCCCTGACTCCGCTTGCTTGCCCTTCGGATGTGAAGCAAATACAAAATTACCTAATGAGTAGGCAATCCATTTCCCATTATATTGTTCAAATCCTTGTAATACATGAGGATGACTTCCAACAATCATATCAGCCCCTGCATCAATAAAATTACGTGCTAATTGCAATTGATAATTTTCCGGCTTATTATTCCGTTCGATTCCCCAATGAATCATTACGATCGTAATATCTGCCAATTTCTCTGCTTCTTCAATAGCTTGTAATGCTCTACTTGCTGTATCATAAGCTTCTGCTAGTCCAGCAGTATATTTGTTCGCTTTCCATGTTGTATAAGGCAAGACACGACTAACCCCAATATAAGCTACTTTAATTCCATTCACCTCTTGGATAACAGGTGAATATGCTTCCGCATCATTGTTTCCTGCACCCACATGCTTAATTCCATATTCATCCAAATGAGTAATCGTATCAAGCATACCTTCAACACCGTAATCTAATGTATGGTTGTTCGCTAATGAAACAACATCTATACCTGCATCAACTAAGCCTTGTAGCCCCTCTGGTGCCCCTTTGAACACAAATGTCTTTTCATCATCAGCCGTTCCTCGTGTTGTTATCGGCATTTCCAAATTTCCCGCCGTAATATCTGCTGAACTTAGATGGAATAATGCTTTTTGAAAAGGATAACTATAGCCTTCTTGTTGTAGCCAACTATTAATATATTCCCCTTGCAAAATATCTCCAACAAAAGCCAGATTCACTGTAGTTGAGGCTTGTTCTATCGGAGTTAGCTCTTCCTCTTCTACAATTGGTGGTTCTTCTGTTACTACATTATCATCAATTGCGATTGTGCCATCATCTGTACCGTTATCATCAATTTGTTCATCCGTAACTAGTGGCTCATTGGGCTTAATCTCCTCTTTAGTAACTGCTGAACCATCTAATTCGTTCTTTTTAGGTGTGTCGTTGAACATCGATAATTTACCTACTTGCTCTTTGGCAGTATGCCATAAATCTTCCCCACGATAAAAGATTGCTACAACAATAATAATTATGGCCAGCAGCGTTGTATTGACTAACCATAAGCGACGCTTTGTTTTTTTATTTTGAACCTTCGTTTGTTGCTCGCGTTTCTTTGTTTCCATTCTAGATAAAGACATGAGAGAACTCCTTTTCATATGTAATACATTCACATATTCCAGAACTTCTCTCATTATATCGTTTAATTGATAGTCTGAGTTAATATTTTCTAATTTACTTCAATGAAAAAGCTAAAAATTTAATTACAAATACTTACAAAATATGAGTTTGATACTCCAGTGACTATGAAGTATGGTAGAGTTTCTGTACCTTTATGGGTACTAAAAAGTATTTATGATTTATCCTTAAGTTGAATAATCTTAACGGTCATATCTAAAGAAATCTTCTTCAAGTTGAAATGAAAATCCATTAATCGGGATTACTACATAGTATAATTTATCTCCCGAGACTTCAACTTCATAATGATAGTAATAATCATCAATAAACCAGGACTTGAGCGGAGTAGTTGGTATTTTTTTGTAGTCCGTAGAAATAAAAGTAACTTCATCACTATTTATTTCATTCTGGACAATAGCCTTCCCACCTTCGTAAGTAGTAGATGGTAAATTAAATATAAATAAAAATGGAATTAAAACTAATAACACAATAAAACCTATAAATATCACCTTTCCAAACTTTTTTATTAACACAAAACAAAGTAATAGAGGAATAATTGCGATATCAAACAACCACGTTTTTATCACACCGTAGTATAACGAGTCTATTAGGTGAAATGCTAACAACTCAACAAAAAAAATTAAAGGCAATAGTTTTGCTAATTTTTTATTTCTCATTAACGCACCCCCATTATCTAAGCTCTTGCAGAAATTTTATATAACGTCAATTTTGCGACTTCGCAACAATCCGTGACACCGCTAATTCATGCTAAAAAAATCGCCGATAAAGTTCTCCGGCGCTCACCAAGGAGCTGGGCATAGATTTGCGGGTTTGATGCTTTTTCATGCCCCAGCATACCTTGGATGAAATCCAATTGTGCACCGTTATCAAGTAGCTGGCACGCATAAGTATGTCTAAATCGATGGGTATATACATTTGCTTTGATTTCTCCCCGATCTGCCAGCCGTTTAAAAGCCCACCTGATCGTAGGAATAGCCATTCGTTTAGTCCGATTTGTATCGGTTACAATTAAGGCTTTACAGGTGTCAGTACGGCTAGCAAGATACTTCTTTAACTATACTTTGCACTCTGTCGTACCAATGTATATCAGTTTGTCGGTATTGATAAATTAATAAAGAAAATAAGGAAATTATAAGCAATAGTATTATTGGAGTTGTACTAAATGAAGCAGTTAGATTTGCGAGAGAGAAGTTGATTTTTGCTATGCAGAAGAAAATTGAATAAGTAATTAGTGAAACAAAAAAACTGTTTAGTGTTTTTTCGTCTTTATGAGTGAAATTTGCAATTAATGAAAATATAAAACCTTAAATTATGACGAATAATTAATTGAAAAGTTGCACTAAACTACCCTATCGCTTAATAAAAAGAGCAGGCTACCGAAGCACCCGCTCATCAATGTGAATTATTGAACTATCGTTCTCCGTTAGTTGAATGAATGAGTGCTTAAATGGCAGTTCTAAGCTAGATTATTTTATTTTCTTACTGTTCCAATCAACGCCATATCCGTATATATAGATTCCTCAATATTAGGAAGCAACCTGTAAATTGATTTATGTATAATATTTTCAATTTCTTGCTTAATAGTGAAGTAGTTTTTCCATGAAATTGGTGAATTAGAATTGATTCCATTTCTAATGGCAGCCGACACAATTCGCTTTTCTATTGTTGAAAATCCCTTATCATCTGCTAATGCATCACATACTCTAATTAGTTTGTCATAGATAGTCCATTCAATTTGATTTTGTATCTCACTTAATTGTATTTGTACGTGCAAGGGGATTTCCTTCCAACCATTAATTAGCTCTAAATCTGATATTGCAATTTCATGCGTAACGCAAACATTAGCAGTGCCCTCGAAGCCCTTATCAATCATAAATAAATAACCATCCAGTGCATGAATGACTGAAGGGGTAAAACCTACATACCGACCAATATCATGTAATAGTCCACTTGTATAAGCTATATTTGGGTCAATTTCGTATCCAGCCTTTAGTAAATCTATTGCTATATATTCGGCTGCCTTTGCCACGTTTTTTGAGTGTTGAACCCAAGTTCCAGGATTTAATATTGCTGCTTCATTTAACAAATGCTCTGCATATAATCTATCTTCAACAAACTTCATTCTACCAACTCCATTTTCTTTTATTAGCCATTTTCCAAATAATAACACCGTTGAGCTAAACTTCCCGTTGGCTTAACGAAAACAAGGAGTAGCTACCGTGGCAAACTGCTCCTTGTTTGATTTAACTAGCGTTCCCTGTTAGTACAATGATTCTCTATAATCGAAGCTTGAGTTAAACTTCTCCCCAAAATATCTCAGTTTCATAATCGAATAGAACAATACCATCTTGCTTATTCCTATCAAATAGATTTCGAAGTTCCGTCATCATCGGATCGTAATTCGGATGCCCGGGTACAGGACTGTAGGAAGAGGATAGCAACCGGCCTCTCAAGCCCTCGAAATCGAACTCCTGACTCATTCTGAATTTCGCTTCATGCATCGTGCCTTCCTTGAAAAAAGAGAGAAGCATGGTCCGTGAAATATTTTTATGATTAATTTTTTTGTAGTCATTACCGTATGTATGAAGCAGCTGATCGTATTCTTCGCGAAATAAAGTACCGTTTGTAAGACGGGAATTCCAGATTAGTATTACTCTCCCACCTGGCTGTAGAATTCTACGGAACTCGTTTTGGGCAGCTAAACGATCAAACCAGTGAAACGCTTGTGCACAGACAATAAACTCAACCGACTGATCAGGTAATCCAGTAGATTCTGCAGAACTCAATATAGTCTGAAAATTCGGATTTTTTTCTAACATTTTCTCTGCGGCTAACCGCATTTCCTGATTCGGCTCGACCGCGGTCACATAGCTTCCACGTTCCAGAAGTAGCTTTGAAAAGATGCCTGTTCCGGAACCGATGTCTGCTATTTTACTGTTCGAATGCAAACCTACGAAGTCGTACAAATAATCAACAGCCTCTTTCGGGTAGCTAGGACGGTACATTACATATGAATCGACCCGGTCTGAAAAACGTTCTTTACTGTTCATTTTTCATCACTCTCCTAGTGTTTCATTTTTTGGTCTGTTAGTTGAGAAAAGGCTGCCTTGATGTCATTGAACTATCGTTCCCCGTTAGGGTGTTAGTAATAAACGTCTATTTCTCTTTTCATCAAGATAAATATCTAGCGCTTTTATACCTCGTATCTGCAGTTTAATGAACAAGTATAGACTATATAGACCCATCAACATTAATAGTCCGTAAAAAATAAACATAAAAATAGCTTGCAATGAAAAAACGAAAATACTATGTCGCAACTTCCTTTTTTGGTAATTTTAGTTATATTATATCATTTTTTATAAATTTTCTCATTCACTTTTATTATTATACTGAACGTTAGCTTAATAAAATGAGCCGGATACCGAAGCACCTGCTCATCAATGTGTATTATTCAACTATCGTTCTCAGTTAGTATGATAACTTCTTTGCTGTAGTGTATAATTTGTATGAGAATCGGAGGGTCGTTCTATGAATATTTTAGTTTTAGGGGCAACTGGACGAGTTGGAGGTCAAATAGTTACTTATGCTCTTCAGGACAGACATAATGTGACTGTATTAGTACGTACTCCAGATAAGATTCAACTAGCCAATGATAATTTAACTATTCTTCAAGGTAATGTTTTAAATAATGACGATATCGCACTCGCAATGCATGGGAATGATGTAGTCATTAGTGCACTAAATACAGATGGATCAAACACCTTATCAGAAAGCATACCTTTAATTATCAAAGAGATGATAAACGAAGGTATTAAACGAATTATTACTATTGGTACTGCCGGTATCTTGCAGAGTAGAACTATCCCAAATTTACTTCGTTATCAGTCCAGTGAATCAAAACGTAAATCTACACGTGCTGCAGAGGAACATCATAGAGTGTTTAATTTACTAAGACAATCAGAACTTGAGTGGACTATTGTCTGTCCGACGTTTTTACCAGATGGAAAACGAGTAGGCAAATACCGTATTGAACAGAATCTTTTACCTGAGGGTGGCATTGAAATTTCTGTTACTGATACTGCAGAATTTGCATACAACCAAATAATAAGTACCAATTATATAAAATCTCGTGTTGGGATTGCCTACTAATAATTTTTCAGTCCTGAACTTTATTCTCTTCAGACACTTAGGGTGTCTGAAACTCGATAAGACATCTCTCATATCACAAAAAAAGATATAAAAAAGCTATTTTATCCATCATAATAACTCAAGATGGATAAAATAGCTCCTCACTAGTACCTTATATTAATCGTTTTTTCACTGCATGATCTTCCAAATAGTCCAGAATAATTCGAGCTCCTGCTTTCCCTTGGCGAATGCAATCAGGTAGTCCGACTCCATCGAAAGCTGCACCTGTTACCCAAACTCCTGGCAGTTTTTCACTCAGTTCGATTCTCATATCCCTTATAGCATTCACATGTCCGATTGGATACTGTGGCATTGAATGATCCAATCTCGTAATCTCTGTGAATAAAGGCTCTGCGGTTAAGCCCACCGATCTTCTAATATCTTCGCGTACAGCAGCTATTAATGATTCATCATCGAGTTTAACGGATAGTTGATCTTCTGAATGCCCCACATAACATCGCAGTAACACTTTATCCTCAGGTGAGGAATGTAGCCATTTATTTGATGTCCATGTACATGCTGTAATATGTAACCCTTCCGAACGAGGCACTAAAAATCCTGATCCATCAAAATCTACATCGAAATTAGATTTGTCGAATGCCATTACTACGTTCGCTACTGATACATATCGGATATTAGCTAGTGCTTCACTGTTAATATGAGGACTTAGTAATTTATCGGATACAAATGCTGGCGTTGTAACAATAACTGCTTGTGCTTGTAACTGTTCTCCGTCTTGCAATTGCACAGTATAACCTTGTTCCGTTTTTTCGAAACGTTCCACTTTGCTATTGAGCTTAATTGTAATTTTAGATAACGCCTTCTCTAACGCATTTACCATAGTTGCTAGACCATTGCGGAAAGTCATAAATGTTGCTGGCGTTTTACCTTGATTCTGTGCATTAGTTACACGTTTATTATGACGTGATCCAAGTATAACACTACCAAATTCCTTCTCTGATTGAGCAAATTGTGGGAATGTGGCATTAAGACTTAACTTATATAGATCGCCAGCATAAATACCAGCTAGTAATGGCTCGGCGATTTTTGCTACAAGTTCTTTCCCAATCCGTCTAGCTAGAAAGCCACCGAGAGATTCATCTCGCTCCGCTGGCGTTGCTTCTTTAAGTAAATCAGCTAGTGCGGCGAGTTTACCCGCTGGACTTACGAGATCACTTTGCAAAAATCGAATAATATCTGTCGGTATGCCAAGTACTAGTCCCGGTGGCATAGCATGTAAACGAAGCTCGTTCATAATATAAGTCTTTGAGGCATTAGGATTTGTCGCTACTAGTTCATCCTCTATCGCTAGATCATGCGCTAGATCAATAATCGCTAATTTACGAGATAGAAAAGAATCTGGACCTTTTTCAATGACAAATCCTTCTTTATGCAGCGTATTAATTTTCCCGCCTAAATGATCACCCGCTTCAACTAACACTATGCGAATGGTTTGACCACTTTCTCTAGCTAATTTTTGTAAATAAAAAGCGGAGCTAAGTCCGCTGATCCCTCCGCCTATCACGACAACTGTATCAATCGTTTCTTCACTCCGCATTATGTCATTCCTTCCCGAGTGGCGCACTTACTGTAATAACAGACTCTGCTAACGTATCCATATATAACGGGTCAGTGTTTAGCATAGCGATACGTTCGAACGATACACCAAGCTGCGCAGCTTTCTCTTTCGCTTCAATATCAAGATCGTACAACACTTCAAGATGATCGGAAACGAAACCTATCGGCGCTGACAATATTGCTTTATAACCTTGTTGTGCTACTTGTTCCATCGTATCTAATATATCTGGACCTAACCACGGCTCATGCGTACGTCCTGCACTTTGCCATGTAAATTGCCAGTCTTCGATTTCCGTATTTTCAGCAATGGATTCAGATGTTTGCATTAATTGGTGTTCATACGGATCGCCTAGTTCTCTAATCTTCTCAGGTAAACTATGTGCGCTGAAAAGCACTTTTACTGGCTTATCTCCTTGCAATGGTGCAAGTTGTTCATATACGTTATTCACTCTATCTGTTAGTGCTTCGATAAGTTTAGGATGAAGATGGTATGACTTTACGAATTTCATCTTAATACCTAGTTCATCAGCTTTTTCTTGTGCACGCTTTACATAACTACCGACACTCATTACAGAGTAATGAGGGGCAAGTACGATGCCGATAGCTTGCTTAATATCATCTTTGGCCATTTGCTCTACACCATCTTCGATTAATGGTGCTGCATGTTTTAAGCCTTGGTAACAAACATAACGATCTGGCGCAAGTTCATTCAGCCTATTTTGCAATCCCGCTACTTGTGCATCGGTATTTTTACGTAATGGGAATACTCCCCCTACAATTGCCTCATAGCGTTCAGTCAATTCTTTAAGTTGTTCAGCAGTAGGTGCATGACCACGACGAATATGAGTGTAATATGCTTCTACATCATCTAGCGATTGGGGAGTACCGTACGACATAACTAATACCCCTATTTTTTGCTGTACCATCGACTTATATCCTCCTAAAACTTTTTATCCTCTTGGGATACTACTTGCACATAAAAAGTATCTTCGAAAGCATACTCTAAAACTTTTTATCCTCTTGGGATACTACTTGCTTTATTATAATGAAGGGTTAAAATGTTCGCTTGTCAGCATCAAGGAGATGGCTTGAAGTCTAGGTAGCGAGAAACACAGCGTACTTTAATCGTACGCGAGTATCACAGTCTCCGACTTCATGTCATATCCGCCGCCGAGTTCTCATCGAAGTTTGTACATCGTGATTACAAGTGGACTATTTAACCAACCTTGCAATAGCTTGCTCCGAATAACTATGAATATAGTCTGTCAGATCCTTCAGCTTCTCAAGAGACGCTTCTGGGAAAAGTCCATGCCCCAAATTGAAAATAAATCCAGGTTCTGCAATCCCTTGATCGATAATCTCAGCCGCGTACTTCTCAATAACTTTTTGCGGAGCTTGTAGAATCGTCGGGTCTAAGTTTCCTTGTACTGCAAATTGATGCTCTAATCTTCTACGTCCATCCGAAATCGGAACACGCCAATCTAGTCCTATAACATTAGCTTTCACATTTTTTAGTTCAGGCAACAACTCACCAGAAGCTACACCAGGGAAATAGATTTTTGGTTGTGAGATATGTTCAAGTTCAGCGAAAATACGTTCAATCGTCGGTAACACGAATACTCTGAAATCGGCAGGTGACAACGCACCTACCCAGCTATCAAATAGTTGGAACGCTTTACCGCCAGCTGCAATATGAGCACGTAAATACGTAATGACCATATCACCTAGTTTGTCCATCAATTGAAACCATACTTGTGGCTCGCTGTACATTAATTCTTTTGTTTTCAAGTAGTTTTTAGAAGGACGACCTTCAATGAGATAACTAGCGATTGTAAACGGAGCGCCTGCAAATGTAATTAGCGGTACCTCCAGCTCACGATCTAATATTTTTATCGTTTCAATAACATGAGATAAATCTTTGTCTACATCGATCGGCTTTAACTTTGCTACATCAGCAGCTGAACGTATCGGATTGTGGATGACCGGACCTACATTAGCAACAATATCAAAATCAATCCCAATCGATGCTACTGGATTCATAATATCAGAATATAATATAGCTGCATCTACACCTAGTTTTTTAACTGGCATCATCGTTACTTCTGCCGCTAATTCTGGTTGCTTACATATTTCTAGAAGTGAATATTTCTCTTTAATTTTCCGGTACTCTGGATCATACCTACCAGCTTGACGCATATACCATGCAGGAATGCGCTCAACCTCCTCTTTCATACATGCTCGTATGAATAGGTCATTGTAAGCCATTGCAGAACCTCTTCTCTATGTAATATTATCTATCTTTCATTATGCCCCTTTTGTTATTATCTAACAACTGATAGTGATGCACACCTATGACAATCCCATGACATTTCAATATCTTCTTTCTCCATAAATATTATTTTTCAAACATGCTATACTATAGTTATGAAACAATGGAAAAAGAATCTTGTTGTATTATGGTTTGGCCAATTTCTCGTTATGGCTGGCATGACGATGATTATGCCTTTTCTTACGTTATATTTGCAAAATGAGCTAGGTGTCACAGATCCTCATAAAATCGGAATATGGGCTGGTGTAATTTTTGCAGGAAATTTCGTAACTGCTTTTTTATTTCAGCCACTTTGGGGAAAGCTGTCCGATCGTTACGGACGTAAGTTAATGTTACTTCGCTCTGGATTCGGTATGGCAATTGTGATGGTTCTCATGGGATTCGCAACAAGCCCTTGGCATTTGTTGTTACTCCGCTTACTTAACGGCGTAATCTCCGGCTTTAATCCAGCATCTGTAGCATTAGTCTCTGCCACTACACCAAAGAATAAGCTAGGATTCGCTATGGGAATGCTGCAATCTGGAGGAATTGCAGGTACAATTCTTGGTCCACTTATTGGTGGAATTCTTGCAGACTCTATTGGCTACCGTCCAATTTTCTATGTGACTGGTATTTCAATATGTATCGCGTCATTACTTTGTTTGTTTATTGTGAAAGAATCTTTTGATCGTAAGCAAGCTGCGACTGAAGTACAGATGACAGTAATTGAAGGTCTTAAAAAGATTATATATATTCCGCAAATTGCTGCATTATTTGCGGTTACATTGCTTATTCAATTCGCTAATATGAGCCCGATGACCTTGATTCCGCTTTACATACAAGAGTTAAGTCCTAATGTTGCTAATATCGCTTTTCTTGCTGGGCTTGTTGCATCAGCGACCGGATTATCTAATATGCTCGCCTCACCTATATTAGGTAAATTAGGTGATCGTGTCGGTTCAGAAAAAATATTAGCATATAGTCTTATCGGCGCCGCCATTAGCTTTATTCCACAAGCACTTGCTGATACCGTATGGCACTTGCTTATTGCTAGATTTTTTCTCGGATTTTTCCTTGGTGGTCTAGTACCTACCGTTAATTCTTTGCTAGCAAAATTTTCACCAGCTGGAATGGCAACACGAACGTTTAGTTTTAATACTAGTATGATTAGTCTAGGAAATGTTATTGCCCCTATCGCAGGAGGTTTCTTCTCCGGTTGGATCGGAATCAAAGGATTGTTTATTACATCTGCCATTCTAATGGGACTTAATGGAGTGTGGGTATGGTTTGCACTTCTCCACAAACGGCAAATCAATCAAAGTAATCAATAAAAAGTGCTAAGTAGCATATTTGCTGCTTAGCACTTTTTGTTGTATGTAGAGGGTACTAGAAGATAAGTAGCAATTCAAAGCAAGAATAATTAACTTAATCGATTACGAACTAGTAATGCAGCTCCTGTCGCAACAGCATCCTCCATTAATATACCTTGAGTAAATTGTGTTTGATATGAAGGGAAATTGTACGTATACAGCTCAGCTGTCTGCGCTACTAATTGTGCATATTCCTTATAAGAGTTAATTAGTGAACCTCCAAGAATAACTTTATTAGGCTGAAAAATGTTTATTAAATTAGCAACGCCAATACCCAGATAAGTAGCTGACTGCTGAAATAGCTCTGTTATAAATGGGTTTTCTAAACGTAATTCTCTAATTAACAGATCAAAGTCTACATCCTTATCATTAACTGGAGACTGATTAGACAATAATGTACGTCCCAACCTAATTTTCTTTTTCACCTGTTCTACTAACACAGGTATAGAAACATAATTCTCTAGTGCACCTGGATTACAACCATTAAGTACAGGAGCATCCCCAGCTTTAATGATCATCTGACCAAATGCACCCTCTCGATCGTAGATTCCCTGTACTAAATGTCCCCCTGAGATCATAGCCGAACGTAAACCTACTCCTACATTAATATATAACAAATGATCTGCTACACTCCCCTGTGTGCGAAATGCAAGCTGTTCACCAAGTGCTGCACAATCCGTTCCGTTATCAAGTACTGCTTTTATTCCGATTTTGTCTTCTATTAAAGTTGTGATTGCAATATTGTTCCAACCTTCAGCGCTATAATACTTTGGATTAATGATCATTCCTTGATTTCGATCTAAAGGTCCAACTGCTCCAATACCTATACCAATGATCTTTTCTTTAGTAATTTGATGATCATTGCAAAAGGAACTTATCGTTTGATCTATATATTCAATAAAGGTATATGGATTCATTGTGCTATCCATTCTCCATCTTGTTAATGCCTTTGCATTCAACTTCATATCAAATAATCCAAGTACCGCATAAAATCGGGAAATTTCAATTCCAATAATATATCCATAATGAGCATTTATATTATAAAGAATAGGTTTTCTCCCACCACTTGATGGCCCATATCCAGACTGAATTAATAATTGTTCCTCAACCATTTCTTGTAGTACTCTCCCTAATGAGGAACTAGAAAGGCTTAATAGTCGTTGAAGGTCGAATTTTGAAATATCACTTCGTTCAGCGATATAGTTAAAAATTCGTATTTTTATTTCTGATAAACTTTTATTGTCCATATTTATATCAGACCTCAATTCACTATATACGGATAGGATTAATAATATATATCCTTCTATTATAACCAAAAAAAAAATAAAAGAAATCAACAAAGATAATCCCAAAATGAATTTAAGATGGTATAATGAATAAATATAAAAGACATAAAGTAAGAAAGGCAGAGGATTATGAGTAAATTCCCAACGAACTTAGAATCAAATCAGGATAAAGTTTCTAGAAACAAACAATTATTACTTATCTTTTGGACTTTTCTAAAAATTAGTCCTGTCTCATTTGGCGGGGGGTATTCGCTCATACCTAGTATTGAAAAAGAAGTAGTAGAAAAACAAAAGTGGATGTCAATGAAAGAAATCGGAGATGTCTTCGCCGTTGCTCAATCCGCACCAGGTGCTATTGCCATTAACTCTGCTATTTTTATAGGCTATCGACTTAATGGTTTTTTAGGTGCTATTGTTGCTCTGCTCGGAACGCTACTTCCTACTTTTATTATTATGCTTGTCCTCTCTATATTCTTTTTATCTATTCAGGAAGCACCAAAAATACAAGCAGCTTTTTTATCTATACGTACTACAATCGTCGCTTTAATTGTCTATGCAGCATTAAAGATGGGGAAAGAATCCATTATAGATTTTACAAGTACTATATTGGTAGCAGGGACTATCTTTACACTCTATTTTTTCAGTTCAATTGTTCATCCTATTATAATAATCATCGCATGTGGCTGTATCGGAATTATCGTTAAATTCGCTAAACATAAATGGCTATCATCTACGAACACTAACAAATTAGATACAATTCCAGAAAATCAATATTATGACTATATGATCTAGCAGAGGTGAAAACATGAGTGAATTAATTCAACTGTTTATCATATTTTTTATGATTGGTTGTGTATCTTTTGGTGGTGGCTATTCCATGATACCGTTAATGCAAACCGAAATAGTGAATCGCTATCAGTGGTTAACGATGGATCAATTTTCAGATGTTGTAGCTGTTGCTGGAATGAGCCCTGGTCCTATTGCTACTAATATGGCAATCTCAATTGGCTATATGCATTTACAGCTTCCAGGAGCTATAGTAGCTACTATCGGAATGGTATTACCATCCCTTCTATGTATTATTTTGCTGGCAGTTTTTTATAATGTAGTATCAAAAAATGAAATCTGGGCAAATGCTTTATATGGCATTCGTGCTGCAGTAACAGGCTTTATCTTCTACTCGGCCATCATTTTCACTAAAAACAATGGTGTTTTCTCTTCAGATGTTTCATATACATTGAGTCAAATATTTATCTTTATCGGATCTCTAGTTGCATTAATGTATTTCAAAAAACACCCAATATATGTTATTGTCGTTTCAGGACTCGTTGGGGTTGCATTATATAGCTAATGAATAGGTGTGAATATAATGGAGAATAAGAAAGCATGTTGCGGAGGCAATCGAAACTCAATCACAATATCAAATGACATTAATATGAACCCTAATACTAGGAATCATGTTGAAACAGTACAAAAACCAAATAGCACCTCTTCCCAAATGTTAACTCATCATGTGGAATCATTCGTTCCTCTAGAAGGCGGTACATTTTGGATGGGTTCAAATTCTGACGAAGGTTTTCCTAATGATGGAGAAGGTCCTATGCGAGAAATATTTATTGATTCCTTTGAGATTAGTAAATACACTGTGACGAACATACAATTTGCCGATTTTGTAACCCATACTGGTTATGTAACTGAAGCAGAGAAATTTAATTGGTCTTATGTTTATACTGACTTTGTATCTAAAAATAATTTAATTCATAAAATTGCATCACCACCCAAGCTCCCTTGGTGGTCTGCAATTAAAGGTGCATATTGGGCTTGTCCAGAAGGGGAAGGAAGTACATGGGTTGGTAGAGAAAATCACCCTGTTGTACATATTTCATGGAATGATGCCACTGCGTATTGCAAATGGATCGGTGGACGTTTACCAACAGAAGCAGAATGGGAATATGCTGCTAGAGGCGGATTAGAAGGAAAAAGATATCCTTGGGGAAATGAGCTGCAGCCCAATAAACAACATATGTGTAACATTTGGCAAGGTAAATTTCCAATAAAAAATCATGCAAGTGACGGGTATTTAGGGACTGCACCTGTTGAGGCATTCGAACCAAACGGCTACGGTTTATACCAAATGTCTGGTAACGTTTGGGAATGGTGTCAGGACTACTTCGATAGAAATTATCATCAATCATCTAACTCAACTAATCCGTTATGGACTAAAGATACTGGCTTACGTTCTATACGTGGAGGATCTTATATGTGTCATCGTGATTATTGTAATCGTTATAGAGTTGCTGCTAGAAGTTCCAATACACCTGATACCTCAATCGGACATTGTGGATTTCGTGTAGTTAGGGACCGTAAATAGCTTAACATAAGCTTACTACGTAGAAAGTTAATTATTGCTCGTTACAATGGAAATTAATCGTTAATTTAGTTTTTCGTATACAAAAATACTCCCTAGAGATGAATCTCTAGGGAGTATTTTTTAACCTAATATCGGACTATCTTGGAATGTCAGCTCTAATCGATCTGTACCATGTAATTCAAACACAATAATCTCATTATTGCCCTTCCGCAATAGAGGTGCTGGTATATATAACGTCTTCTGAGGTCCTTTATTCCAATACCTTCCTAAGTTAAAACCATTAATGTAAACGACGCCTTTAATCCATCCTTCACAATTAAGAAATGTATCCGCAGGCTCTTCCTCAATTGTCAATAATGCTTTGTAGAAGGTTGGATCAGATTGAGTTTTGTTACTAGTGTTAAAAGTAAGTTGCTCTATGTTATCAAGCGGTAGTGGATGTACCTTCCATCCATATAAATATTGATTACCGTGGCGAACTCCTTCTGTAATCCCTTTACGATCTGCTATATAAGGTCCATAATTAATACGCCCCATGTTCTCAACCAAAATCCTTATACGAGCACCAGATGACGGTACAGCAAAACTAACTTTTGTACTTTCATCCCATCTTTCTACAACACCCATAAATTTGTCATCGAGGTATACTAAAGCTCTATCGTGACATTCTTGAATCACAAGTTCACGTTCTTCACGAGGACCAGAAATAAACGTTTCATAGAGTATGAATCCATCATTTTGACCATAGAACTCCATTGATTCTGGACAAGTAGTTTCATGCGGAACAGATAATTTTTCTAATTGTTTAAACAATGAAACACCTTTCTCCACAGATATCATGCCATAATTTTTTTTCGGTATCGGCTTAGGTAGATTTAATTCTGGTAACTCAATATATTTGGACACGACATTTCTAACAGCAAAATATTTTTCTGTAGGTTCACCTGACTCATTCAATGGAACATCATAGTCATAACTCGTAATGGTTGGTTCATATTGATTACGTTCTAACCCATTAGCGCCACTCGTGAAACCAAAGTTTGTACCTCCATGAAACATATAAAAGTTAACAGATCCATCCGCTGACAACATTTCATCTAATGATTCGGCAACATCAGATGCCTCTCGTGTATGATGTTCTTCACCCCAGTGATCAAACCAACCGTTCCAAAATTCCATACACATAACCGGTCCGTTCGGTTGGTATTGGCGAAGCATGTCAAATGCTTCAACAGCTCTAGATCCAAAGTTAACTGTTTCTAATACATCTGGTACCATGCCACCTTGTAGCATATGATGTTCAGGTCCATCGGATGTAAATAGTAATACATCCATACCTCTCTTTATCATTGAATCTTTTAAGTATATAAGATAGTTGGTATCATTCCCGTAGCTACCGTATTCATTTTCAATTTGCATCGCAATAATTGGACCACCGTTCGTGCAAAGAAGTGGTTTCAATTTTGGTAATAATACATCATAATATGCATCCACTTTATCTAAAAATGGTTGATGCATACAACGTAATCGCATATTTCTATCAGAAAGCAGCCAAGCAGGTAGACCACCAAATTCCCATTCTGCGCAAATGTATGGACTTGGACGTACGATAACATATAAGCCTATCTCTCCTGCTAGTTTAATGAAACTTTCAATATCTGCCATACCTTCAAAGTTAAATTTACCTGGTTGTACCTCATGAAAATTCCAAGGTACATATGTCTCTACCGTATTAAAACCACATGCCTTTAACTTAGTTAAACGATCAGACCAATACTCAGGCACAACTCTAAAGTAATGAATAGCTCCGGATAGTAATCGTATAGGCTTCTCATCCATGCAAAATTGATTATTTTTCACTTGAAATATGCACATTTATCATCGCATCCAATCTAGTATAGTTTCATTTATCTTAAACATAAGCGCATTGCAAACAAATGGACAAATAAAGCTAAAATTTGACCATTTGCTTGCGGCAATGTTACAGTGATTTTAATATTAACTTTTATAATCAAGATAATTTGATTTCAATACATATATTGGGATTTATTTATAGAGATTATATAGGAGGTCGTCATCTATGGAGGCAGAATATCATTTTCCTAATTTGACAAGCACATTACAAATTACTGGTTGTCACCTTGGAAATTATCCTGCAAATTGGTCATATCCCATTCATCATCACTTCTTATTTGAATTACTCTACTGTAAGGAGGGAAGAGTATGGCAAACTGTGGGAAACTCTTCGTTTTTCCTCGATGCTGGAGACTGGCTTCTTATCAAATCAGGAGTTTCACATACAAGTGAAAATCGTTCTGATCAATCATATGTAATTTTTAATCTGCATTTTGATATTGATGATCCTCTTGTAAGATCTACATTATGTGAATTCGATTATTTGATCGTGAAGTCCGACGAACCGATACATGACTTATTATCAAAGCATTTAGTCGAACTCGAAACTGCCACATTACATATGAATAACTCAAATACAAATGAATACCAAACAGCAATTAGTCGGCTCGTTATACAGTCGCACACGCTTGGTTTAGTAGCGCTTTTTGTAAGACACTGTATAGAATCCACCATGAAAGATGCAATTGAAACTAGTAAAGTGCAGCAATCTACTGTCTTCGAAACGAAGATCGCGTATGCTATTGAGGAAAAACTACGTAACAGGCATCATCACTCGATAGAGGAAATTGCTAGTATGTTGGGAATGAGTCGTGGACAATGCACCCGCATATTTAGTCAAGTATATGGACTTTCACCTAGACAATATGTTAGTAAGCTTGTGCTAAATGAAGCAAAGCAATTACTCGTTACTACTACACTTACTATGGAAGAAATTTCTGAACGACTAGGATTTCAATCTGCTAGCCATTTTTCTAGGCAATTTCGTCGCTGGACAGGTGTCTCACCAACTACTTTTCGGCCAAAATATAGTCGTTCTAAACATGTAAATAATCAATAATGAAACAAACTTCAACCTTTATTCTGGTGAAATCTTTAATTCTATTGTTGGATTGACTGTAATCCACTTTTCTTATCTCGGGGTTAATGGAAACCTCATTCAACCCCATCTTCAAAATGTTTGTGATGATGTTTATCGCCTTTATGCTTGAGATCATCAATCGTTTTCTCTAACGTAGAAATCACTTGGTCTTTTATTTTCCTTACGGTCTCATAGAATAATATTTCTTGATCTCCTACTGGCTTAATACCGGCTAAAGCTTGAGCAGCAACAAATCTCCTGTGATAATCCTCAAACTGTTCTAGTGAACTTATGACATGTTTGGCATATAAAGCAATATCTCTATTTTGACTTGGAATTTCTGTTATTAATTTTTCAATTTGAATACTCATAATTATTCCCTCCTGGAGATAGCCTTGTGACCCGACTAGTTATCTCCTATGGTACCCCTATTTTTTATTAAGATTCATGGAATTTGTGCATGTTTAATTTCATGCTTGTTGTTGTGTTTTCTCACTATTTAATATTTAGCTCTAATCCCCATTATCCGACAATGTTGAGAAGTATCTTGTTCCTGTATTTTTGATACTTATCTTACGCAATCTTCATAAAAATCATATTATTATATGATAAATAATCACAAACACCCTATCTTTAATCCAATTTGAATTAAAGATAGGGTGCAGATGAATACGTTACTTTGCTCTTTTATTGTGTTTTGATGTATAAAAGCTTCATAAACTTCTGTTCAAAGGTGAATATCCTTCTAATCAGGGTTGTCACTAGAGACATAATATCCGTTATTTATTTTCAAAACGTACTAAGCCTTAGTTCATAAAAATATTGTACAATCGGATGCTTCAACTTCATCTTCTCACTCATGTTTAAAATTCGTTTTTTCCCAACTCGTCTGTCCACCAAAGCTAAAATATTCAATAAGATATCATTACTCTCTATGCTTTCTTCTATAGACATTGATAAAAACTTGTTCGCTACAACAACGAAATTCGATTTACTTAACGTTAACTGTGCTGATAGAAGTTCCTTTGCTACTTCGGATATTTTTCTACTTCTTGCTATTACTTTTAGACGGTCCTCAGGAACTAACCCTTTCGTATCTTTTCTAATTGTTTCAATATCCTCATCGATAATAGGAATTTCGATATCCGGATCATTTTTTATCTCCAAATCCGTCTGATACCATCTGATTAAAGTAGTTCTATCACTCATATTGAGTATATTCTTTTTATCTACTGCAATATAACAAATTCCTGCTTTATCAGGTAAATAACGATAACTAGTTGAACGGTACTCGACCCTTCCATTTAAGGCAGGACTGAGAAAACTCTCCAGTTGTTGCTTCAATTTACTCCAGGACATATAATCCTCCGATGTTCTATATTATGAATACCCATTGATGTATTTACTATATTTTCTATTGGGTCAGTTAACCTATTATCTATCATACAACAACGAACACATCGATCATACTAAATTCAAGTAACAATAGTTGGATTTCAGTAAAGTTACGTATCAAAAAAATAAGTAATAAAGGTTAATGGGAAAATTTGTCGAATGATAAATTAAATAATTAGTACTAATCACCATAATAGGAAGGAGTTAAAAAGTGCAGCAAAATTATAAACCTACAACAAAAGTCGATATGAAGACTAAGTCAAAAGATAGACTAGGGCAAGCGGTAGTATCTTTGATATTCGCTATATTTGGATTTCTATTTTTCATAGTATCAATATTTATTATGTTCTTTAATTCACATACCAGCGATACTAGCACAGTATTTACAGTAATTAGTCTTTTTCTTGCTTTCATTCTAAATTTCATTGGACTCATCTTAGGTAGTAGAGCAATACGCTCTTCTAGAGGAAGAGGTATAGCAATAGCGGGAACGATCCTGACATCAATTTTCCTTTTCATCACGATAATATTTATTGGTGGTGCGGGACTTATTTATTATTACATTTTGTGGTAAGTTGGGCTCTCAGAGAAACGCCGTCCTGTTTTGAGTCATTAAACGATCTATGATGCTAAGTAAAAGTTATATTATTTCATATAATCATTATTAAGTGCTTTGTAACCTAAAAGAGCTGTAGTCTGAAAAGTACAGACCGCAGCTCTTTTAGGTTACCTTATATTTATCATAAGCTGTCTACATTCACCCAAGCTTCTGTTAGAATCGATTGTTCTACCGCTTCAAGCACTTGCTGGCATTTTACCCCGTCATAAAAATCAGGATATGTTCTAGCACTGTCTTCGCTCATGCTCTGCATGATTTCATAAATTAAATGAATAAAAGCATGCTCGTATCCTATCGTATGTCCCGGCGGCCACCAATTACCTGCATATTTATGACTACTTTCAGTTGCCATAATGGTTCGGAAACCTTGCAGATGTGGTTCATCTTCTCGAAGATAAACTTCTAATTCATTTAACCGTTCCAAATTAAAACGAATGGCTCCTTTACTTCCATAAATCTCAAAAGTATTTCCGTTTTTCCAACCCGTTGCGAATCTGCTTGCTTCGAACATCCCCATAGCGC
This sequence comes from Candidatus Pristimantibacillus lignocellulolyticus, assembly GCA_023639215.1. Taxonomy (NCBI): domain Bacteria; kingdom Bacillati; phylum Bacillota; class Bacilli; order Caryophanales; family Paenibacillaceae; genus Pristimantibacillus (SeqCode); species Pristimantibacillus lignocellulolyticus (SeqCode). The sequence goes on from CP097899.1 coordinate 4,999,846, forward strand.
CATTTTTAAACTGTGCTAGAAATGAAGTCGTATCATCTACGGTCACATCCCCGAGTTTCTCTGAAGCAACAGCGGTTAAACCTGTCATCGAAGTAGGAATTGCTCGTTGATTAACAAATGTCTTTTGCTGACCAACTACCTTCTCAAAATCTCCGATTAAATACCTTGCAAGATCAACACAATGTGCATTGAGATCACCATGAGCACCCGAACCCGCATACTCCTTCTGTAGTCGCCAAGCTAGCGGAAAACTTGGGTCAACTAGCCAGTCTTGTAAATAGGATGCGCGATAATGATGAATATCACCAATTCTGCCTTCATCTATCAATTGCTTTGCCAATTGCACGGCAGGAATATAGCGATAATTAAAGCATACAGCATGAATGACACCTTGTTCCTCGGCAACCTTTAGCATTTCTCTTGCATCTTCTAATGTTAAAGCAAGTGGTTTTTCACAAAAAACATGCTTCCCCGCTTTAGCAGCGGCTATAATAATATCCTTATGTGCATTACTTGGCGTATTAACATCAATAAAATCAATGTCATCTCTTACGATAAGCGAACGCCAATCTGTTTCATATTCACTCCAACCAAATCTTTCTGCTGCTTCTTTCACACTCTCTTCATCTCGTCCGCAGATTGCTTTCATCTCAACAAAATGGTCCAAGTCGAAGAACATACCAATATCTTTATACGCATGGCTATGAGCTTTGCCCATAAATTTGTAGCCAACCATGCCAATTCTTAAAGGTCGTTTTACGCCCACCAAATCTCACCCGCTTTTTCGCCAATGATAATTTCGTTCAGAAATTGAGCTGCCTTTGAGAAACCATCCTCCACAGACATCAAACTATCTTCATGTTCGATGCTTATTACTCCATCATATCCTACCTTGCGCAGCGTACTAACAATATTTTTCCAGACTTTCATATCAACACCGTAGCCAATCGTTCGAAAAATCCACGAACGATCTAACTCATTCGAATAAGGCTTGACATCTAATACACCATTTAATGCAGTATTTCTAGCATCTATGCTCGTATCCTTCGCATGCATATGATAGATTGAACTACCAAGCACCTTGATGCACTCAACAGGGTCCATCCCCTGCCAGAACAAGTGAGACGGGTCAAAGTTTACCCCGATATTATCACCCGCTTCACGCCGCAAACGTAATGCAGTTTCCGTATTATATACGACAAAGCCAGGATGGGCTTCAATAGCAACCCGAACACCATATTGACGACAATACGCAGATTGTTCGCGCCAGTATGGAATGACTTTATTTGACCATTGCCATTCTAGTACTTGAAGAAAATCTGGTGGCCATGGACACGTCACCCATGAAGGATATAAAGAATGATCAGATTCTCCAGGACAACCTGAGAAGGTAATTACCGTGTCGACATTAAGTAGAGCAGCTAGCTTTACCGTATCTTGAAAATCTTTATGATCAGACTCAGCCTGTTCCTTATTCGGGTGTAGAGGGTTACCGTGACAGCTAAGTGCGGATATAGTAAGACCACGTTCACTAATTAACCGTTGAATTCGTTCAATCGCTTCTTTGTCTTGAAGAAGTTCTGAAGGAGCTATGTGGGCTTTCCCCACATAGCCTCCTGTTCCAATTTCTACAGCCTGTAATCCAGCAGCTTTCGCAGCATCTAGTGCCACTTCCAATTGACGTTCACTAAACAGTACGGTGAATACTCCTAATTTCATGGCTACCGTCCCTCTCGAAAATTAGTAATTTGCGTCTGCTTTGAAATATTTATCTACATTTTCTGATGTAACTGGTGTTGCTTCAAGAATAATATGATGAGGAACCGTTTTCTCCCAGAAACCATCTAAACCTTCATTTTCTAATATTTTGATAGCCATATTTACTGCCGTACCGCCCATTGTTGGAGAATATGTCAAAGATACAATAACTTCTGGCAAGCTCTTTTCTTTAATCATCTGATATATTTCTTTCATACCCCCTGAACTCACTATGAACATATCCTTCTCACGTTTTGAATCACGAATCGCTTGCACAATACCTATTGTCATATCGTCATCTTGAGAATAAACAGCATCAATTTCTTTATTGGCTTGTAAAATATTCTCCATCGCCTTCAACGCTTTCTCTCTCGTGAAGTCACCAGGCTGTGTAGCTACGATCTCCACGCCAGGATAATCTTTAATATAATCACGGAAGCCTTGTGATCTCAGATCGGTAACTGTCGATGGAACACCGGAGATTTCAACAACTTTACCTTCTGCTTTACCATTTTTCTTAGTAAGCTCATCCACCAAATATTTAGCGTCCCCGTAACCTATACCGTAGTTATCTCCACCTACATACGTACGATAGCTTTCAGTATTAACCTCACGATCGACTACAATCAATGGGATATTCGCTTTCGCTACTTTTTCAGCTGCTGGCGTCAAAGCTGCCGACTCCATTGGTAGCATAACTATTGCATCAACTTTTTTCGTAATCAAATCTTCGATATCAGATGTTTGTTTCGCTGGGTCTTTTGCCGTATACAGCAAATATTTCACGTTGCTATGTTTTTCTGCTTCTGCTTTCGTATTAGCAATAAGAGCTCCCATCCAGCCATGGTCAGCTGCAGGTAGAGAAATTCCAATCGTATATTCTCCTTTAGATGCTTGTTGGTCCTCATTTGATGTGTTTTCAGCATTTTGCGAAACCGCTGGACTATTTGTATTCGTACAAGCCGACAAGATTGCAGTAAGAGCAACAAGTAATATTAATGGCAACAATTTAATTTTTTTCAACATCATATAACCCTCCAAATAATTTGAATTTGAATAAGCACAATAACTTTTCCAAACATTAATTACGTTTCTGAAGCAACACAGCAGCAACGATAATTATGCCTTTTACCACCCCCTGCAAATATGATGAAATATTGAGCAAATTCATAATATTGCTTAATACTCCAAGAATTAAGACACCGAACAAAGTACCAAGTATTCTTCCTCTGCCTCCTGACAAACTCGCACCTCCGATAATAACCGCGGCGATTGCATCCAATTCATACATATGTCCTGAGGTCGAAGTTGAAATCGAGTTTAATCTTGAGGTTTCAATAATAGAGCCTACAGCCGCTGTAAAACCGCAAATCATGTAAGAAATAATCGTGACGCGAAACACTGAGATGGCAGACAAACGAGCTGCTTGCATATTGCCCCCTACTGCATATACATGTCTTCCATATACCGTCTTTTCAAGCACGATATACGATAATAAAACCATAAATACAAAAATGAAAACTGGAATTGGTACACCAAACGCATATGCATTACCAATTTTGGCATAGGTCGAGTTCATGCCTGATATTGCTCCTGCATCTGCATAAAATAAAGCTATCGACCTTGCTATCGTCATCATGGCAAGTGTTGCAATAAAAGCCGTTATTTTTCCGTATGTCACCATTAACCCGTTAATTAAGCCAACTAATAATCCACAAATTAAACCTAAAATGATCGAAACAGGAATAGATGCCGAATAGGTCACCTGTGATGCCATAACAACCGTACCAGAGAGTGCTAAAACTGATCCTACTGAAAGATCAATCCCACCCAATATAATTACAAACGTCATACCTAAAGATAGAATACCTACAATTGAAACCTGTCTTAAAACATTCGTAATATTGGTAATATTGAGGAAGTGCTCACTCAAGATTGATGCAAAGATGATTAAGATGATAAGTGCGAAGAGTACGCTGTACTGTTCCCACAAATATTTAAGAATCCTTCTTTGTTTTGTTTGTGGTTTATTTACTTCGATAGCTGTGTTGGACATTATAATAAACTCCTTTCTTTATACGCCTGCTGCGAGCGCCATCACATTTTGTTCATTTGCGATAGAATGATCTAATTCTCCTTTGATTTGCCCATGGTGCATAACAAGAATGCGGTTACATATTCCTAATAACTCTGGAAGTTCAGATGAAACGATAATGACTGCTTTGCCTTCAGCAGCTAGCTGTGAGATCAACTCATAAATCTCACCTTTAGCACCAACATCTATCCCTCTCGTCGGCTCATCTAGAATAAATAATTCACTATCAGCAGCGATCCATTTCGCTAATACCACTTTCTGCTGATTTCCACCACTTAAATTTTTCACAGGACTTGTTATTTTGTTAACCTTCACATTCAGTTGTGCAATTTTCTTCTGGACAAGCTTGCCTTCTGACCGCTTACGAATAAAGTTCCATTTGCTAACTTTGCGCGTACATGTTACCGATATATTCTCGCTCACACTCATATCAAGAAACAGTCCAGTATGTTTCCGATCTTCGGTTGCAAATCCTATTCCTGCCAGCACGGCATCTACGGGGCTACGGAACTCCGTTTGCTTGCCTTTCCAAAATATAGTTCCTTTATCCGCGCGCCAATCACCAAATATCGTTCTAACAAGTTCTGTTCTTCCAGCTCCGATAAGTCCTGCAAAACCAATGATTTCACCACGCTTGACCGAGAAACTCACATTCTCAAAATTCGGTTTTCGTGTCAGACCCTCTACCCGTAAAATTTCTTCGCCAATGGAATGACGGATGACTGGATACAATTCATTCAGTTCTCTTCCAACCATAAGACTAGCAATCTCTTTCTCCGTCAGTCCATCCATCGGAAGAGTCTGCACAAACTGTCCATCCCTAAGTACCGTTAATCGATCGCAGAAATGTTTCAGCTCATTTAATCGATGGGAAATGTATATAATAGAGACTCCTTGGGTTTTAAATTGTTGAATCAGATCAAATAATTTCTGAACTTCTCTTTCCTCCAATACTGCAGTAGGCTCATCCATAATTAGAATTTCTGCATTCATCGATATAGCCTTAGCTATCTCAACAATTTGCTGTTCGCCAATACTAAGACTAGCTATCATCGCGTCTGGATCCAATTTCAGATCAAATCGTTCTAGAAGCTTCTCTGTTTCCTTCTTCATCTGTTGGATATTGGAGAACACTCCAAGCTTCTTAGGCTCGCGACCAAGAAAAATATTTTCAGTTACAGTCATATGGGGAATGAGATTCAATTCTTGATGAATAATCGAAATCCCATAATTTTGAGAAACAGTTGGTGAAGATAATGCAACCTGCTTACCATTCAACCTTATCTCACCTTCATCTGGTTGATATATACCGGCTAATATTTTCATTAACGTTGATTTGCCTGCCCCATTTTCACCCACTAATGCATGAACTTCACCTTTTAGGAGGTTCATATTCACATTATTAAGCGCTTTCACGCTTTGGAAACTTTTATTGATTGCTATCATTTCCAGTACCATGCTTCCCCCACTCCTTATCTACTGGTCTATATATTTATTGTAAATATATCTTCTTAATGGAACAATTAACTATATTGGGGCAAAACTACATATTCTTGCGAAAGAGATATCTTCCCTTAGAGCACAAAAAAAGCAGCTGTTCCATAGAACAACTGCCTCCTCTATAACTAATTAGCCGTTACGACTTTATCTATATAATATAACTAGAAGAAGAATCCCCTTCAGAATCCCTTGAAGGTAGGGTGACACATTTTGCAAATTCATATAGTTACTAATCATTGTTAACATAAGAACTCCACAAACTGTACCGAGTATGGAACCTTTACCTCCTTTGAGATTGGATCCTCCGATAACAATTGCTGAGATTACATCCAGCTCATATAGGATGCCGGAGCTGCTAGTAGAAATTGAATTGAGCCGCGATGTCTCTAGCACTGCTCCCATCCCAGCGGCAGTTCCACTTATCGCAAACGCAGTAATAACGATCCAACGAGTGGGAGCACCACTTAAAGAAGCAGCCATCGGATTTTGACCTAATGCATATATGTATCGACCTAGTAATGTTTTAGTCAGAACAATGTGAGCAGAGACTGCTACTACTATAAGTGGAAATACTAGATATGGGATTCCCCAAATTGAGCCATGTCCAAGTTCTGTATATCGAATATAAGTCCCGTTCACAGCACCACCCGACCCATACCACATTGCGATTGAACGAAACAGAAACATCGTACCTAGCGTCGTAATGAATGATGGCACACGTCCATAGGCGATAATGAAACCATTGAGAAAACCTACTAAACAACCAACTATAATACCGAGAGCCATCGATAAGATTATGTCTGTCCCAAACATGCTCTGAGAACCCATTATTACTGTTCCTGATATAACTAGAACAGATCCAACAGAAAGATCAAACATACCTAGCAAAACGACGAAATGTACGCCAAGTGCAATGATGCCAATAGTTGATGCTTGTCTGATTATATTTACAATATTTTCCCAAGTAAAGAAGTATTCATTAGTTACTGAGGCAAGAACAAAGATAATAAGCATTGAAACGAACGACTTGTAGTTTCCAAGCCACTTCATTTCACGGAATTGCTCCAATTGGGTGAATGCTCTCCTCCGCTTCTTGATAAGCATACCCTTCCCCCCTAGCTTTGTAATCCAGAAGCAGCGCTTAATATTTTCTCCTCTGTCGCAAATTCATGAAAGATCTGTTCGACGATCCGCCCCTCATGCATGACTAGTATTCGAGTACACAAACCGATTAATTCTGATATATCTGACGAGATTACAATCATACCTTTGCCCTCCTGAACGAGTTCATGAATGACAACATAAAGCTCGCTTTTTGCTCCAACATCAATCCCACGCGTCGGATCATTCAAAATATATAGATCACTATCTGCAACAAGCCATCTACCGAACATAACTTTCTGTTGGTTTCCTCCACTTAAAAATTTTATTTCTTGATCGGGATCTATCATTTTAATATCCAATTGTAAGACGGCATCCAGTGCTTTGCTCTGCTCTTTCTGTTCATTAATAAAGTGCCATTTATTTAACATTGGCAAACCTGAAATCGTTAGATTTCGATAAACGGGCATATCCGAGAACATGCCTGCCTTCACTCGATCTCTATCCACCAAGCCAAACTTATGCTGAATTGCCTGTCTCGGATTTCTAACTTCTACTTTTTCATTCCGCCAGTAAACATGGCCTGCATCCGTTCGTACACGTCCAAATAAAGCATTGGCAAGCTCTGATCCTCCAGAATCCGCAAGACCTGCAAATCCTAATATTTCACCTTCATGTAGCGTAAAGTCTATGTTCATAAACTGATTTTTCTTACTAAGCCCTACTACTTTCATTAATTCGGCACCTATATCGAGTGGCACTGGAGGGAAATGATGTGTCAACTCTTTTCCTACCATATAAGTAATGATTTCTTGTTCATCAAACCCCTTCGCATCACGAGTAATGACATGCTGACCGTCACGCAAAATCGTAACTCGGTCACAAATGTCTTTCACTTCCTTTAACCGATGTGTGATGTAGATGATACCTACACCTTCAGACTTAAAAGTCTCTATCATCCGAAATAAACGAACACATTCTTGTTCAGTCAAACTAGCCGTTGGTTCATCCATAATTATGAGTTTGCATTGTTGGGAAATTGCTTTTGCAATGGCAACCGTTTGCTGACCACTGATCGATAAATCTCGGACAAGCGTGTTGGGATGAAAAGAATAACCCAGTTGCTTCAATATAGATTTCGTTTTGAGCTTCATCTTGCTATAATGGGTAAACAAACCAAAACGCTTCGGTTCGCGCCCTAGAAATATATTTTCAGCTATCGTCATATCCGGAACTAACGCTGTTTCTTGATATATGGTAGTGATTCCAAGGCGTTGTGCCTCTAATGTTGAAGGTAATAGAACACGATTTCCTTCAACATAGATTTCTCCATGATCTGGTTCTTCGACTCCAGAGATTAATTTCACTAATGTTGATTTACCTGCACCATTCTGCCCAAGAATGGCATGTACTTCGCCCTGCCTTAGGTCGAAATTCACATGATCCAACACCGTCACACCAAAATAAGATTTGGTCAAATTATTCAATTGCAATAACAATGTCTTCACCACCTCAGTGCATTTCTCATTTCGCTTTTTCTACAAACACAAGTCCTTGCTTACTGATTTCATACACAAAGTCTAGAGGAACGGATAGACAAAATAAATTAACTATCTTGTGATAAAAATACAGTATCTTGCTAGTCAGTTTTTTTCGACTTGATTTCATGGTAGTTTTTAGAAATAATAATAACATAAAACTACTGTAAGCGCTTTACATTTTGAAGTCTCTTAGATGCGGAAGGTGATTTCTATAAATATGTCCAACCCGGTCATTTTATTGGAGACGCCAAGTCTCATCTCAGTTTCATATTTACAAGATATATTAAATATTGAGGGTAACTCCAGAGAAAATGTATTCACGGAGCTACAGCTAATTCAAGGTGGACGAGGGGAGATTCACTTCGACAATCAAGTAATATCTGTCAGAGAAGGTGATCTGATGGTCTGTAAACCCGGAATCAAGCTACGCACGCGTTCATCTGATGATTATCCTCTTAAAGGGATTAGTATCATAATCGGTAATCTCAAGCTTCATAACATGCCTCCTGAAATCTTATTAGATGAGGAGAAAAACCCGATTCTTCATCTCAACAAAAATTATGATGTCCTCTCACGCTATTTCACCAACGTGCTACTAGAAAATTCAGATGCTAAGCTTGGCAGTTTAGACTTAATTTCCTTCATGCTCCAAAGCATAATCATACATATTATTCGTATCGCCAATCAACCGAAAGAAACAGCAAGCATATCTACAATTTCACGAAATACAAGAGATTATATTAGAGAGAATTACGCACAGGATCTATCGCTTAATGCGCTAGCTTCATTTGTTTTTGTAAGCCCTTACCATCTCGCACATATATTTAAGGAAGAGATTGGTATGTCTCCCATTCAATTCATGATTAAATGTCGGATAGATGAGGCGAAACGCATGTTGGCCGAAACCGATCTATCGGTTAGAGAAATCGCTCAACTTGTCGGCTATCCAAATGCTAATTATTTTAATATGTTATTCAAGAAAATTGCAGGGGAATCGCCAGGTAAGTTTCGAAAGCACTCATAATGTCATTAGCGTAGAAAAAACCATCTGCTACTCAGTAGTCAAATGGTTTTTTCTACGCTAGTGATTCAACTTCAAGTAAAGCTTACTTCACTCTTGCTATTGCTAATCCGTCATATCCAGGTAGAATTGTGCTCTCTAGTCGAGGATCGCTCACAATTTGTTTGTTAAATGCTCGAACAGCTTGTACCGCTGGACCTTGCTTTGCTTCGTTCACTGTACGACCACGTAATAATATATTGTCCGCTATAATTAATGCACCAGCATCTGCCATCTTAATTGCATACTCCAAATAGATCGGATAACCTTCTTTATCTGCATCAATAAAGAACAACTGATATTTCTGTCCTGATTGATATAACTCTTCTAAGCTTGCTTTAGCATCACCAACTTTGTAGCTAATACAATGACCGAATCCCGCTTCTGTTACATGCTTTTGCGCAACTTCTGCATAATGAGGCAGTAACTCAAGACAAGTAAGATGTCCTCCCTCTTTCAAGCCACGTGCAAGACAAACGCCACTATAGCCACCTAATGCTCCGATTTCTAGTGCATTTGAAACACCATTCATCGATACAAGCATCGTTAGTAACTTCCCATATCCATCAGCTACGGCAATATCAGGCATACCTTGTGCTGCCGTTCCTGCACGAATTATTTCTAACACTTCATCACGCTCAAATAGACCATCTATATACTGTTCTTCTATATTCACCTTGATATTTCCCTTCGTTGTTAAATAATTATGCAAAATGCTATATTTTTGCCTACACTTTATTGTATGATTTTATAGGCATTGTGACAAGAAGCGCTATTATTACATAGTACTTTGTAATTACGCCAATATGAGATACAATAACTCTATATGATTGTAGAGGTTGTTTAAAAAGCGAACTTTTTGAACATGCACTTTTAGGCTAATAGAAAAAAAGAAATGAGTGTTAACAGATGGCAAAACTGAATTTAATCGCTACTGCTCCAATGGGACTAGAAGCAATTGTAGCTCGTGAATTGAAAGAGCTTGGATATACAGATACACAAACAGAGAATGGTAGAGTTAATTTCACAGGAGATTTCCTTGATATTGCTCGTACGAATCTGTGGTTACGATCTGCTGGTCGTGTACTTGTTAATATGGGTAGATTTCAAGCTACTACTTTCGATGACTTATTTGAAGGTGTAAAAGCACTTAACTGGGATGAATGGTTACCTGCTAATGCTGAGTTCCCAGTCAATGGTCGCTCTCACAAATCACAACTGACAAGCGTACCTGCTGTACAAGGTGTTGTCAAAAAAGCAATCGTTGAGAAATTGAAAGAAAAGCATAATACTGAATGGTTCCCAGAAGATGGTCCACTATATGTTCTCGAAGTAACATTGCTGAATGATGAAGCATTACTTACGATCGATACATCAGGTTCTGGACTTCATAAACGTGGTTATCGTATTGCTTCAACAGCGGCTCCACTACGTGAAACGATGGCTGCTGCGATTGTTCAATTATCTCGCTGGACGCCTGACCGTCCATTATACGATCCTTTCTGTGGATCAGGCACTATTCTTATTGAAGCTGCTATGCAAGCTTGGAATATCGCTCCTGGAACGCGTCGTAGCTTTGACAGTGAAGCTTGGGACAATATTCCTGGTGAGCTTTGGGAACAAGCGCGTGAAGAAGCGTTTGATTCTGTGAAGGACGATGTGAAGTTGCAAATTACTGGATCTGATATTGATCCACATGCTATTGATATTGCAACTCAAGCGGTTCGTCGTGCTGGCTTCGGTAAAGAAATTAAGCTGCATGTCTTACCTGTCGCAAAAATTAAGCCTGAAGGAGACTATGGTGTTATCATTTCTAACCCTCCTTACGGTGAACGTCTTGGTGATGAGACAGAAGCTGAATTAGCACTTCGTCAGCTTGGTAAGGCATCACTTTATTATCCAACCTGGTCACATTTCATTTTCAGTCCTTCTCTTGAAGTTGAACATTATATGGGCAAAATTGCAGACAAAAAGCGTAAACTTTACAATGGTCGCATTCAGTGTAACTTAGTACAATTCTTTGGTCCGTTGCCACCTCGTAATAGATAAGTAAATAAGGGATGCAATAAGATGAACAGCCTACTGGCTATCGTCTCGTTGCATCCCTTTTTATTATTGAATTATAATGTTGTATCCGTTTGGTGATCTTCTATCCATGACAAGATATCACGAAGTGAAGTTACTGGCACAATATTAAGTTCTGGTGCACCAGTTGTTGCTTCAAGATAACCTTCTTTCGGCACGAAAAACACATCCGCTGTCGTTCGACTAACAGCATATGCTTTCTGCTGAATTCCGCCTACCATTCCAACCGTTCCATCAGGTTCAATTGTACCTGTCCCTGCTATTTTCAACCCACCTGTTAGATCAGCTTCACTTAGTTGATCTAGAAATGCTAACGTTAACATCGCGCCATGTGATGGTCCACCAGCATGAGCAAGGTAAGATTTGAACGTAAGCTCTTCCTCCATTTGTGTACGATAAGCATTTTGAATAGATACACCAAGAACTGCCCTATTTTCCCCATCCGTTGAAGCTACAGTAGAAACAGTCGATTTAACTTGTTGACCCTCTCGTAACAGTTCTATTTGAACATGATCTCCTGCTTCTACATGAGAACTCATATATGTAATGAGTGCTGCTGCATCATGTAACGTTTCGCCATTAATAGCAGTAACAATATCTCCAGCTTGAATAACACCATCTGCTGGAGAATTGGCGACAATTGCGATTACTTGAATTCCTTCATAAACAATCGCCTCGCCTAATCCTGCTTGTTCCCACGCTACTGCAGCTGCAAGTTTATCCGCATCCGTTTTCATCTCTGCCACTTGACTATAGGTTTCAGTTATACTTGGTTCGTTCGCTTCTCGCTTGTTCATCTCATAGGAAGGAAATATCGCGCTGTACAGCCAATCAATTGGAAACGCAGGTCGCTCGAATACGAGTACACCTTCAATGATTCCATTATTTTCTGACCGCTGCTGACCAATCGTAGCATAAGTGTTCATATTCATCGTCATACCTGGATAGGTCACATTATAACCAGTTGGGCAAAGCAACACGAGAAGGATGATGCAATACACCACAATCGGACCAATTAATGAACTGTTGTAATGTCTAAACTGCTTGCTTACAATCTGTGAATTACTTCGCACATCTATCACTTTGCTCCATACTAATTCACCAACAATGGTAACAACAGTAATAGCTGTCACAATAATAAGCAACTGTAAATGCTGCAACGGTTGCGTTAGAATAACGATCATCGTTACTGAACCCATTATTACAATAATTCGCATTATGGTTAGTGCTAAACTACGTTGTTGATTCTGTTGACTACGCCATATCGCACCAATTAACCAACAAAGTGGGATTATTATAACAACATAATACAATTGATCAATATATTGTATCCATTCCTTCCCTTTTGCAAAAAAGAATGCATCTGGTAACCAAATCATCTGAAATATGATGATCGCAAATAGAATACTGACAAACCCGCCTATATACCAACTTCTATTCATCTGTAGACTCACCTTCTATTGTCAGCAAAAAATCCTTCAACTTATGGATAACCATCTAAGTGAAGGACTCTATGTTGCGCTATTATTATTTTTTAAGATGAACTAGTGCTTTTTCTATCGCTTCATCTTCCGTTGCACCTTTTATATATCGACCATTAATGAATACAAACGGAGTACGTTTGCATGGTCCACAATATGATTTGCAGCCAACTTTAATTTCAGAGTTAGGTGCAAGTTTCTCTATCTTTGCAACCGTCGTCTTCATCTTCATATGTCTGCACTGATCGCAGACTCTAATATCATTCGTCGCCATTCTTCCTCTTCCCATTTCCCATATGCTTTTTATTACAGTTAATGATCCCCGTGGTTTCCTTTTGAAGGGTTAGTAATTGCAAATCCTTCTTCAGGTGTGTAGAAATAGTCTACACGGATACCATCCAAAAATTCATTGTCTTTTTCTAGAATAACATCAATTCCGCTATCCGTCGATACAACAACATCTTTATCTGTAGGCTCATCTACGCCCATACCATAATGTGCGTGATCCCCATGAGCATGAGTTACAAATACACGTAATAATTTACCTGCACTTTCCGGCTTATCTAATTCAACTTTCAATACTTTAGCTGCGTTACGAGAAATTTTGCATTTCATTGCTTGTCCGCTCCTTTTGCTCTGTGTAATTAACATGGTCTATCTTGTTATATTATACTTCTTCGCCATTCTACTCGCAAACCATTCTGCAACAATCATCGTAAATGCGATATCATCAACAGGTAGAAATGGCATGAAGTCGGGTGCTATCCAATAAATAAAAACGGGAATTATAAATAAGCCCTTTTCCCATAGTGCGACGGTCGGAGATGTAATTATTTTGAAAATTAATTGAAAGGTCTGTTTCCAATGTCCTAGTGACAATATTTTTTTCATATGACCACTCCTCTCGGACTTCTCAAGTCCGCTTCATATTCAATGCCGACTAAGCTTCCTATATCTCATCATTTTATTTTAGTATACCCACTATCTATTTAATCCGCACTAGACTTTAAGCTAGTTATTTACTAAGTTATTCCTCCAAAGCAACACAAAGGGGATAATTCAGTGGCTTCTAGCCCAAAATTATCCCCTACTAATATATATTACAATATGTGACTATTATTCACGCTACTTTTCCACTCCGGCTCATACTGATGGAGCTCATCTGCAAGCCATTGTCGCACTATCATTTGAAATGTCGTTGGATCTCCACTGCATATAAAGCAATGCTTCTTTATTTTTGTATTCGCAATGACGGACTCATTATCTACAGATCCACTTGTAAATTGGCTTGTCGTCACAATTGCCTCATGATCTATATGACCTTCGGTTTGCTCATATTGACCTTGCTTTTCCAAGATGGCAATGACTTCAGTTGTTGTCTCTTCTGCTGAATGAATTAGTGTAACAGATTCACCCATTACCTCTGCAATTGTATCTGCTAGAAATGGATAATGCGTGCATCCTAGTATTAAGCAATCTATTGGATATGAACGCATATGCACAATGGACTCATAGACGATCTTGTAGGCTTTAGCTGACTCATATTCCCCTTTCTCAACAAGCGGAACGAATGCTGGGCATGCCTCACTTACAATCTGAATATCATCTGCAAGTTGATAAAGTGCTTGATCGTAAGCTTTACTCTTAATCGTACCTTCTGTGCCGATTACTCCAATATAACCTGTCTTTGTGCCACGAAGCGCTGCTCTAGCACCAGGCTCAATTACGCCAATAACCGGAATTGAAAGACTTGCACGAATATGCTCGAGCGCAACTGCTGTTGCTGTATTACATGCAATGACGACAAGTTTCGGATCATACTTGAGCAAATATTGTACGACTTCTTCCGTAAACTGCATAACTTCGTCTTTCGATCTTGGACCGTAAGGTGCACGAAGTGTATCGCCGAAATAGACAATTTCTTCTCGCGGTAATTGCTTTAATAATTCTTTCACTACCGTCAATCCACCTACACCAGAATCTAATACCGCTATTGGTCGCTGCACAATTCCACCGCTCTCTTCTCTCTAGACTCTGTCCATTAAGTAGTATCAATTATTGTGATTTAATTTGCAAGCATTAATTATGCGGATTTTCTTGTTCTACCTCTTCTTGTTCATTAGTAGCACATACTTGCTTCCTACTACCAACAATTTTTTGAATACCCAGCTTTGCACCAGAGACAATCTTTACTGTACGATCCTCAATCTGTTTGCTCGCTTCATAAACCGTTTCAGACACATGATCAACAGCCTTTCCTGTTGCCTCTGCAACCTTTTCCGCACCTACTTTAATATCTGAACGTAATTCTTTACCACTTTTCGGCGCAAATAATAATGCCGTTACACTTCCAACTACCCCACCTGTAATAATTCCTGCCAAAAATGCTGTGCCACGTTTCGTTATTTTCATCGTTAACACTCCTCCATAATTTTCATCTACACCCTTAACATTTCGAACTTTTTGTAGATCACTACTCTCTTGTTGTACTATTATCTAGTTGCTTCTTGCGTACACCTTGCCATAATTGCCACGCAGACACCGCCAGTTCAGCCCATTGTATAGCATCTTCGACTTGACGCTCAGCTTTCTCTTGCTGTACGTACTTCAATGCACGATGTGAAATTTTACCCGTCACCTCATCCACCATTGCAGCGGTATGTTCAATCGTTTGGCTAATCTGTTTTGTTGCCTGAACAATTCCTTGTGCCGCTTGCACACTGCTTGAGATTGCTTTAACAGTCTCATCAGTCGATTGAATGAGACTACTGCACTCAAGTGATAGTCTACTTATGTCTTGCTTCATATCAGTTGCTGTTGCTGTTAATTCGTTCATACGAACAACTAATGATCGTAATGTAACAATTAAAGCAATAACAAGAATGACAAAGGCTCCTGTAGCGATCCAAATACTGATTTCAATCGTTAACATAGTTCCTCCTCATACCGATAAATTTGGACATAGTCATCGCTCACTGTCGTTGTAATCAATTTCTTGTAACTAGACATATGCCTATTCGCGTAACACAGTATAAGCAGATTGGGCTTGTTTTGACACAACATTTCACATCATTTTTCAAAAACATATAATTACGCAGAAAAATCATTATAATACAGCTATTTAACAGCTAAGTTGCTGATGGGTGAGACACGCACAATAGTTGACTTACCTTTGTCATTATTTGTATCATTATGAGATTGGGTTCATTCCAAATTTATGTAGCAGCTTAATCGGTCTGAAATATTAGTGTAGATGAATAATTGTACATACAAGAAGGAGTGTCTATGAAGAAACGGTCTAGAGTAATTATTACGCTTAGTACAATTGGCATACTCTTGCTCTTAGTAGGAGGATATATCTACTACAATAAACTTTATTACCCGGTACCTCCTATCGATGGCGTTAGTCAACGAGAGGCTATTACTACTTTTGAACGCTCGGATGATAATCTCGCCTTATTAACTAGTAATAATAAGACTCATTGGTATATCGCTTCTGGTGGTAGTGGAATTAACGTTGTTGATGAGCAGATTACTGAACTTGTTAGTCAATATGGTTGGGAACTAGAACAGAAAGAGGGTTCTGGACTATTCTTTACTCGAGAAGGTGAGAAATTAATTGCAACGACGCGAATGTGGACTAGAAATTATGTTCTAATTCAAATCCCTCTTACATTCAATAGCTAATATACACATACAAAAAGGGGCAACAACCAAGTGTCATCATTCCATGACATTTGGGTGCTGCCCCTTCTTAATTTCTAATATAAGTTCTACATGCTGTTTATCTCAGCTTCATGCTTCAACTTGAGCGTTACTGGACATTTGAATACGATAATTGCATTTCGTTCCACCTTTAGCTAGACACTCTGTGCGCTCTACCTTAGCTCCTAATAAGTCTTGAAACAACTCAAGCTCACATTGGCATGCTTGATGATAACGATCTGCCACACCTTTTATCGGGCAATTGTATTCTTCGATATAATAGTAATGCTGATCCCGCTTCGCCTCAGCCATATAACCGCCAGCATTTTGAATAGCAACAAGCTCATCAACCTTTTCGGCTAAATCCTTTTGCGCCATTCTATCTTCATAGCGATCTAATAACTTACGCTTACGTCCTTGAAACATCATATTAATATATGGTGCAGTTTCTGGATTATCATCTAGTTCACTAAGTAGGTCAACGGTAAGCATATGATATTTTTGCGGAAATAGTTCCTCTGATTTACGCGTTAGTTCATAAGCATGACTTGGTCTCCCCATACTTTGCTTCACTGAAATAATTTGCACATAATCTTGCTTTGCTAACTCGTGTAAATGTCTTCGTATCGCCATTTCTGTCAGCTGAAGTTGTTGGGCTAATGCGCTAATTTGCATTCGCCCTTGACTTCGTAGTTTATACAATATAGCGTCACGAGTCGAACTAGTTGGCTTCATTATTACCCACCTCGCTTCCATCACAATACGAGCTAATCCATTAAGCTAGCTCTTTTTCAACATACTGTTCGACCGCTACTTTAAATTCTACTAGCAAAGTTGGTAACTTCTCGACTAACGGATGTAGTTCTGAACTCTTCCAATTATAATAATCTTGCACAAGCGGTTTACGAAGACGTACTAATTCCAATAGATCAGGTACTATACTTTCTGGAAAAACACCTTCACCACTTGTAATTTCAATAATATCTTCGTAGCTACTTGCATCGCGCATAATAAATCCATCTATTAGATAACTGCCAATATCAGTCACAATTTCTATTGCTAGATGTAATGCTCGCTCTTGCGCCAATGCTTGTAATGTTGCGCCTTCCCATTGCTTACTTAATTGCTCCATTGCTGCTGTTAGCGTCGGAATTGTCGCTAGTCGAATGGCTATCTGTTCTTGATTGACGTAGTACACGAATTCACCGCCTATAGCAAGTTATTAATTGTTGTTAGACTCGTTCTTTTTCTTTGCCTTACGCTTAAGCCAAACTCCCATCACAATACAACTTGCAATAATGATGAAAAGATACGTGGCCATTTCATATACATCGCGCATAATTACCTCTTAGCTTTCGTAGTCAACAGCTACAGAAGATTCACGCACAGTGCTCATATGCTCGATCACCTTTTGGTGAACGGGATGCACTTGATATGCATCAAGATCCGCCATAGTATCGAATTTTGTAACAAGTGCAATATCGTATGAACGCTCAGAGTGGATAACATCTACTCCAACTTCAATGAATTTCAATTGTTCAATTTTACCTTCCATATTGCGAAGCACCTCTGCAGTAACTTCTACTTTCTCAGGGCTATTATCCTTTAATTTAAAAAATACAATGTGTGTAATCAATGAGATTGCCTCCTATAATTCACGATATTTGCATTAATATAATGTTAGTACTAGTCTTATGATAACCCAAGTTGCTTCTAGCCGACAACTACATAATACATAGAAGAGGCTGCCGAGATCAACTCGACAGCCTCTTCTACTGCTAACTTATTAAGCTGCTGTAATAATAAGTTTAGCGTGCATTGTTTTGTGACCTTGTCCACAAGGAATATTACACTCAATTAGATATTCTTTTGCTTCAGTAAACGTCACTTGTGTTTCTGGGTTATCTTTGTTCAATTTCACTTCCACACCGTTACTGTCAATTAACTTTGCAATGTCAATACCGTGTAGGCCGCTCTTGTTAGAGAACTTCAATATAACAGTTTCGCCAGCTTTAGCAGTGAATTCTGCTTGGTTAAAAGTAAAATCTTCATTCGCTTCGATTTTCATGATACTATTTACGCCTTCTGGTAGTTCTTCTGGCCCGGTCTTTGGTTTTTCTGGCAAACCGAAAGCAAGTAAACTTGCAGCCATAACTGCAGCAATTGATACTAGTGCTAACATAATCCATTTTTGCATTACAACGTGCTCCCCTTTATACTCATAATGTCTAATCCCTATATTACCTAACAATACCCAATTTACTCAACCAATTACTAATATAAACATGAAAATTTTTCGTGAATTATGACAAAGTGATGAACATTTTGCGAATTATGCAGACATATATTTTTTCAACACCCGTTCACACTCCACCTTTACAAATCCCCATAACATAAAAATTTGATGATGATAACCTCGACAGACGTATTTTGCTAGTAACCCATCTTGTTGTTGCAGCTCCTCATAGATCTTAATTCCACCTTTACGAAACATTCTACGATGGTCTGCCATATCTAATAATACACGATCCTGAATGCCGCGTAACATCGATTCATACAATCTAGGCAATTTAATTTGCGATAAACCGATAGCTTTCACATCATGATCAATAATACGTAATATCATTTCAAGCAACACATATTGTTTAATAGCATCCGCTTCAAACTCCTCTTGAATTGGAGCATGTGACGCCTTTTCTTGTACATGCGAATTTATTTCAGTTGTGTCTTGCTTAACATTCATCTTAGTTCCCCCTAAAACTACTCATTGGCTTTTCAATACATTTCTTTCGCAAATGAAAAGTACTTTCGAAAAGCGAACACTATTCATCGTTCCCTATAAAAACATTGGATATAACAAGAACATATGTTCTCATTATATCCAATCGATGCTTGTTTATGCAAGTAAGGAAACAATACATAATTTTCATGTAGTAAAAGCTTTAACAATCGGGGTAATTGGCCGTGATCACGAGTGGATGTTTTGAACTTCATCTTCCAATAAAGGTTCAAAACATTCGCTTGTCAGCACCAAGAAGATGACCCACAGCGGAAACGAGTAGCGCAGCGTACGTTTTGTGTACGCGAGCACACACAGGCTTTCGATGGGGGGCATATTCGATGCCGAGTAAGCAACGTTAGCATACTCAGCGTGATCACGAGTGAATGTTTTGAACTTCCTCTTCCAATGAAAGTTCAAACATTCGCTTGTCAGCACCAAGAAGATGACCCACAGCGGAAACGAGTAGCGCAGCGTACGTTTTGTGTACGCGAGCACACACAGGCTTTCGATGGGGGCATATTCGATGTCGACTAAGCAACGTTAGCATACTCAGCGTGATCACGAGTGAATGTTTTGAACTTCTACTCTAGGAAGTTGTGTACAATGCCTTAATTCTCTCTCTGGCTACAAGCGCCGGAGCATAGTTATTATATTCCGCAAGTACCTCTTCGATAAGAAGTAATGCACTTGTTTGCATACCCTGCTGTTCTAAACATACCGCTTTTTCAAATTTAGATAAGAAACTTCCTGTACCACATAAAGTTAGATGTTGTAAGTTATTTTCGCCAATAAGAAGTGCTTGATCAAACGCAGTGATCGCCTCATCCAACTTCCCTTGTCCTTTCATGATCAACCCTTTATAGTAATACAAATCTACAAAGTCAGGATGAATTTTAATCGCAAGATCAATCGATTGCTCTATCCCTTCAAAGTGTTGTAAATCAATTACAATGCTGTACTTCAACTTATATAGCAGTGATGGAGGAAGTTGTTGCTTCGCAATAAATCCTGTAATCGCTAAGTTAACAAATTCGTATGCCTTCACTTTCTCCCCAAGTTGATTCAACTCATTAGCAATAAAATAATCCGTCCACGGATTGTTTTTATCTCTAGCTTTTTCCTTAAGTAAAATATTCACATTTCGATTCATCTTATTTTTTTCAAGTACACGTTCTTGTAGATATCCATAATGCGATAGTTGTGATGTGAGCCTCTTCACTTGATGAGCTTGAAGTGGTACTGACAAATTTAACTGTTCATGAATTGCACCAGTGAATGTTGCTTTCGTACGACGAAAAATTCGATATTGAACAAGTAGATTAGAACGTTCGTATTGCGGGGGTCGATGTCCGTAATAATTAACGACTTTCAATCCCAGCAAAAGTAATTCTTCCTGTTCTATCGCTTCGCGAATGGTTGCATGACCACTTTCTTCAAGACGTTCATCTGCATCGATATATAATATCCATTCACCAGTTGCTTGCTCTAAAGCATAATTACGCGCATCTGCAAAATTATCATTCCATTGAAAATCATATACTTGTGCATGGTATTGCTCAGCAAGTTGTTTCGTTGTATCCGTTGATCCCGTATCTACAACAATAATTTCATCAGCAATTGATTGAATAGAAGCCAAACAATACGGTAAGTGACTTTCTTCATTTTGAACAATAATGCATGCCGTTAATTTCACACTAGAAGTCATCGTCGCCCTCCTCATATTTCGTATAGTGTAATTTATGAGAGGCTTTGACCTAATTATGCTTACAATATAAGCTTGGGAGCAGCGTTCCATAGGAAATCAGCTTTATATTTTCTAGTACAACAAAAAAACATCTCCAAGCCACGCGATGATATGACAACTATCAATCGATTAACTTGAAGATGTTATTAGTGTAAGTACAAGGTTCTTCTTACATTAGCAATGTAAGCTTATCATTTAACGGTTGTCGATTTTCTCTGGGTAAAGATCATGATTCATTAGACGATAATCGGCCATTTGTTCATATTTCGTGCCAGGACGTCCCCAATTTGTATATGGATCAATCGAAATACCACCGCGTGGTGTAAATTTCCCCCATACTTCAATGTAACGTGGCTCCATTAATTTGATAAGATCATTCATTATAATATTCATGCAATCTTCATGGAAATCACCATGATTACGGAAGCTGAATAAGTATAGTTTCAACGATTTACTCTCTACCATCTTTACATCAGGGATGTAGGAAATGTATATCGTTGCAAAATCTGGCTGGCCTGTAATTGGACAAAGACTTGTAAATTCGGGACAATTGAATTTCACAAAATAATCGCGATTGGGATGCTTGTTATCGAATGATTCCAGTACTTCAGGTGCATAGTTAAACGGATATTTCGTACCTTGATTACCAAGCAATGTAATACGATCAAGCTCTTCTTTATTTCTTCCTTCCATTTATAACCCCTACCTTTATAATGTTATATGTGTATAAATCCTCTTCATATTCAATGTCGACTACGCTACGTCAGCATACCCATCGTTATCAAAGTCTACTTTATGAACTACCTCTTAAAATAAATGTTCAAAAATTCACTTGTCAGCACCAAGAAGATGCCATAAAGCTAGTGACGCGAGGAGCGCAACGTACGTAATTGGTACGTGAGCACCACAGCAAGCGATGAATGGCAGCTTCGCTGCCGAGTAAGCTACAACGCTTTACATCGTGATCACAAGTGAATATTTTTGAACTACCTCTTAAAATAAAAGTTCAAAAATTCACTTGTCAGCACCAAGAAGATGCCATAAAGCTAGTAACGCGAGGAGCGCAACGTACGTAATTGGTACGTGAGCACCACAGCAAGCGATGAATGGCAGCTTCGCCGCCGAGTAAGCTACAACGCTTTACATCGTGATCACAAGTGAATGTTTTTGAACTACCTCTTAAATTAAAAGTTCAAAAATTCACTTGTCAGCACCAAGAAGATGCCATAAAGCTAGTGACGCGAGGAGCGCAACGTACGTAATTGGTACGTGAGCACCACAGCAAGTGATGAATGGCAGCTTCGCCGCCGAGTAAGCTACAACGCTTTACATCGTGATCACAAGTGAATATTTTTGAACTACCTCTTAAAATAAAAGTTCAAAAATTCACTTGTCAGCACTAAGAAGATGCCATAAAGCTAGTGACGCGAGGAGCGCAACGTACGTAATTGGTACGTGAGCACCACAGCAAGCGATGAATGGCAGCTTCGCCGCCGAGTAAGCTACAACGCTTTACATCGTGATCACAAGTGAATGTTTTTGAACTACCTCTAAACGCCTTTTTTATTGCCCCATACCCATGTATGCAGCTGCGGCAACACATACACCGCATTCAGCTCACTATCAGCCATCGTTAAATTAATTAACCATTCATATCGCTCTAACAAATAAGGTAGCATGCGCACCGGCTCTTGCTCTGTCAAATTCCCGTTACCAGCTTGTACGTAGAAACTAACGCCCGAATAGCGTTGGTGAACAACTTTAGCATAAGCAAGATCTGCCTCATCGAACACAACGACTTTTAAGCAAAAATTCGATTCATGCTCCACTAGTTTACTAACAATTTCATCTAGCTTCTTCCAATCTGTCTCCATGCCGGAGCTAGGCGGCTTAGGAGAAATCGTCATATCATCAATACTGGTGAACCAATCTTGCCAACGACTACCTTGTGTTTCTAAAGCTACTTTCTTCCCTCGTTCATGAAGAGCATCTATGAAACGATTTAACTGTGGCAATAGCGCTGGGTTTCCTCCAGAAATGGTGACATGATCGTATGCATCACCAGCAAGCTCATCTAACGAAGCGATAATTTGTGCAGCAGATCGCAGTTGAATCTCATCTTTCGCTGTACCATCCCATGTAAACGCAGAATCGCACCACGCACAACGATAATCACAACCAGCAGTTCGTACAAACATCGTCTTACGTCCTACAACCATGCCTTCTCCTTGGACAGTGGGACCGAATACTTCCAGTACAGGAATGGTACGTTCAGCACTCATCGCTCCACTCCTACTGCATTCAACTGACGCAATAATTTACGAGGGCGGTATATACAGTAACTTGTAGGTGTTTCGCGTAAAAATACTTGCACACAAGTAGCCTTATTATCTGTTTTAGCTAAAAAATCACTGACAAGCTCATAAATTGTACGAGCAACGACTTCCGTCGTAGGAAAATATTCAGACTCATTATTATTAAAATCTTTATGATGATCGTTCAGCAAAGTGTGATCAAAGCGATCATGAATGAGCTCTTTAATGAGGGAAAAATTCACTAAAAAACCTGTATCATCTAATTGATTACCAGCAACAGTAACGTTAACAAAGTACGTATGACCATGCATCTGCTGACACTTTCCAGCTTTCGGTGACGGTACGTAGTGGGCTGCAGCGAATTGAAAATCTTTATTAAGCTCATATTCAAAAGGATGCTCTACTTGAGGATACATTTGCTGGATCATTACTTAGCACCTCCAATCTCAGTGAATTGTCTTCTTTCAAGATATTGTTCTAATCCTCGACGACGAAGCTCGCATGCTGGACATTCGCCGCAACCATCTGCAGCAATACCGTTATAACATGTCAACGTACGTTCACGTACAAATTCAAATGCACCAAGTTGATCCGCCATCTCCCAAGTTTGCGCTTTGTCCAACCACATTAATGGCGTATCAATAACGAATTGATAATCCATAGAGAGGTTCAATGTTACATTCAACGATTTCACAAATATATCTCGACAATCTGGATAACCACTGAAATCCGTCTCACAAACACCAGTCACAATATGTTTGGCTCCAATCCCTTTCCCTACAATTGCCGCAAAAGAGAGAAATAACAAGTTACGACCATCAACAAAAGTAGTTGGTAGCTCACCATCCTTCACCTCAATATCGATATCTGATCGTGTTAAAGCATTAGGTGCAAGTTGGTTCAATAGGCCCATATCTAACACATGTTGCTTGACCCCAAGTTCCTCTGCAATAGAGGCTGCACATTCAAGCTCCAACATATGACGTTGACCATAGTTAAAAGTAATCACCTCTACCTCAGCAAATCTTTCTAATGCCCAAAACAAACATGTGGTACTATCTTGACCACCACTAAATACAACAACCGCCTTCTCTTCGTGTAACATTCTAATCCTCCTAAAACTTTTTGTTAGCCTTCTGATATACTTCCTTGCAACGAAAAGTTACATCGGAAGCATATGCTAAAACTTATCGTATACTTCGTGATCAATAGCAATTATTGCTACTCAGCACCAAGAAGATGACATGAAACCAGGGAAGAAGAGAGTATCGCAACGTACGTTATTGGTACGTAAGAAACGTAAGCGACCGATGAATGGCATATTCGCCGTCGAATCCTCTAGGAAGCATACTCTTCGTGATCAGTAGCGATTATTGCTACTCAGCACCAAGAAGATGACATAAAGCTAGGGAAGCGAGTATCGCAACGTACGTTATTGGTACGTAAGAAACGTAAGCGACCGATGAATGGCATATTCGCCGTCGAATCCTCTACGAAGCATACTCTTCGTGATCAGTAGCAATTATTGCTACTCAGCACCAAGAAGATGACATAAAGCTAGGGAAGCGAGTATCGCAACGTACGTTATTGGTACGTGAGAAACGTAAGCGACCGATGAATGGCATATTCGCCGTCGAATCCTCTACGAAGCATACTCTTCGTGATCAGTAGCAATTCCTCTCATAACAACTAAAAAAGGCGAGCATTACCCCTAGATGGGCAATACACGCCGAACACAAAACGACGACGCTCATCATCTTTTACCAGATAATAGCAATCGTTTCGTCTAGTTTTTTATAGAGGGAGTTCGCGAACCTCTCCTGGCATATACCAGATTTTCCTGTTCAATTGTCAATTGCTACTATAGCACAGCGTCTCCTACAGCTTCAAGTGTATTAATTGTATATTGGATTAACTGCTCAATATCATCCATCTGATCCTCATTAATCCGACGATTAAAAGGAAGTTCAATCGTATTACGATAGATGATAGGTAACCAAATTGGTGAACCGTGAACAGGATGTAATTCGGTGTCGAACATCGCACTTAATGATTGACGAGGCAACATATTCCGTTCCCATATCTCGGTAATCGCTCGTTCAATCTTCGGACATTGTTCAAGCGGATTGTCTATAAGACAATGAAATCTAAGCATCAAACTACAGGCTGGATGTGCTTTGTCGTATTCTAATATTTCACCCGCCAAATCTTGTACCGAACTTGACAATACAATTTCAGCAGATAGTGGAACTTGCTTTAGCTCCACTTGAGCAAGTACGAAAGTAAGCGTCCAAGTACGTGACATAACCGCAAGATCAAGAGTATCTTTCCGATCTATAATAGATATAACACCATCCAAATTATCTAGGTCATAAAGTTGATTCTCAAAAGCTATTTTCAAATTTTCAAATATTGTTGGGTCAAACATCTGCTACCATCCTCTATTGTCATTTCATAATCGTATTATAACCTATTCATTGTAGACCTTCTGGACTTAATTATACTTTTTATATGCGGAACCAATGCAACCGATATCATATTACAATCGTATTAGATAATAGCGTTTTCAAATTCCGACATCAATTTATTCATTTAGTGGTAAATAATAGTTTGAAAAATGTACTCCTGCAATAAAATATCGTATACTAGATGAGATATGTTTAATAATTAATGGAGCAATTACTATTAGGGGTGACACAATGGAAGACATTAAGATGGCCTATGAGCGATTAGGTCTTGAGCCTTTCGCGGAGAAAGATCTGGTAGAGAAGAAATACTCTAGCCTATTACGTAAAGATCGTTCTCGATCAAAACTATCTGTAGAAGAGCAAAGTAAAGATCCTGATTTCGATTTCCACAAAATAACAGAAGCTTACCGAGCTATACTAGATTACGAAACTAAAAAATATACCGATGCATTCGAAGAGAAAGAATATGGTAAGTACAAGAAAATGGCTGGACAAGCTAAGAAATTCGATCATTTCTGGCGTTATTATAAAATACACACTTATGTTGCGATCGGTCTTATTGTACTCCTCATTTACGGAATTATTGCTTTCATGGATCGTCAAGAAGAGAAGAGATATTTAGCTAGTTTACCACCGGTCGATATACACATGTCATTTTTAGGTAATTTCTTCAATACAAGTGAAGACAATTCTTTCGAGACAACAAATGCTAAATTTCTAACTGATTTCCCAGATTTCCAAAGGGTAGTCTCTGATCTCATCTATGTTCCAGAAGAACAAGCTATGCAACCTGCCTACCTACAAAAGGCTGTACTCATGCTAATGACAGAGTCACCAGATATCTACATTGTAGATGATCCAATGTTCCAATATATTGTAAGACAAGGTGTATTAACTTCACTTGATGAAGTAGCATCCCTTAGCGATGTATTAGAAAGCAAGTATGCTGTTACCGGAGGTATACTTGATGGTGATGGTAACATTACAGAAGAACATGTCTATGCGATCGATCTAACAGAAAGCGCATTTGGTAAAGATTTGGCCATTGCATCACCTAAATTAATCGTAGGTATTCGCACTGATGCAGCAAATCCAGAAAAAGCACTGAAATTAATTGAAACCTATGTACAAACATTGCCTCTTCCATAATTATCTCAGGAGTGTATGAATTTCATACATTCCTTTTTTTGTGATTTTAATCATATTTAGCATTTGTGAACTGGATTATGATAAATAATATTTACAAATACATACAGATTAATCACAACGAGAGGTTGATTGCAATGAAAAACATATTTAAATTAAACACTATTTTCAAAAGAGTTATGACTTTAGTAATATTTCTTGTAGTGTTAATCTCATTCTCTTTAAATGCGATAAGTTTTTTCGTATCAGAAAACGAACTTTCGAAAGAATATGAAAAATCACTAATTAACAAAGCGACAGATAGCGCAATCATTATACAAGAAAGACTTGCTCGTAAAGTAATTGAGCTAGAAGCATTGGCTAATCAGCCAAATGTTCAAAGTAATAACTGGGATGAGCAATTACCGATCCTGAATTCTGAAGCAGAACGTCTGAACTATGAAGGAATTGCTATTGTAGATCTTAAAGGTCAGGCACATTATACCGACGGTGAAACAATAGATCTTAGCGATCGCCCCTATGTTCAAGAAGCATTAACGGGAAAATCTACGATGTCAGAAGTCATTATTAGTCGTAAAACGAATGCCCCTGCGCTATTAATCGCAGTACCTATAATAAAGCAAGATCAAACTCAACAATTACTATTAGCGCGAATCGATGGGTATTACTTAAGTGATATCGTTGAAGACATTCGTGTCGGTGAGACAGGCTTCACTTATATCGTGAGTGACAGTGGTAAAATTCTTGCTCATCAAAACAAAGATTTAGTGCTGCAAGAAACAAACTATATTACATTAGCAGAAACGGATGCTACATACGACGAGTACGCTAAATTATTAAAAAATATTATCACGGATCGCATTGGAACGAAAGAATTTAAAGATGCTGATGGTAAGCAAATGATTGCCTACACTACGATTCCTGGAACAAAGTGGGTAATTATTACTGGTGCCTTATCTTCTGAAATAACAGCAGGACTCAATAATATATTGCTATATTCTGTAATACTTAGCTTTGTATTTATCTTTATCGGAATCATTGTCGCATACCCGTTCAGTCACTCTCTTTCAAAAGCCATAAAACGTGTGGAGTGGAACGGACTGCAGTTAGCAAAAGGTGACTTTACTATACCTGTCGACGAGAAACTACTATTAAGAAAAGATGAACTAGGTAGTCTAGGACGCTCATTCGAAGAAATGCGTACACAACTGAAGTTGATGATTGATCAACTTAGAGCGATCTCAGATCAAGTTGTTGTATCATCCAATGATATGCATTCAAGCAGCACACAAGTAGCTGAAGCAACTGATCATATCGCTAGTACAATGGAAGATATCGCTGGCAATGCACAAGCAAGTGCAACCGCTAGTCACCAGACAAGCACTTCAATGAACGAAACAAATACTGGACTGCATCGAATTACAGTATCAGCCAATCATGTATTTGAAACTGCATCAGAATCTAATAAACTTTCGGCTAATGGTACTGCCATGATGAATGATGCAATGACCCAGATGGATAACATTTATCACTCTGTTGTACAATCTTCTGATCTAATTGAGCAACTCGCTATACAAAACGAAGAAGTTCGTAACTTCGTCGATATCATCTCAAGTATAGCTAATGAAACCAATCTACTTGCATTGAATGCTTCAATTGAAGCGGCAAGAGCAGGTGATGAAGGTCGTGGTTTCTCTGTTATTGCACAGCAAGTTCATAAACTTGCGGCTCAGTCTCAAATCTCTGCCAAGCAAGCCATTGAGATTGTTGAACATATTACTACGAGTACTACTAAAGTAATGAATGCTATGGAGAAAGGTCAACTTGAAGTAAATGGTGGCGTTCAAGCAATTAAAGAAGCAGAACACGCCTTCCTGAAAATTAATAACAGTATGCAAGTGATGACAAGTGATCTTGAAGAAATAAGTGCGGCTTCGCAGCAACTTGCTGCTGCATCAGATGAAGTAACAGGACAAATGAACGGCATGAATCAATTGGCTCAACAAACTGCTGCGTCCACTGAAAGTATCCTAGCTGCTACGGAGGAGCAAACAGCCTCCCTGCAAGAAGTAGCTAGTGTTTCCAGTGAACTACGTAGTATGGCTTTGAATATGAACGAGCAAATGAAAAAGTTCAAAACGAAATAAACTTAAAAAAGCAGTTAAGTAGACTCTGAATAAGTCTACTCAACTGCTTTTTATGTTACGTATAATTAGGATTTTTCATTTGGCATTTCTGGTACTACGTTATCTTTATGCGTTTCAATAAAACTGTGCGCATCGAATAAAATGGCAGCTGCCTCAGCACGAGTCAACAGATGTGACGGATCAAATTTTCCTGATTCATCTAAAGAAACGATTTTATACAATAGCGCACGTTGAATAGTTCCTTGGTAGTCAACCGTAATATCCTTCTCATCTTCAATTACAATAAACATTTTGATCATCGGGTATTGTCCTGTAAGTTCAAGTGCTTGTACTAGATAATGTGTGAACTGTTCCTTGGTCAACGGTTGATTAGGGTCTATATCTGCTGGGATATCTAAACCGTTGTAGTGGGCAATAATGAAATCTTGTGCATACCATGCGTCGTTAGGAACCTTTTTGTAGAAACCTTCAGCTGTAGGCGCACTTGAGAAATCAATTGCTGCAAGACTGATTTGAGTGGCTCTTACAATTAAAGAAATGCCTTGGGCAGCAGTTAATTGATCTTCTGGCTGGAATGACGTATCACTCACTCCTTTAATAATACCTTGCTGTTGTAATGCTTCAATTTGTATTTTACTACTTACACCATTAATATCGTTGAAAGGGGTAGCTGCGAAAGCCTGTGTAGTTAATGATGCTGAAAGCATGGCTGCGACCGCTGCAATTGCTAAATGTTTCTTCATGGTGTCCACCTCTTCTATTTAATTAAGTTTGTCTGTTCTCCTACTAGAACGACACTAATACGAAAAAGGTTGCAACAGCATCAAATTTTCTAAACGTTGTAGTTTTCATATAATGCCATTAGATAACGCAACATAAATTGTCTATTTTTATTACTACAAATTTACGGAACGAACATCCTTCCAATTAGTATTTGTAAGAAGCTCCGCACCCTTACCCGAAAAAGCACGTTTTGCCTCTGCGTCATCCATTAACTGATATCTCATCCAAGCAGTCAAATACCCTCTATGCTGCCCCCCATCATGTTCAATGGCAGTATGTGCCGCTCCTTTTGCCATTGCCATTATCACCGGAATATCCGGATTAGCATCAGTCAATGCCCGCTGATTGGACGTTGTAGGTGATATAATAAAATCACGTGTTCCACCCATAATAAAAAACGGAACTTTCAAAGCTGAAGTATCATATTTATCCTTTGGATCGCAATATTTCAACTGAGGGAGAGCAATCGATACAACTGTTTTAATAAGCGAACCATTATCGTAATTAGTATGGGCATTAATGACTCCAGTAGAACCTTGAGAATGACCGGCAGCAGCAATTTTATCAGACTGAATAGTTTGATAAAATTGACTTTCAGGCAAATCATTTTCAGCCAACATGTATTCTATGGAAGCTAGAATTTCTTTCCCAGTTCCAGTAGTTTTGCTATATGTATCAATAACTACAAATCCCCAACTAGCCATGTGAGTTAACAGCTCGTCATATTGTTCAGGTAATGCCCCTGTTCCATTGCCCCAAGCAATTAGTGGATGCATAACACCTACTGACTGAGGGTAATAAATTTTATACAGGTTTTCACCAAGTTCGTCCAAGATCAATATCGTTTCAACTTGATACTCTCCTGATGAAGCATATTTCTCTTCGACACTGTCCATCTCAAAGGTAGCAGATACAGAGTTTACAAGTAAGAAGGATACTGTAGAGAAAGCTAATATTAGAATTAAAATAATACCAAATGATGTTAAAAACCATTTGTTTCTAAGTACTCTATTGATTTGTGGCATACAATCTCCTCCCATTATTATTAATATTGTACAGTATAAATGCTAACCTATCATTTACATTGCAGTACCACTTCAATATTTTGGTTGTAATTCCCAAATTCCTTACCGAAAATAGTAACTCCACCACAATTTTTTGCATTGCTATCACAACTAATCTTCAACAACAATTCTTTATCATAAGCGATATCAAGATCAGTAATTGTTATATCAGATATTTGCAAGCCATCGATAAATGAGCCCTGCTCTGTTACTCGGACATGCTTCATAATGCCATGCTGAATGTTTTTGTACCACCAGCTTGGTGTAAATACCCCCTTATCTTTACCGAACCGACCAGGATATGTCCAAACTCCAATTTTTGTGTCATTAATACTAAATACAATATCAGAAGGCAACATTTCTGACGAAGAACATGGCGTTTCCGAACAAATTTCCAAAGAAACTTCAATTGCTGATAATTGATCGTTGGATATCATATAATTAGGGATACGATATTCCACAAATCCTGAACTAAACCACACGATACTTGCATCACTATGAATCGGATCAGCGAAATAACGTGGATCATCACACATTCCAAGCATATTCGTCTCGGAAGCTAATCCGCAACTTGGTTTTACGTCATATGCAGCATACATTCCTACCGGTACATCGACCTCATACCTTTTACCTTCATTAGGTGTGACTTCCAATATCGGCTGCTGCGAGGGCAATGTAAAATCTAAAACCATTTTTTCTAAATGTAAAAAGCAAAGTTTCTGTTGTCCTCTTTTGCCAGCGACAAGCTCACTTCGAACAATACCTGCTGTTTCAAGCATTTGTATATGCCGCGTAACAATCGGTGGTTTAATATGTAAAGACTCAGATAATTGTTTAATATTCATAGGTGTTAGCTTCAATAATTCAATCATCTTAATTCGTGTAGGCGAAGCAAAACATTCTAATATATAACTATTCCCTGTATTAACCGCTACTTTCATCTTGATTCCCCTTAAGCTTAAAATTACTTTTCACCCTATTGTATAACTGAAAAGTTAATCTTTCAACAAACTTCGAAAAGTTGACAGCCATATTTATGTAAAATACAATGAAACTAGGCAAAAAATCTAATGAAAAGTTAACTAAAAAGTTAACCTAATCAATAAGGAGGCAATACTATTTTACCTTTCTCTTTCCATAACCCTACACGTATCATTTTCGGTGAAGGTACTGCCGGGCAAGTCGGTACTGTAACAGCTACATATGGCACAAAAGTTCTACTTGTGTACGGTGGTAACAGCATTAAACAATCCGGTCTTTACGATAATGTGATTGAACAATTAACAAATTCAGGTGTGCAATATGTTGAATTAACTGGAATTGAGCCTAATCCAAGACTTACAAGTGTATATGAAGGAATTGCGCTTTGTCGTGAACACAATGTTGATTTCATTCTAGCTGTTGGTGGTGGAAGTGTTATAGATGCTTCCAAAGCCATTGCAGCAGGAGTACCTTATGAAGGTGATGTATGGGATTTCTTCACGAATAAAGCTCGAATCGAATCAGCCCTTCCACTTGGTACCATTCTTACATTATCTGCAACAGGTACTGAGATGAATGGTTCTATGGTAATTAGCCATTGGGAAAGTAAATTGAAACGTGGTTCTGGTAGTCCACATGTATACCCACGTTTTTCTATTCTAGACCCTACGCTTACCTTTACCGTTCCCGAGCATCAGACCGTATATGGCTCGATTGATATTATGTCGCATGTGTTCGAACAGTATTTCAGTCTAACAACTGATACGCCACTTCAAGAACGTTTCTGCGAATCTATACTACAAACTGTAATAGAAAATGTTGAAATTGCCATCGCTAATCCAAACGATTCAGCTGCAAGAGCTAATCTAATGTGGTGTAGCACGATGGCACTTAATGGCGGACAAATTTCTCTTGGTATGCGTAATGACTGGGCATCTCATGGCATCGAGCACGAGATTAGCGCTATCTATGATATTCCCCATGGCGCTGGCTTATCAATCGTGTTCCCAAATTGGATGGAATATGTATATAAAGAACGTCCTAGTCGCTTTGCTCAATACGCTACTCGTGTATGGGGTATTAGTAGTGAAGGAAAAACAGAGGATGAACTTGCATTAGCAGGTATTCAAGCAACGCGTGACTTCTTTACTAAAATTGGCGGAGAAGCTACTCTCTCTCAATTCGAGATCGATGGTAGCCAATTAGAGCGAATGGCTGTTGAAGCAGTACGCTATGGACCTATTGGGTCGTTTAAGCAGTTACAACAGGAAGATGTACATGCGATACTAAAGAACTGCCTTTAAGCGGTAATTCAAAAGGCGGACTTTGATAACGATGATTGACTTCGTAGTTTATTCGACATCGAATATGAAGCGAACTTGGGAAGTCCGGTACGCATGTACCAAACACGTACATTTGCGTTTCCTCCTTCCTCAAGTAGCGTTCCATCTTCTCGGTTCTGAAAGCCCGCTTTTTGAACCTTCATTTTAAAGCAGGCTTTGATAATGATGATTGACTTCGCAGTATATTCGACATCGAATATACTACGAAGTTATTTAGGCACCACTCATAAATTTAGGGGAGGAATAATATAAATGACTACTCATAATAGTTACAACGTTACGTTACAAAATGGAGTGCAAATGCCTTATCTAGGTCTAGGAGTATGGAAAGTTACAGATGAAGTTGCTGAGAACACTGTACGTCAAGCTATTGAAGTTGGCTACCGAGCCATTGATACTGCTACTTCATATGGAAATGAAGCTGGCGTTGGTCGAGGCATCGCTTCTAGCGGTGTTAATCGTGATCAAATTTTCGTTACAACAAAGATTTGGAACGGACATCAAGGTTATCATGAAGCATTAGCGGCATTTGATGACAGTCGCAGTAAATTGAATATGGATGTAGTCGATCTCCTTCTAGTTCATTGGCCAGTAAAAGGAAAATATACTGAGACATGGAGAGCATTAGAAGAGATCTATACAAAAGGCTATGCACGTGCAATCGGAGTAAGTAATTTCCAAATTCATCATCTTGAGGACATCGCTACGAAAAGCGAAATAACTCCTATGGTTAATCAAGTAGAATTCCACCCTCTTCTAACACAAGAGCCGCTTCGTCAATATTGTTCTTCGCATAATATACGAGTAACAGCATGGAGTCCGTTAATGCAAGGTAATCTCGACATTCCCTTGTTGCAAGAACTCGCTGCAAAACATAATAAATCAGCTGCACAAATCGTACTGCGTTGGGATATTCAAAATGGTGTAATCACTATTCCGAAAACTACAACACCTGCTCGTCTCGTTGAAAATGCTGATGTATTCGATTTTGAACTTACAAATGATGAAATGACACAAATTTCAGCGCTTAATGAGAATAAACGCTTTGGTCCAGACCCTGATAACTTTAATTTCTAATACATTTAAGCAGTGCAGTCTAGCTGTACTGCTTTCTCTAAATTCATTCATACTTAGTTCAACGAAGTATTATAACAAGGCTATTCCTCTGCTTTCTCAATTATTAACCCTCATCAAATCCTTTAGGTTGCCTCTCAAAGACTGATCTCACCTATGCCCTACATGATGAATAACAGCAACTTACTTTAGCTCCAACAATAAATAGATAATGACTACAAACTTTACGGCTAACAAAGCTTAAAACTGACCATAATATCGACAATTTATAATAAGATTTTACAAGTGTACTATACTTTTTTAAGTCTATTGACCTAAAGGAATAGAGTTAACAAATGTCGAACTTCTTTGAAGATAATACTAATAAAATAGTTATGATGAAAGGGTGAAATCTATTGAAGCTCAAGTCTATTGCAGGAGGAAATCATGACGACATTTTAAGCAACGAAAATACTAATGTATTTCGATCGATTATCGAAAAACAAACCCATCGAGCGTTCCCACATCACAATTTTATGCAGTTCGTTAGAACATTAAGTGATTACGATAAATTAATGCTATCCATTGCATTACAATTACCATTTACGAAAAAAGATTTACGCAAATGGCCAGACCTCTTATTCCTTAAAAAACTAAGCACTGTAATAAAAAAATCTTCCTCTGATATAACGACTAAACAACAACTATTGATATATATTACTAGTCTCATCATCGTAGATACACCATCAATAGAACAACTGAACGAAAATCTAATAGAGCAAATAGCTACATATGGCTATTGGAACGTATACTGGACGGTTTATTATCATCCAGATCGAGATAACAATGAAGACCTATGTATACAAATAATAGAACAACTAAATTCACAATATGTACAAGAAGTTGCCGTGCAAGAAATTGCCACACAAGAAGTTGCCGTTACCGTTAATACGATGCCAACTCTTGTGCAAGATCAGAATAAGTTTGAAAAAAAGATAGCTGTACTAGAAGATAAAATCAGCAAAGAAATTACAACAAGACAGCAATTAGAGCTTTTAGGAGTGCAAAAGGATAAATTATATCGCCATTTGCAGCAAGAACAGGACAAGTTAACCTTGCAAGCCCAGCAGTTAAAGGAGCAACTAACTATGTATGAAGTAAAAGTAGAAAGAATGGAAAGTACTCAACAAGAAATGACCCAAAAAAGAAAAGACGAAGAAGAAAGATGGTTGATTGAGCGGAGTCAGTTGTTGTTACAGACTAAACAATACTCCGATGAACTAAAAAAATCTGCACAAATACAAGATCAGTTACAGAAAGAGTTAGAGGAAAGTAAAAAACAATCTAATAGTTGGCAACAAATCGCACAACAAAAGCAAGAACAAGCTGCTTCAAAATCCATTGTCATTCCCGTAACACCTACTTTGGAACAGCAATTAACAGCAACGACAATTAGTTTGCATCGTGAATTAGATCAATATAATGAAACTCTTATTCATACTTTAGAGCAACCTACGTCAACTGAGCTTGAGCTACGAACTCATTATCGTCAACAAATGAGAAATGTACTTGAACTTATCGAGAATATTGAAAACTATCAACTAGTCCATAATCAATTCACACAAACTATAACGCAAGCCAAAGAGCCGAAAGCTCAACAGCAACAAACTAATAAAGCAACAACAACCGGACAAGACGATCTTACAACTACTATCTTATTACCAGAAAAGCAAGGTGCTATGTTATACGGCACGTTCTATCGCCGAGATCATGGAGGATATATTTCACTTGAAAATGGTGATATTTTTAACATTACAGAATCACTTGTTCAGCAATTAGAGTTACAACATGAAGCAGAAGTACTATGTACACCAACTGCTCACCCAGGTAGACATAATCATTATACAATTGAGCTTTTATTCCAAGGTGATGATAACTTCTCACCTATTAATCAATATGACGGATTCGTTCATCAGGATGAGGATTTGAAATGGTACTGTGTCGACCTCAATGATGAGGATAATCGCTTCCCTATTCATTTTAAAGATGTTGAAATTCAAAAACCTGGTCATGGCGACCCATGCACATTCAATGTAGCAGAAGATGGTCATATTGCGCGCTTAACCCGTTTGTATCGACTACATGGTGATATGACAGATGTCCACCCTGCTCGCAAAAAATCAGATAAGCCTAGAGAAACGATAAGTTCACCAACGCGTAATAAAGTTGAACCATTCCTTACAGATTGCACGATCACAATTATTGGTGGTCAAAGAAAATGGTTCGAAACGGTCGTAAAAGAAACAGGTGCTGAGCTCGTTCATGATGGTGGTGAACGACCAGAACGTATTGCTTCTGATCTAAGTCGTTCACAAGCATTATTTATGATTCTGACATCAACCTCCCATCGAGCAACATGGGAAGGTATTGAAATTGCAAAAATGAATCAAGTACCTCATTTCGTTATTCAAGGTTCCAAATCTAATCTACGTATGTTGCTGTGGGAGAATCAAGAGCTTATTCGCAGCTCGAATCGGATGGAATGAGATGGCTCATGAAGCAGTGAAGCGTGTAGGTCCCGCTGCGATGACAGTCATTACTCCAATCGACTTTTGTTCCACGATTTATTGAAATAGCTAGTGGTATAAATCGTGGAACAAGGCCGAGCGCTTCCGCTTTTCCATAATGACTGTCCTTCCGCTGCTTCCACGCTCACTGATCAGTGAGCCTTGTGGAAGTTGGTAAGTGGGTAAAAGATAAACAAAGAAGGCAAGTATGAGCACACCTATGGGTGCTTGTACTTGCCTTCTTTGTACTACTTGCTTTATTTCACTTCGGCTACTCCGTAGCGGAGAAAACTAATCACTAGTGGAAAAGCGATAGCGGTCGTTTTTGTCCTCGGATTTATACTACTATTACCATTACAATAAATCCGAGGACAACGGCGATTGGAACAGCGATTAGTTTTCGGAGCGGTCTCCTATTGAGGCAGCCATTAATTTTCGCGGCGTATACGCGGTAAGATTTGCTCGCCAAAAATGGTTAGGTCTTCTACGTAGTCAGGGAATGTTAGCATCATACCGTCGATATGCGTAATATCCAATATTTCTTGAATACGCTTCGTAATCGTATCAACACTTCCGTGAATCGTTTCGGTCATAAATGCACTCTTTGCACGTGCAACCATTGAATTCTCTCGACCATCTGGATCAAGTCCATAACTGCGAAGCATCCCTTTAATAGCACCTGTGTCAGCACCCTCTTGGTACAGCTTCATTCGTTGTTCAGCAGCTTCATCTGTTTCACCAGGAACAATCGTAAACATAGCATACGTCTTAATCGTTTTGTTGCGATCCGCAGCCATTTGCTTAGCTCGCTTACTAACAGATGCTAATTCGTCCAGATCTCGTCCACCGATAAAGCTTGCATCTCCTTCATCAATCGTGAAGCTTAAACCTCTCTCGGATTGCCCAGCACAAATAATTTCCGGACGTGGCTGCTGAACTGGCTTAGGAAGTGACTCACAATTGTCCATTGTGAAATATTGCCCTTTGTGTGTAACAACATCTTCGCTCCATAGTCGCTTAACCACATGCATCCACTCTTTTGCAAGATCATAGCGCTCACTATGTCCAAGTTCTTCTGGCCACATCCCCATCTGCCGGAATTCATTAGCATACGAGCCAGATACTACATTCATTCCAACACGACCATTACTAATCTGATCTAGAGTCGCGAACATTTTAGCTGCAACAGCAGGATTGAATAATAAGGTGTGCACCGTTGCATATATTTTCACTCTAGAGGTAGCTTCAGCAAGACCAGCCATCATCGTCATAGACTCTAATGAAGTTCCCCAGTGATTCGTCGAACCGCCGTATCCCTTCCATTTAGCCATAGACATAATAAAATCCAGTCCAAGCTCATCTGCTATTTTGGCTGCTTTTCGATTAATATCATAACAACCATTAAGCGTTGGTGTTGTTTCAGAAATAATCCAGCCTCCGTTAGTTATCGGAAGAAACACACCAAAGTCAATATGTCGATCGCTTATCTTTGTCATATTCACACACCCCTTATCATTGGTCATTATTGTGGCCAAATAAGTTCTGTACCTTTATAGATTGCATCGATATATGAATTATTCATAACTTCATCAACTGTTAATTGCTTCGCTATAACTTTAGCATCAAACAGCATCTTAATTTCCCGATTCCATTGTTCATCGGTTTGCCATCCTATTCCATGCGCTGTATCTTTAGCTTTCTCTAACAATTCACTTTCAACTTTCCAGCGATTCGTTTCAGTTGGAATATCATAGACAGAATCTGAACGTGCAGCTAACACTGCAATTGATTCATCTATATTAGCAATAGCATATTCATGTGCCTTAGCAACTGCTCGTAAAAAATCTTCCACCGTTGCTGGATTCGCAGCTGCAAATTCATTATTAACAGCTAGTACACCAAATGATGTTTCTGCACCGAATTCACCTGGATCAATGACACGAACGTCATGTCCGAGCAATTCCATTTGATAGGGTTCGTTCGATTTGTATACCGTTAACGCATCGATCTGACCTGATGCAAGAATCGTTGGATCATAACCAACAGAGACACCCTTCACATCAGAAGCATCCATACCATTATATTGTAACATTGCAATTAAATTAGCAGGTAATGCCCCGTGATAACCAATTGTTTTCCCTTTCAGATCAGCAGGTTTATAAATACCAGAATCATTCATGACAAGTAAAGCACTCGTACCTTCCGCTCCAAACGTAGCGATTCCACTAATACCAGCACCATTCGAAACAGCTTGAATCACTTGACTAGGTGTTCCCGAACTAGCAATTTGTGCTTTATTTGCTGCTAGAAACTTCATTCCCTCGGCATCAAGCCCCGGAATAATTTTCACATTTAACCCTAACTCATCAAAATATCCTAATTCATCAGCTAAAACTACTTCAATATCAGGAGGGGATGCAGCGTAATAAAATCCTGTGATGTACGTTATCTCGCCTACTGCTTCATTTAGAGCTTTACGTTCTTCTGCAGTAAGCTCAACATTCGTATTAGCATTATTGTTCTGATCTGTACGATTAGTATTATTACCACCATCACTACAAGCTGCCATAAATAGCAGTAATGAAAGTGCCAGTATAGTCATTGATTGCTTCATGATCTCTTAACCTCCAACTTTTCATTTATTATCGATATATGCAACCTATTTCCAATCGTTTGCTGAGACATGCCAATATAGTACTTTCTTCTCAATATATCTAACAATATTCGTAAGTGTAATTCCCATAATCGCTAACATAAAAATAGCAGCAAACATACGATTCGTCTGCATATAATTACTTGCCATCATAATAACATTGCCAAGTCCTTCTGTTGCACCGCTCCACTCACCAACAACAGCACCCATTACACTTAAACTTACACAAGTTTTTGCAGCGCTAAACAGATACGGTAAACTATTTGGAAATCTTAGCTTCATGAAAATTTCTAATTTACTCGCATGTAAAGAACGCATATATTCATAATGATTTTCATCAATCGAACGAAATCCCATAATGGAATTAACAAGCATCGGGAAAAATGTAATGATCGCTGCAATTAATACTTTGGGTAGTGTACCGAAGCCAAACCATAAAATAAATAACGGTGCAATAGCCATGATCGGTGTCACATTCGCAAGTACCGCAATTGGTAACAATGTACGTTCAAGCACAGATGAATGAGCCATTAACACCCCCATTATGATAGCTATACTCATTCCCAGTAGAAATCCTAACACTGCTTCCTGTAAAGTAATCCATGCATGCGAAATATAGAAACTGAATGAACTAACAAACTCTTGGATAACCGATGAGGGTGCTGGTAGTGTAATCGGATTAATATCGAACATCATCGTACATAATTCCCATATTATAAATAAGCCAACAAAAGCGGCTAGTGAAGGCCAATATGCCGAACTTACATATTTCTTTTTGAATCTTTTAGCAAATGGTTTTTTTGGAACGTTCACGTCCAAAGGAGCTTTTGCTTTCTCATTAAAATTACTCACAATAGATGTGCACTTCCTTTCAACGTACCCCGACTTGTCATGTAAAGCACGACTATTGCCACTCATCACGTAAATACCCTCTAATTTCGCTCATGTATTGATGGAATTGTGCACTTTCCTCAATGTCAGCGGATCTAGGTCTTGGCAAGTCGATATCAATGATTTTCGTTATTTTCCCTGGACGTGCACTCATAACAACAACTTTATCAGAAAGCAGTACTGCTTCTCTAATATTATGTGTAACGAAGACGACCGTTTTTTGGTGAGACTCCCATATGTCCAGAAGCTGATAACTTATTTTTTCGCGTGTAATTTCATCCAGCGCTGAGAATGGCTCATCCATTAATAGAATCGGAGCACCAGATCCAAATGCTCTAGCAATACCAACACGTTGTTGCATACCGCCAGATAATTCTTTTGCATAGGAATGTGCAAAATCACCAAGTCCTACTGATCTAAGTAATTCCATCGGATCTTCTCGCTTAGCAGATACTTGAACCGCTTTTTTGTTAACTTCAAAAGGAAGATTCATATTTTCGAGTACTGTTCGCCACGGGAATAGTGCAGGTGACTGTGGAACAAAACCAAACTGCTTTTGTTTTTGAGCTTCCTTAGGTGATAACCCACCAATAGTAACTTCACCCTCATCACCTTTTACAAGTCCACCAATCATTCGCAATAAGGTTGATTTCCCACAGCCACTTGGACCGATTAAGCTAACAAATTTTCTTTTCTCAATATGTAAATCTATATGCTGAAGAGCTTTCGTAGTCTGCTCTCTTTGTCGAAAGGTTTTACTTACATTTTTCAATTCTATATAAGACAATTACAATCACCACACTTACAATATATTCGATAAATTAATAAAAATAATTAACAGTCACTATCTTATCATGTATTACTAACAAAAAGAAAGTGCCTAAAAGTGAGTTTTCATTATTATGCCATAATACCGATAAAATTGATAGGGATTAATAGATCATCATAGGGGTGATTTTACTCATTAAAATATAGTATTGCAATAATAGATGTGCAGTACTCGTCGTATGTAATGAAATTTAGCAATTAGGAGGCGATGACGAAGTGTAACTTAAAAGTAAGCTATAATTTACTAATATGTACCATTATTAACGTAATCATAGGAGTCATATATATTATAATTAGTAATGCATAAAATGCATAAAAGACAGGAGGCTACTCTTTTGACAATCCACTATGAAGAATATGGGGTTAATAATGCACCATTGATGTTGTTTTTACATGGTGGTGGTGTAAGTAACTGGATGTGGGATGAGCAAATACACTATTTCCGTAATTACCATGTCGTGGTACCCGATTTACCTGAGCAAGGATTAAGTGCTAATGTGGGGAAATTTTCAATCGAGTATAGTGCAGAACAACTTAATAAGTTGATTATAGAAAAAGGTACTGGTAAAAAAGTAATCGTCATCGGTTTCTCCCTAGGTGCTCAAATAGCCATTCAGATGTTAAGCATGCAGCCTCAACTGATTGATTACGCCATTATTAATAGTGCCTTAGTCAGACCTAGTCCATTAGCAAAATTGTTAATAAAGCCTACTATTAGATTAACATATCCACTTGTTAGAAACAGATCTTTTGCACGTCTTCAAGCAAAAACTTTATATGTACATCATAATTATTTTGAAAAATATTATCGTGAAAGTTGTCAAATGAAATTAGAAACATTAGTTAGAATTTTAGAAGAAAATATGTCTTTCGCTATACCTGATCAATTTCAATTAGCAACGACAAAAATATTAGTTACTGTTGGCGCAAAAGAAAATTTCATGATGAAAAAGTCTGCCGTTGATCTCGTTCACAACAACATTAACTGTCGTGGCCTCATTATTGCTAATGTAGGTCATGGACTTCCATTAGCTAATTCTACATACTTTAATCAAATGGTTGAAGACTGGATTCGAGAAGAAAAATTACCTCAGAATTGCAAAGTGATACAGTAATAAACGTTATCATTAATTGACTATTAATTATTAAAACAACTATTTCTTCTAGATTTTGTTATAATTAAAGTGGAATATAATAGAAGATAGGAGCGATTCATTGTGAAACAAATGCCATTCGTACAACGAGGAATTACTTCAAGTCGCCTTGCTATTGGCTGTATGGGTTTTGGGGGCTCTTGGGACGCTTCAGAACCTTATACTACTGAACATGTAAAACAGTTTGAAGCTGTGGTAGATGCAGCACTTTCCATCGAAATTAACTTCTTTGATCATGCAGATATATATACAAGTGGAAAAGCGGAACGAATCTTCGGTCACATATTGAATAACAAACCTTCCTTACGAGATTCACTTATTATCCAATCTAAATGCGGCATACAACTTGCAGATGGCATATTGCCAGGTCGATATAATTTTTCTAAAAATCATCTATTAAGCTCCGTTGATGGAATTTTGAATCGACTATCCACTGAATATATCGATATACTGCTCCTACATCGTCCTGACCCATTACTTGAACCAGAAGAAATTGCTGAAGCTTTACATATGTTGAAGTCTTCTGGTAAGGTGAAATATTTCGGTGTTTCCAATATGCATACAGGTCAAATCCGTTATATAAAACAAGCACTTGCTGATGACCTCATCGTTAATCAACTTCATCTTAGCCTTCAGCAACATGATTTTATCGATCAAGGTTTGCTCGTTAATCGTAGTGAAGGAGCAAACACTAATTTTGAGCAGGGATTAATGGAATACATGCAACTTGAAAATATGCAAATTCAGGCTTGGGGTCCGCTTGCACAAGGTAGATATACTGGTGCTAGTAGGCAAAATACTACTGAAGCAGAGTTGCTCACAACAGGGCTAATTAGCAAACTAGCAAATGAAAAAGAAACAACGAAAGAGGCTATTTTACTCGGTTGGCTTATGAAACATCCTGCGATGATTCAACCGATTCTTGGGACAACCAATCCCGAGCGCATTTTAGCTTGTCAAGACGCTGAGCGACAAGCATCCTTAATGACGCGTGATGAGTGGTGGACACTATACACAACAGCCAACGGATCCCATACCCCTTCCTTATAAGGTAGTTCAAAAAGTGGACTTTCATAACGATGACTAGCTTCATAGCTTAATCGACATCGAATACACCCTTTCCGAATGTTTTCCAAATTAAAAGGAAAATGATGCATAATGTTTCTATTAGAATCTCATACTAACTTCGAAAGGAGTTGATAAGTATGAGTTCAAGAGGCAGACTTATTGTCCCTGAGGCAAAATATGCGATTGATCAGATGAAATTCGAAATTGCACAAGAGCTTGGCATTCAGTTGCCCCAAGACGGTTATTACGGCAGCATGACAACTCGTGACATCGGATCAATTGGCGGCTACATAACAAAACGACTAGTCGCTCTAGGTCAACAACAACTATCATCAAAACGTTTCTAGCATACCAAATTACCGTTAAGGCTGCCTCAAGTGCTTAATATATAAGCGAAAAGAGGTAGCCTATTTACTTTGCACTTCCATTTATTCATATTTATCGTTAAAATAGATTAATGTAAGCAAGATATTCATAGAGAATATAAGAAAGAAAGGAATATCTAAATATGATTATTCAACCAAAATCAAGAGGTTTTATTTGTACGACAGCTCATCCACAAGGTTGTGCAAGTCAAGTTCAAGATCAAATTAATTATGTGAAATCACACCCACAGCTTAGCGGTCCGAAAAATGTTCTAGTAGTCGGAGCTTCAACTGGTTACGGTCTTGCTTCTCGCATCGTCTCAGCATTTGGTGCAAATGCAAATACAATCGGCGTATACTTCGATAAAGCTGCTGAAGGTGCTCGTACTGCAACAGCAGGTTGGTACAATTCTGCTGCTTTTGAAACTGCAGCTGCTGAAGCTGGCTTAAAGTCTTATAGTATTGTTGGCGATGCATTCTCGAATGAGATCAAAGCAAAAACAATCGATCTAATCAAATCAGAATTAGGTAAAATTGATCTTGTAGTATACAGCGTAGCATCTCCACGTCGTGTGCATCCAGATACAGGAGAAGTATTCTCCTCTGTGATTAAGCCACTTGGCGAAGTATATACTAACAAAACAGTTAACTTCCACACTGGAGAAGTTACAGAAGTAGCTATCGAACCTGCAACTGAAGATGAATTACGTCAAACAATTGCAGTAATGGGTGGCGAAGACTGGCAAATGTGGATTGACGCATTGCAA
The DNA here is from genome assembly GCA_023639215.1 of Candidatus Pristimantibacillus lignocellulolyticus. Lineage (NCBI taxonomy): Bacteria > Bacillati > Bacillota > Bacilli > Caryophanales > Paenibacillaceae > Pristimantibacillus (SeqCode) > Pristimantibacillus lignocellulolyticus (SeqCode). The sequence continues at coordinate 5,044,291 of CP097899.1, forward strand.
GCTGCTGATGCACTTACTGCTGATGCAACGACTGTTGCTTATAACTATATCGGCCCTTCCATTACACACGCTGTGTATCGTGATGGTACGATCGGTGCTGCGAAGAACCATCTTCTAGAAACAGCTCACAACCTGAATGATCAATTGAAAGCAACTGGTGGTCGTGCATTTATTTCTGTAAATAAAGCACTTGTAACACAATCAAGCTCTGCGATTCCAGTTGTTCCATTGTACATATCTGCTCTTTACAAATTAATGAAAGAGCAAGGTACTCATGAAGGTTGTATCGAACAGATTTATCGTCTATTTACAGAAAGACTATACGTTGACGGTGTTACACCAGTTGATAAAGACGGTCAAATACGTATTGATGATCTTGAGATGAACCCTGAACTTCAAGCTGAAGTAGCTAAAATCTGGGAAGCTCTAACAACAGAAAATGTATACGATTTAACTGATCTTCAAGGTTATCGTGATGAGTTCTTCGGACTATTCGGTTTCGGAGCAGAAGGCATTGACTATGAGTTAGATACAGAGCCAAACGTTGACATTCACAACTTAAAGTAATAAAACGAGATGGTCATGAAGATTTATTTCTTCATGACTATTTTATTTCCCAACTAAGATTGGTTTTCATTTGTGAATACATCATTATTTTGATATGATAAGATTGCTAATTATAGTTGCTACGTGACACACATATTTTGGAGGATATTATGGCTCAAATTAAAATTTTTTCCGGTTCATCTAACCGTCCACTAGCGCAAGCGATTTGTGATCAATTGCAAGTCCCAATGGGTCAAGCGAACATCTCGCGCCTACAAAGTGGAGAAATTCATGTATCTTACGAGGAGACTCTTCGTAACCACGATGTTTTTCTTGTACAAGCGTTATCACATCCTGTTAACGAATATCTAGTTGAATTACTTGTTATGATTGATGCCGCAAAACGTGCGTCTGCAAATTCAATCAACATCGTTATGCCTTATTACGGATATGCACGTCAAGAACGTAAGAGTCGTCCGCGTGAACCTATTTCTGCAAAAATGGTTGCTGACGTTATTACTACGGTTGGTGCGAATCGTATTATTACCGTTGATCTGCACGCTGATCCGATTCAAGGATTCTTCGATATCACAGTCGATCACCTCACGGCGCTAGATATTATTATTAAATATATACGCGAGAAAAATATCGTGAACCCTGTAGTCGTATCCCCAGATGCTGGGCGTGCTACTGTTGCAGAAAAACTAGCTGGTCTCATTGATTGTCCGTTTGCAATTATGATTAAAAACCGTCCTGCTCATAACAAATCTGAGATTACGCATATTATCGGAGAAGTTGAAGGTATGACGCCAATCATTATTGAGGACTTAATCGATACAGGTAGTACGATTGTAAACGTCGTTGAAGCTTTGAAGAAGAAAGGCGCTAACGATGCGTACATCTGTGCTACTCATGGTTTATTCTCTGAAAATGCAGTACAGAAACTAGATCACCCGAATATTGAAGAAATTATCATTACTGATACGATTCTGTTAGATGATAATATTCCTGATAAATTTGTTACACTATCTATTGCTCCACTTATTTCTTCAGCAATTAAAATTATTACTGAGGGTGGCTCGATAGCTACACTATTCAAATCTTAATAAATGAAACGAGCCGTCTAGGATCATAACTTGATCTTAAACGGCTCGTTTTTTTAGTTGATACATCACACTGTATTATGCAAGATTGAACCAATCTACCATCTAGCTCCATGAACTCATCAAGATGCTCACTAAGGAACAAATATTCTGTATCCCGCCTCCACCGATCGTTCCAGTCATTCCCTCTCTCCTTCTTGATTAATATTGTGTATACTAATCAATAAGAGTAATATGATAGATAACACTTCATCTAGATTACACTATAATTCGCATTCATTATATCAAATAACTAGTGAGGTAAAATGTATTGAAACAAAAGAAAATAACAATAATTACAATATTAATGCTTGTCCTCATTATTGCAGCTTTCTACTTTATATTTTCCGTTCAACATAGTAAGGAAACGATCTCTTTACAACCAAGTGAACTTGCACAAAGTACTATTACACCATCCAGTAACGATAGTCAATCAACGATAGTCACAACTCCTAGTCTAGAGCCTATACCTACAACTACACCCAATATAATTACTCCAAACGTTGACAATAACGAAGAAGTAGAACAATTGCTACAGACTCTTTCCACAGCTCAAAAGATCGGACAATTGCTAATTATCGGAGTCGAGGATAAACAGTTAACTTCTGCACATCAGAAATTAATACAAGATCAATATATTGGCTCCATCATTCTTTTCAAACGTAATATTAAAAATGAAAAACAACTAACAAACTTTATCGCACAGCTAAAACAACAGAATGTGTACACAGACATTCCACTGTGGATCACAATCGACCAAGAAGGTGGAAATGTCAATCGATTACCTGAAAAATTCCCTTCTGCATCAACTTTAGCCGAGCATCATGATCCCACATTAACTTATGATTCTGCTGCTACAATGGGAGAGACATTAGCTAGATACGGGATTGATGTTGATTTTGCCCCTGTATTAGATATTAATAGTAATCCAAAAAATCCTGTAATAGGTGATCGAGCATTCGGTACTACACCACTGGAAACAGCAGAGCAGGCCGTCGCTATGATGAAAGGATTACAATCTTATGTTATTACCGTAGGCAAGCACTTCCCAGGTCATGGTGATACAAGTGAAGATTCACATAAGACGATGCCTACTGTCAACAAATCATGGGAAGAACTGCAACAACTAGAATTAATACCTTTCTACGCTGCTATTGAACAAAAAATCGATGCACTAATGATTGGTCATCTTTATTTCCCTCAACTTGATAGCGAATATCCAGCATCATTATCGAAAGAAATTATTACACATAGATTACGCGAAGAAATGGGTTTCACAGGTCTAGCAATATCGGATGATATGGTTATGGGTGGAATAACAGAGCAGTACAACATAGGTGATGCCGCTGTTATCGCTCTACAAGCAGGTATCGATATGCTTATCGTAGGTCATGAGCCCACGTTGCAACAAGAAGTCATAACAGCGATTACGACGGCTGTAGAGAACGGTATTATTTCAGAGCAGTTATTAGACGATCATGTGCGGAGAATATTAACAGCTAAGCTAGATCAATAACCAACAACCTAATAAAGGTCGTACGCATACCAACAGCCCAAGGTAGGTTATCCTTGGAGCTGTTGGTTTTTATATCTCTCTTCCAATGAATGTTCGTCTCATATTCGATGTCGAATAAGGAATAAGCAACGGCGCTACTCTTCACTATCAATGTTTTCTTTTTGAACTTGAACTACCTCTATTTGAATTTACTGCTGCCTCCAAGGCCACCGTTGTTATTGCCACCTATGAACATTCGAAGCATCATTTCTGCCTATAGTCTTTCTTCTTCTGCTCTTTCTCTTGCCATTTTGTTGTCTACAGCCTGCTTTACAAGATTTTCAAATTCATTGACTTTTTGAGTAGCATCTCTTAATTGCTCATTGGCATGATATAGATTACGAGGTGTTAAAGAAACGGCATTTTCTAAAATTTGAATGCTGCTACTCGCAGCACATTCCGTCTCATGAATGCCAGGATAACTATATACAACATGCGACTGTGCAGTTGAACGCAATTGAACGATCGATTTTTTTAACTGACCACAAGTCGTCAAGTACTCTCTCACTCGCTGTTCTGATCGCTCATGGATATGAAGTAATTGCGCACTGCTATCTTGAATCGCCTGTAATAATGAATTTGCTTCTTGTAATATGTTATCAGATTCCAAATAACGTTGAACTTCAAATGAATTGTAGTTCTCTGCTTTATCCATTTGCTCTTTCAGCATCTCTACATTCCGTTGCAATTCGGTAAGTTGTTCAGCAGCATTTCTCCAATGAATTTCATGGAATTGTAGTTGCAAAGCATTAATTTGTTTTGTTATTTCAGTATGGTGATCTTTTTCATATTGAATCATAGCTAACTTAAACTGATTCAATACTTGTTGGTTACGATTTCTTGCATCTATCGATTGCTTTACTTCAGCTAAAGAGGTTGTTAACCAGTTATTGATTCGTTGTATCCCATCACGAACAATGATCATATCACCAATATTCAATGCCTTCTTCATCGATGCTAATTGACCATTCATCGAGTCAAAAAATTTGTAAGGTGAAATCTCATCAAGCTTTAGTCGTTCTTGATGTACTAGTTCATCAATCTTTAGTTTTGTTTCATTAATTTTATTTGGTAACTTCGATACTTCACTTACTAACGACGTGTACTCATTAATATCGCTACACCAAGTAGTGATTTGAGATCCATATTGATCTAATTGAACTTTCGCTTCTACGGGATTGAAAGCAAGTAATGCCGCACACTGATCAATCATTTTCTGAATATCCAATTGTTTCTCAGATAACTTAATTAAAGTCATTTCATTATTTTTATTCATCGTTTCGAAATTTTGCTTCGCTTGATTAAAGCTCAATTGATAATCTTGTAACACTTTTGTAGCTATCGAAATTTCATTGTTATAGGAATGAAATACATCCTCAAGTCTATTTGCCAATTGTAGTTGTTGTTTCACTTGATACATTAATTCCTTCAAATGAACAACATGTTTCGAACTTATCCATCTCGGTATTGGCTTTAAACTTCGTAACTGCTCCGGGTAGGTCGTTGCACGTTGCAATAATGTGTACAGCTCATTTTCGGATGCCTCAATAATTGCTTTAGAATGACCTTGACTGAATTTAAGAGCAGTCGTTAAACCATCCTCAAGTTCATGAACTTTACCAAGCACCGTTTCTAATTCATCTGTAAGATTGTCTACATCCTCATTGTATCTTCTGCGCTTACGCGATTGAACCATAAATATAATCACTATTGCTACAACAATTATAAGCCCGAAGATTAATGCTATCCCTTGTGCACTTGTTGTATTAACTAATAAAACCAATCGGAATGATTCTGCCTGTATTTGTGATTCCAATAATGTAATCTCGCTTGATGATAGCGAGCTCGTTTCATCGTAAATGTACTGATCTGTAGCTGAGCTTGCACCTATCTGTGTCGTTAGTGAAAACTGAAGAAGTACGATACATATCCCTGCAACGAGCATCATTGTCCATTTATTCATTTTCATTCCTCCGAAAAGAAAAAGCCAAGTTAATTAACCTGGCTTTTTCAGCTTATACCAATATTATGCTATGAATTGATTATTTATTTGCATCAAGTTCAGCTTTAAGTGCAGCTAACTCATCGTCTACAGCAGTAGTACGAGCATCTTTCAACACTTCAGCAAATTTATCGTCTAAAGATTTGTCTTCGTTAGCAAGTTCATACGCTGCGTCTGCCTCATCATGCATTCTTTTAATCTTTTCTTCCATACGATTAAATGTAGCACCGACGTCATTAGTGCCTACACCAGACATCGTTTGATTAATTTTTTGTTGAGTTTTTGCTGCTTCAGCTTGTGCGATCAAAGTATTACGTTGATCTTTCATCTCTGTTACACGAGATTTCAATTCAGTTAATTGCGTACGAAGTTTATCAGCTGTTGATTTGGCACGATCATAACTTTCTTGAAGTTGATCACGCTTCTCAACTTGTTTCTTCTTATCTAGCAGTGCTTCTCGAGCTAGATCTTCATTGTTCGCTGCAAGTGCTTGACGAGCTTGTGCATCACGACGAGCAACAAGTTCCTCAGCTCCTGAAAGTTCACGTTGGAACCTCTTTTCAACAGCCATTTGAGATGTAACTGCAGCTGTTACTTTCTCTACATCTTCATCAAGTTCACGAAGCACCTGATCAATAATTTTTACCGGATCTTCAATTTTATCAATGGCTGCATTTACATTTGCTTTACCAATGCGGAATAATCTATCAAATATACTCATCTAGAACTTCCTCCTTCGGATTAACACGATAATAGTTATACGCAATAATTGCATAGTCGTTTCATATTGTGTTAAATCTCATCATTACATATATACGCTAATATTAATCAAGTGCTAGTAATCCGATTGCGATAGCTCCACATAAACCAGCATTATCACCTAATCCTGGAGCAACTACATATTGATCAATATTTTCCAATATCATCGGGTCTTGAACATATCCATTCAAGTTTTGTTGTAATTGCTCACGAATAAGAGGGAAAAGTTGTTCTTGGTGCATCACACCACCACCTAATATAATCTTTTCAGGCGAAAGCAATAATACAGTTGATGTAAGTGCTTGAGCAATATAGTATGCTTCTATCTTCCAAGCTTCATGATCAACTGATAATTCAGAACCTTTCACACCATAACGACGTTCAATTGCCGGACCTGCTGCTACACCTTCAAGACAATCTTTATGATACGGACAAGAACCTTCATATGTATCATCAGGATGTCGCTTAACCGGAATATGTCCCGCTTCAGGATGTAGAAGTCCATGGATAAGTCGACCTTCAGCATATACACCTACGCCAACTCCTGTCCCTATCGTGTAATAGACGCAACTCTTCATGCCTTTGGCACTTCCCCAAGTAGCTTCTGCAAGTGCAGCGCCATTCACATCAGTATCAAACCCAATCGGAACGTTGATCGTTTTTCTTAATTCCGCCAATATATTGAAATTCCCCCAACCAGGCTTAGGAGTCGTTGTTATAAAACCATATGTTTCACTTGCTTTGTTTACATCAATAGGGCCAAAAGTTCCTACACCTAATGCATCCAATTGTTCATTAGCGAAAAATTCTTTAATTTTCTCCATTGCTATAATTGGTGTTTCCGTAGGGAAACTAATTTTCCGTTCGATATGACCAAGCTCATTACCAATACCACAGATAATTTTTGTGCCACCAGCTTCAATCGCTCCAATTCTCAACAATAAGACCTCCTAAAACTTTTTATTGGATACTTGATATACTTCACTGCAAATAAAAAGTAGCTACGAAAGCATAAACAAAAACTTTTTATTGGATACTTGAAATACTTCACTGCATAAAAAGTATCTACGCTACGAAAGCGTACACCTTAACATATTATTAACTACTTGAGAAACAAATAAAATCCATTAACCTATCTACGATAATGATAGATTAGTTAATGGATTTTGTATACTATCTTAAATTCCCCTTAATGAATACAATTAAATGAATAAGTACCAACAAATAATTGCGAGCGCATTAGCTAGCGTTGAAGCCAGAATACCGTAGCGATAACGTAAGAAAGAGCAAACTATGCCTATATATATACTCTGCATTGAAGCTAATAAATAGTGTTCTTTTAATAAGATCAGTATCAAAAGGTGCAGCAAACTATATATTGCCGTAGTAATAAAGGCTGACATAAAAGGAGAATACAACCGATCTAAATATCCTTGTAAATATCCTCTAAATATTAGTTCCTCAATAGCCTTTCCTACTAAAATAAACAAAATAATTGATATTAAAAGAGTTACATTCCCATCAAACGGAACTTCTCCAAATGTGTGTAGATTTAATAATAAGACAGGTATTATAAGTATGATCGCACCAATTGAACCGTACATAACAGATTTAAATATACTCGAACCAGCCCAGATGACATATCGATTCAACTTTACTTGAAATAAGATACATCCTACAACGATCAGTAATCCAATAAGGCTTAATGTGAATAGTATCCATCCATCAGAAGTAAATTCAATGTCTAGTCTCCGATGCTCACCTTGTAGCCACCATAATTGCTTGTACAGAAACATAATCTCTATAATAACAAAGCTAGCAATGAAAATAACTATTTTCCAAACTATTTTCTTATGTGCCACCATCATATATAAGAGAAGCATCACAAGAAGAACAGGAAATAAGATCCACAACAATTCCAGTAATAACTCCATTATTGCACATCCTTTAGCAGAATAGAGGCTTTACCTCTTTACAAACTATCTAAAGTATATAGCAATTGCAATATTTTGTTAATAACTTTCTGTCAATGCATCTAAGTGACGATAATAAATACCCAAGATAGTTCTATAATACTAACTTGGGTATTTATTTAATCTATTCAAAGTTCAATTAATTTACTGAGCATTTAAAGTGCTTTTTTATGAACTCGATGTAGAAGTTGATTCACCTTCTACACTGGTAAAATCCGATCGCAAACTTATCTCTGTCCCACGAGTACTGCCAGATTGACCACCCGGAGTCATCATTTCACCGTTAGGCATTATTCTCCATTTGTACCCTCAGGTCTTGTTGGCATCTCTCCGTCTGGCATTGTCATCTCGCCATTTGTACCTTCAGGTCTTGTTGGCATCTCACCATCTGGCATTGCTGGCATCTCACCATTATCATCGCTTCTTCCACCCATTGGACCTCTGCCGCCGCCCATGCCACCACCAAAGCCACCCATTCCGCCTCTGGATGTCGTTATTCCGTTAGCATCTACATATGAAATTTTATCAGCAAGTGTAAAACTTACTATTTTATTACCAAGAGAACCTGTTGTGTCTTCTGCAATATTTAATATGTCATCCAATACCGTTTGACCACCAGAGTACAATGTATAAGATTGACCTTGTTCAATAAGTGGAGAACTAATCATTACGGATTGATAGGTTTTGTCTGGTTCGAAAGCAACGATAATTTCACCTGCTTCATTAGCTAATTGAACAAGTGTATTTGCAGCTTGAGTTTCTGTGTAGTACATTAATAATGCAGCTTGAGTAGATATCTCAGATGGCGCTAGAGCCATGCCACTAGAACCAACAGCTACTAATGTACCTCCTGACATATTGAATGTGCCGTCATAATCTAATGGTCCGTTGCCATTATCCTCAGGTCCATTAACTACTACTGTACCTCCGCTCATCTCAAAATTCCCGTTAGAATCTAAACCATCGCCTTTTGCATCAACTTTAATTTGTCCACCAGTTATTTTCAATAAAGCATCAGATTCTGTAGCAAAGCTAGCTCCACCTCTTCCGCCAAATGCCGATTCATCATTACCACCTGCAACATTAACACCATCATCAGAAGCTATAATTGATATGTTACCGCCATTTACTGTAATTTGATTACCTTCTAGTCCTTCGTAACTTCCATTAATTTGTACAACTCCATCATTAATTGTTAATGCACTGTCCGCATGGAAACCATCATCACCGGTTGTAATCGAATATTGTCCACCATGAACATTTACATTGCCATTACTATGAAAAGCATCATCAGCACTATCAACATTGAATGTACCCTTATACATCGTTAACTCCGTTGCTGACTTAATTCCTTTGGCACTAGTTGTTTCATCAATTTTTGATTCACTACCTTCACCAGATACAATATTGAATTGACCATTTTCGATAACGGCTGCTCCGATAGAATCAATCCCATCGTTGCCAGAAGTGATATCAAATGTACCATCTACGATATATATAGCACCTAATTCCTCAGTATTATCATTAGTCGATTTCATCGCATCGCCGGCTACGTCTAATGTATACTTACCTGTACGAATTGCAAGCACATCTCGACCAATAATACCATCATCCACAGAAGTTACAACATATGTACCTTCTACTAATTTCAAAGTATCTTTTCCAACAATTGCGTCATTAAAGCTCGCATTAACGATTAAAGTTCCTGCTCCATTGATCGAAAGATCATCCTTACTATACAAGGTTCCTGAAGGCTCATCTGCATTATCTTCATACACATAGTCAGAACCGTCTGAAAGACTATTTTGCGTACCTTCAGCTAGCGTAATAATGGTCTTCCCTGCCTTTTCTACATAAATAGCTGCGCTATCTTCATTATGAATAGTTGCTCCATTAAGGATAAGTTTCACATTCCCGTTATTTTCAAGTTTCACATGAATTTGACCATCATTAAGCTCACCACTTACGACATAAGTACCCGGAAGAGCTATCGTAACGGTTGTCCCTTCAATAAACACACCACTTGATGCTGATGTTGTGATCGAATCACCATTTAAAGCAATTTGCTTAGAAGATTTTTCATCCCAGTTACTATCTAAATCCTCCGCATCAAATTCAGCTGACAATACTTTTGACGTTGAACCTTTATCATTCTCAGATGTAATCCCTGTCGTTACTTCGCTAGGATTACTTGTACAACCAGCTAACATTAAACTCATCGTTAGCATTGATATGCCAAGCCATTGGTATATATTCGACTTCATAAACCTCACTCCTATTTCCTAATATAGCCTCAGTTTAAGACTCATAACTTAGAGGTAAATTAGTGTGAACTTAAAGGTTAATGAAAGTTTCGTAATAAAAAACTCGATAAAGAACAAAATGCTGTTCTTCATCGAGTTTTTTCTGAAACTACGTTATTGTTATACATCTAACTATTTCATGATTTCGCCTGAAGTAATTCAACATACTACTGTTTATTTCAATAGTAATTATGCTGTTACTTTCTCATTTTTCGTAAACATAAATTTCAATAAGGGTGGAGTAACGATTGTTGTGACAATAACCATAATAACGATAGATGTAAAGTACTCTGGATGTAATAACTGTGATGAAAGACCGGTTGCTGCAATAATTAACGCAACCTCTCCACGAGATACCATACCCGCTCCAATGATAAGTGCCGGCTTTGAATTAAATCCTGTTAGTCTTGCTCCCACCCAACAACCAATAAGCTTCGTTACAATCGCCATAATCGTTATTATTATTAAAAATCCGATTTGATCGCCAATTCCAACAAATGATACATCAAGTCCAATACTTACAAAAAACACTGGAACGAAAAGTGTATAAGCGATCGGTTCAACTTTGTGTTCAACCGTTTTTCTAAATGGAGTTTGTCCTACAGCAATACCAGCTGCAAATGCTCCAATAATTCCTGCCATATGCATATATTCTGCAAAGTAAGCAAAGCCAAAACAAATAACAATCGCTATTGATATAACAGGCTCTGTCACCTTTAATTTCCCTAAACATTTCATTAATAGCGGTACGATAAATATGCTCGCTAATACAATAATAACAAAGAAAATCACTTTATTAAGTACGAGCATTCCAATTGAACTACCTTCATCTGCACCAGTAAAACTCATCATAAATGCTAATAAAATTACGACAAGTACGTCATCAATAACAGCAGCGCCTAAAATTGTAGCGCCTTCTCTTGAATTCAATTGATCCAATTCCTTCAACACTTGAACGGAAATACTTACGGATGTAGCACAAAATAGCGTTGCAAAGAACAATGAATGATTAGAACTGAATCCAAAGGCCAGACCAACAGTATAACCACCGATAAAAGGCAATATGATACCACCTATGGCAACGGCTAATGCTGATTTCCAAGTTTTTTTCATTTGTTCTATATCTGTTTCAAGTCCTGCAATGAACATAAGTAATAGAACACCTATATTAGCAAACGTAGTTAATAGCTCATCACTTTGTACCCATCCAAATACTGCTGGACCAAGTACGATACCTATTATTAACTTCCCCAGAACAGCAGGTTGACCAAGCTTAACTGAAATATGACCTGAAATTTTCGTTGAAAGTAAAATGATAACGAGTGTAATAATAAATTCCATTTGAATCCTCCCTTATGCAAACACCTGTTGTAATAAGTATCAAAGTTGATTTCGTTGCAAGTAGCTAAGGGCATCCTTCATACGTTCATTATATAATATATCTCCACTCGTGTTATGGAATATCACTTTTCCACTACCTTTACCTCGAGCCATACCGTATCGATGTAATAGTGCAGCAAGACGTCGTACAGTCCCCGTACTACCATCGACAATATCAATATGAGAAGGTAAGATTTCTCGTAATAATGGCTTGAAATAAGGGTAATGTGTACAACCTAGCACAATGATTCCGTAATTTTCTAGATCAAAAGGTGCTAATTGTTCTAAAAAGTACTGTTTCACTTCTTCTGTATCATACTTCATACTTTCACAAAAAGGTACAAGCTTCTCCATTGGTAAAGAATCGACGATTCCGGAATCATCTACACGTGAAACAAGAGCATAGTATTTTGGTAAAGACAGTGTAAGGGGCGTAGCAAATACTAGCACTCTTCGTCCGGTGGAATGATTCATCTCTACTGCAGGCTTAACTGCTGGCTCCATTCCGATAATAGGCAAGTTAGGATACTCGTTTCGTAATGTTTCTACAGCAATGCTTGTAGCTGTATTGCAGGCTATTACAAGTGCGTCTATATCTTGCTTCATCATACCGTGAACGGTGTCAAGAATATAACCATGTACTTCATCTTTTGTTTTTGTTCCATAAGGAACATGCAAAGTATCTGCAACAAAATAATAATCTTCCATTGGTATGCGTCGAACTGCTTCAGATAATACAGTTAACCCACCCATTCCTGAGTCAAAAATACCTATTGTCATTATAATCGTTCCCTTGTACTCAAAATCATCAATGTATTAATCACATGTATTATCATAATACTCTTACTGCAATAGAACAATAACTCCGTATATAAAAACTTATAATAATTCTTTAATAATATTAGCGTCTTCTTTCCCTTGTAAGGCATGAACAAGGTTACGTGCAGCAAGCTTAGCCATATCATGCCTTGTCGCCTCTGTTGCTGATCCAATATGCGGAGTCAGTACAACATTAGATAACTTCAAGAATGGGTGATTGCTCGGTAAGGGCTCCTGTGCAAATACATCTAGGCCGGCACCTCTAATCTGCCCCTGCTGCAATGCATCGATTAGATCCTGTTCTATAACAGTACCTCCACGGGAAGCATTAATAAATATAGCGTCATTTTTCATCCTAGCAAATTGTTCTTTACCAATCATATTTCTACTTTCATCCGTTAAAGGCAACATAATGACGATAAAATCACATTGCTCTAGTAAGTGATCCATTGAAACATACGATAAATCGAATTTCTCTTCCACTTCTATTTTCCGTGAACGATTATAATACATAACATCCATATCAAATCCTAATGATGCTCGTTTTGCAATAACTTCTCCTATACGTCCCATCCCAATAATACCTAATTTACGGTGATGAACATCGATTCCAAATAGCTTTTTCCCTTCATTTCCTTTCCAGTTTCCTTCTTTAATGTATGTATCTAATTGTGCAATTCTACGTGCTGTAGAAAGCATTAGTCCCATAACAAGATCCGCAACCGTATCATCAAGAACATACGGCGTATGCGTTCCAATAATGTTTCGTTGCTTTAACTGTTCTATATCAAAATGATTGTAGCCAACACTCATCGTACTAACAACTTTCAAATTCGGTGCTGCATCTAATAACTTATTATCTATCTTTACAGAACTGCTATTGAAAAAGCCATCGACATCTTGTAAATAATGAAGTAATTGCTCCGGATTACGTTCTTCGTCTTTGCCCCATGTTTTTACAGTACAGTGCTCCTCGAGATATTGCAGCACATCGTGTGGCAATCTTCGATCTACAAATATTAGTGGTTTCATCGTTCTACCCTCTTTCAATATCGCTAATCCTATCGTACTGCAACTTGAAAATGAATACAACGAAAAGAGTTCTTTTGCAGCCTCCCAACTGCAAAAAGAACTCTTCTACATAAGTACCATATTTTTCACTTTAATGGATTGAAAATAGCAGGTATACAAGCTATCATTAAAGGAACTTATATTTTAATATCCTCCTCACTTAATTTTTCCTTCTCCCAAATATAGAATAACAAATTCATAAATTCGATTCTGTAACTCACATTACAAAAAAAATCGAATAATGAATGAAAGGTTGCTTACATTGAAAAAAATAGATACCGTTAAATTACGCGCCTCAATACCATTCTTTCAAGACATCGATCAACAGTTATTAGATCAGCTTACGCCTTATATGAAGGAAGTAAGTTTTACAAAAGGGAATGTTATCTTTCATGAAGGAGATGAAGGTAATCAAATTTTCTTCATTCGAACAGGTATGGTTTGTATATATACATCTAACAAAGCGAAACGTATTACGTTAGCCTACTTAGATAAAGGTGAATATTTCGGAGAAATGGCTTTGATGCAACCTGGCCTCCTACGCTCAGCTACTGCTGAAGCGATGACCTCTGTAAAAGCATATGCTTTGCATCGTGCAGATTTCCAACAGTTAGTCGAGAAAGATCGTAATGTTCCATTTCTAATATTAAACTATACGATGGAACGTCTCCGTAAAGCTAATCAACAAATTTATGATTTAACATTTCTCAATGTACAGCATCGAATAATTCGTCGATTGCTTGATCTTTGCAAAGAATTTGGAAATTTACGTACTGATGGAGCATATCAACTCACTGTTAAAATCACTCATCAACAACTTGCAGACGCTGTGGGAGCAGCTAGAGAGACCGTTTCAAAAGTTTTAATAGATCTTCAAGATCAACAATTAATACTATTTCAGAATAAAAAGCTAATCGTACTCCAATTAGCGCAATTGGAGCAAAAAATAGAAGGCTGGTATTATCCATCTCAACCTATCTCTGAGTAATGAAGGAGTTTCAATGTAATGAATATGCTGATGAACGAAAAGATAAAAGCTTCTGAGGTAGAACTTACAGGGCTTAATGGAGAAAATCTTGGTACGATGACTACAAAAGCAGCGTTAGCATTAGCGAAACAATATAAAGCTGATCTAGTGTGTACAAATTTACTTTCAAGTCCACCTCCTTGTCAATTAATGGCCAAAGGAATGGCGAAGCAAACAAAAAATATAGAGAAGTCGGCAGCTTCTCCAAAAAAAGTTAAAGAAATCCGTTTAACTCCGTATATTGAAGATCATGATTATGATACTAAAATCCGACAATGTGTTTCTTTGCTTCAATCAGGGCATCCAGTTGCTCTAATCGTGAAGATTCAAGGCAAAGAAGGTATCGCTGCCAAAGCTTTACTTGAACGAATGCTCATTACATTAAAAGCAGACGGTACGAAACAAGCAGGGATTCATGTAAGTGGCAAACAGGCTTCGGTAACTGTCCTACCGAAATAGAATACTTAATAAGACATACTAAAGGGTGTAACAGTAGCTCGGACCTACGGATAGGTTTGAACAACTGTTACACCCTTATTATTGTATCTATTCTTTATTACGTCTAATCTGATCTTAGATTAGGATTAGGATTGGATAGAATGCCGTTTAATTCCTTCATAAACATATCAATATCCTTAAATTGACGGTATACAGAGGCAAAGCGAACATATGCTACTTCATCAACAGGATACAATTGAGTCATAACGATCGAACCAATATCACTACTTTCTACTTCAGCATGCGCAGTTGTTCTAAGTTCTTTCTCTACTTCTGAGACGATAACTTCCAAGCGCTCAACTGGAACTGGTCTCTTCTCACAAGCTCGAATCAAACCACGTAATATTTTATCGCGACTAAATTCCTCACGACTTCCATCCTTCTTAATGACAATCAATGGAGTTTCCTCAACCATTTCAAAGGTTGTGAAGCGCCTGCTGCATTGCTCACATTCACGTCTTCGACGGATTGACTTATTTTCGTTAGCTGGACGAGAATCTAAAACCTTCGTACCAGAGTAATCACAGTATGGACATTTCATTTAGAACCCTCCCTTCTTTTACCAATGATAACTTGTAATAAAACATTTAATATCGCACATAATACATTTACCAACCGCGAGGAGGTGAAAATAACATGGCACAAAATCGCAGCAGCAACTCATTGCTTGTCCCTCAAGCAACAGCAGCTCTTGATCGTATGAAATATGAAGTAGCACAAGAGCTAGGAATTGCTATCCCGCAAGATGGTTACTACGGTAACATCACTACGAGAGATGCAGGCTACATTGGTGGTTCTATCACTCGTCGTTTAGTTCAGATTGCTGAACAATCTTTAGCAGGTCAAAGTTAATATTATACCTTGTATAATGAAAACAAGCTTTGGGGCTGTTCTTCTACCAAGAAGACAGTCTCAAGGCTCTTATTCATTTGTCATAATTATGTGCGAATAGAATATCATCTATTTATTTTTATCTACAACAGTATAGCATAAAATATAAAATGCCGTATAGTTGTTGCATCTATCCATAAGTAAATTATAATTGCGGGTACAGTTCTTTATATTTATTATAATAATAAATCACTTTCTGTACATAGCGTCTTGTCTCACCAAATGGAATATCATCTGAAGTAGCAAATTCCCCTGACCAAGTCCCTTGCTCAATCCATTTCGATACATTTCCAGGACCTGCATTATAAGCTGCTATCGCTTTAACTTTCTCTCCGTCAAACTGTTCTAACAAATGATTCAAATACCATGTTCCTAACTCAATATTCATTGTTGGATCATGTAATAATTTCTCTGCCGGAATATGTTCTAAATTCGCTCGCTCAATGATCCAATCCGATGTAGTTGGCATTAACTGCATTAAACCAACTGCCCCTTTTGGTGATTCACGACCTGTTTGAAAATTAGATTCCACTCTAATGACCGCCGCAATAAGATGTGGATCAACATTATATTTTTCGGAGCTTTCAATAATGAGTCCATTGTACTTTACAGGATATAATTTCTGTATAAACCAGTCCGATTTTCCAAATAAAAAAACGATAAAACATACAACAACTACTAATAACAACCGACTTCTGAATTTTTTTCTCTTCATACACTTACCAGCCTTTGAATAAGCTCAACCACTTGCTTCTCTGTTTCCTCAATCGACCCAGAATTATCAATTACATAATCAGCTAACGCTCTCTTCTGTTCAATATCCATCTGAATATCTACTCTAGAAGTCGCTACATCTAGCGTAATGTTATTTCTAGCTACCAACCGCTCTATTTGCATTTTTCTGGGTACGTACACTACAACAATTGCTTCATATAAATGCATCTGATTAGTTTCATACAATAATGGAATATCAGCAACAATAATTGCATCTGGATTTTCATCTTTATAACGGTCTATTGTTGATAACATTTTTGAACGAATAGCTGGATGTGTAATCGATTCTAACTTTGCCAGCTTGTCCTTATCTGAAAAAACAATAGCACCTAAAGCCGCCCTATTAAGACTACCGTTTTCATGTAGTATGGCTTGTCCAAAAAAGGAGGTAATCTCCTTAAGGGCAGGTTGCCCCTGCTCGACAATATCACGAGCAACCTGATCTGCATCGACAAGTAAGGCACCATGCTTAACAAGCAGACTACTAACTGAACTTTTCCCACTTGCAATACCGCCTGTCAAACCAATTAACAATGCACTCACTCCTCCAACTTTTTGTATCATTCATATATTGCTTCTTCTCCGCAAACAAAAAGTACTACGGAAGCATTTACTACTTTTTGTTATCTTCCAAATATACTATCTCGAAAACGAAAAGTACTTCGGAAGCTCATTTTAAAAGAATTTACTAATACCTAGTATAATTAATAATAAGCCGGGTAAGCCACTGAAATATTTCACGATTGGGATATGTGCTAGCTTTTGACCTATTTTGGTTCCTACAATAAGAAATAACGCACTGCATATCGCAATAATGATTGGTGTAACTATTGGATTAAGACCTAGTAAGGCAGCCCCAATACCAGCACCTAATGCATCTAACGATAATGCAATACCAAGCATTATCGCCTCAGAAGAAGAAATTGTTCCTGATGAATCAAAATCTGCTGTTTGCGGCGTACGTAATATTTGAATAACCAGACCGAGTCGCTTTAATTCTACTCGAAAAAGCGTTGCAGTCGTTTGTAAAGAAACTGCATTAATCACATTATGTTCTGATAGATCACTTGTTTGCTCATTATGATTTTCTACTTTTTGCTCTTGCTCTGAGCGCTGTTCTTTTAGACTTTGAAAATATTGATACAACGCCCATAATCCAATTAATACTAGAATACTTGCACCTACATCATTGGCAAGCTGAGGAGACAAATAAGCTGTCAACCAATTACCAGCCAACATCGATACACCAATAACCGCTCCAGAAAAACAAGAAATAATAATTATAGATAAAAAAGGAATTGTTATTTTACGTAATCCGTAAGTAATCCCAACTCCAAAGCTATCTAAGCTAACAGCTATAGCTAGTATAGCCATTGAGGCGAAATGAACGAACAACATGATAGTTCTCCTTCCCACATCGACACTATGCAGTAGACGAATGCCTACGAACGTAACGTATCATATGCAGGTGAAGGAAAATAAGTTACTTTAAAGGTAATTCAAAAAGCGGGCTTTGATAACGATGAAGATGCTAGCGTAGCATACTCGGCTTCGCATCTGAAGCGAACTTGGAAAATACGGTTCGCGTGTACGTAATCATGTACACTTGCGCTTCCGCTTTTCTCAAGTAACGCCTCACCTGCTCGATTCTGAAAGCCCGCTTTTTGAACCTTCATTTTAATTAGGTAGTTCACAACATCTTATCGTATCACGATAAGTATGCAAACCTAGCTTAGTCGGCTGCCAATATTAAACCAATCTACAATACTTTTATTTCAACTTCTGACAATGAGAACAAATATGAGTGCCTCTGCCACCTACTACAAACTTATGAATGGGCCTTGAGCAGTTCGTACATTGTTCACCTTTACGCCCATAGACTAGAAGTTGTTGTTGGAACATGCCCATCTCGCCTTGTCCATTAACGTATGATTTGATAGATGATCCTCCGGCTTCCACCGCTCTCGCTAATGTATCTACAATTGCACTGTGAAGTTTCTTCCATTCCTGAGTTGACAAAGTATCAGGTGTACGTTCAGGATGAATCGCCGCAGTGAATAACGCCTCATCCACATATATATTTCCTAGCCCTACAATTAATTCTTGGTTTAAAAGTAGTGGCTTAATTTTCGAAGTTCGATGTTGCAATTTTTGTTGGAGTACTTTCGCTGTAAATTGTTCATCAAGTGGTTCAATTCCTAATTTACTTAATGGTAAATTCGTCATTTCTTCTCCTGCTTTGAATAGATGCATCGTACCGAATTGACGAATGTCTTTGTATCTAAGCTCAGTACCATCTGTGAAAGTAAACAGTACATGAGTATGTTTCTCTATTTCTTCATCCGCTAGATATAATCCATAACGCCCTTCCATTCGAAGATGCGAAACAAGAACCAGATCATTACAAACTATTCGAATGAACTTGCCTCGTCTTTCAACGGACAAAATTGTTTGACCTACTAGCGCATCACAAAATTGCTCTATTTCTGCTGGTCGTTGAATAATACGTGGAAGTAACACTTTTACCTGCATGATCTGCTTACCTTGGACAAGCTCTGTTAATGTACGGGTCACCGTTTCTACTTCTGGTAATTCTGGCATTACGTTCACCTCAATCTAGTTACAATAATATAAGCAAATAAATTAGTTCAATAAGCGATATTTTCGAACTACCTGTAATAGATGTAAGCATAAGAGTTAAACCCTCCTATGCTTACAATTTCCGTATCTATTTCGCTTCATACCAGCTATTGCCGAAGCTTACATCAGCACGAAGTGGCACATCTAATTGTAGTGCCTCTGACATCACTTGTGGAACTAATTGTTTCATTAGTTCAAGTTCATGTGGAGGAACTTCAAATACTAATTCATCATGTACTTGTAATAACATACGACTTTCTAACTGACGTTCCTTTAACGTTTGCTCCATACGAACCATCGCTAGTTTAATGATGTCAGCAGCAGTTCCTTGAATTGGAGTGTTCATTGCAATTCGTTCAGCGAATGAACGTAAATTAAAGTTTGAAGAATGAATATCTGGAACATAACGACGACGATCAAGTAACGTTAAAATGTAACCATTGCTCTTCGCCTCTGCTACGATATCTTCCATATATTTGCGGACACCACTAAAGATATTGAAATATTGTTCAATAAATTGAGCAGCTTCTTTCCTCGTAATTCCTAAATTCTGAGATAGACCGAAATCACTAATCCCATATACAATTCCGAAATTAACCGCTTTGGCTGAACGACGCATATTACTGTCGACTTCTTCAGCAGTTACGCCAAATACATCCATCGCCGTCTTCGTATGAATATCCATATTATGAATAAACGCTTCTTTCAATTTCTCATCGCCCGAAATATGAGCCAATACACGTAGCTCAATTTGTGAGTAATCCGCTGCTAATATCGTCCAACCGGCTTCAGAAGGAACAAATGCTTTTCGAATCTTTCTTCCTTCTTCCAGTCTAATTGGAATGTTTTGCAGGTTAGGGAACTGACTACTAAGTCTACCTGTAGCAGCGATCGTTTGACGATAGTACGTATGAATCTTTCCAGTTGTAGGGTTAACCTCTTTCAATAATCCTTCAACATAAGTTGATTGAAGCTTTGAAAGCTGCCTGAAATTCAAGATATGAGCAATAATCGGATGGTAAGGTGCTAGTTCTTCTAACACTTCTGCATCAGTAGAATATCCTGTTTTTGTTTTCTTCTTTGCAGGTAGAGATAACTTTTCGAAAAGGACTTCTCCTAATTGCTTCGGTGAACTAATCTTGAATTCCATTCCTGCTAATTCATAAATACTCGCTGTAATTAGTTTCAGTGCAGCTTCAAGCTCGACACCTTGATTTTCTAATTCACTACTTGCTACCTTAATTCCTTGCAGCTCCATCTTCGCAAGAATACGTGATAATGGCCCTTCAAGATCGTAATATAGAGAAAGCATAGACATCTGTTCTAATTCTTCATTCAATAGCGGAACTAGTTTTTCGACCGTTCTAGCTTTCAACGCAAGATGCTGGAATAGCTTCTCATCCTCAGGTAACTTCAACTTCGCACCTTTACCATATACTTCATCATCTGAAGCTAGTCCGTATACGTTGTGTCGCTCAGCTATCGTATATAGCAGTTGGTTACCGTCAGTAGGATCTAATAAGTAAGCAGCCAGTTGCACATCAAATTTCGCACCACCAAGCTTCACGCCAATCCAGCTTAAAACCAATTCGGATTTGTGAAGATCGTATCCGTACTTAGGCTTGTCTTCATTAGAAAGCCACTCGCAGAAAGGTTGTAAAAGCGGCTCAGTCAATTGATCTTTCGCAATAACATACACATCATCTTGGAAGGAGATAGATAAACCTTCAAAGCTTGCTTGATGTGGATTATCTCCTATTGCTTCTATAAACAAGCCATGCTCAGCACTTTGCTCAATTGCTTGCATAAGCTCATTCACTACACTCGCATCATTGTCATTGGCGATTACATGAATACGTAATGACTCAAGAGCAGAGCGAGCTTCTTCCGCAGAAGAACCACTCTCAGCAGATAATTGTAATCGTTCAATGAGAGATTTGAATTCTAACTTTTGCAATTGCTCAGCAAGCTGGTTATGATCGTAACCATTAAATTGCATTTGATCTTCATTGTGTTCAAGCGGAACTTCGCGGAAGATCGTCGCTAATTTCTTACTCATAATAGCTGATTCTTGATTGTTTGTTAGATTCTCTTTCAATTTCCCTTTTTGTGCATCAAGATTAGCTAATACTTCTTCCACGCTAGGGAATTGATGTAATAATTTAAGCGCAGTTTTCTCACCTACACCAGGTACTCCTGGAATATTATCTGAAGTATCGCCCATTAGACCTTTTAGATCAATAATTTGCAGTGGAGTTAATCCATATTTCTCAGAAATCGTTTCTGGAGAATATAATTCGATCTCACTAACTCCTTTTCGAGTAAGAGCAATGGTGACATTCTCTGAAGCAAGCTGTAACATATCCTTATCTCCAGAAATTACCATCACTTCTACACCTTGTTCATCTGCCTTTTTCGTTAGAGTACCAATAATATCGTCGGCTTCGTAACCAGACAATTCATACTGCTGAATCCCAAAAGCCGTGATAAGCTCTTTTAATATAGGAAATTGTTGTGATAACTCAGGAGGAGTTTTTTGACGTCCACCTTTATAATCCTCGAATTGTTCATGTCTAAAGTTAACTTTACCTGCGTCAAATGCTACAAGAATATGACTTGGCTTATGTTCTTCAATCAGCTTCAAAAGCATGGTCGTAAAACCATATATCGCGTTTGTATGCATGCCTGAAGAATTCGTAAGAGGTGGCATTGCAAAAAATGCACGATATGTAATACTATTTCCATCAATTAACATCCATTTACTCATATGTGAAGCTGCACCTCATTCTATTAACAATTTAGTTCATTTTCTTACTATGTTACTATGATACCACAAAAAGGACCTTCCCTAATCATTACGATTATGGGAAAGTCCTAATTTGTTCATTATTTTTATGCATTTAGATCAGGTCTTTTCCCAGTTACAAGGTAGACCACACTTTCACCGATATTTGTCGCATGATCTCCAAAGCGCTCCATATATCGTCCAACAAAGCTTAACAACTGAGCTTGCGCAATATTACGTGGATTTTCCATCATAAGAAGTAGTAATTCACGCATCATTTGACCATAAAGCGCATCTACTTGATCATCATCTTTAGCCATCTTATAAGCAAGATCAACATTCTCATGAACAAACGATTGAATCGCCTCGTAAGTCATGTTACGAATTATTTCCCCCATACGTGGCAAATCAATAATAGGTTTAATTAAAGTTTCTCCATCAATCTTAATTACAGCTTTAGCAACATCAAGTGCAAGATCACCCATACGTTCAAGATCATTAGCAATACGGAATGCTGCAATAATTCTGCGCAAATCTTTGGCAACTGGCTGTTGCGTAGCAATTAACTTCAAGCCTAACTCAAGAATCTTCTCTTCCATGTCATTGACATGAATGTCAGCTGCAACAACTTCTTTGGCCTGCTCAATATTATTATTCTTTAACGCAGTAACAGCCTTATCAATGGCACCTTCAACTAACTCTCCCATTTCCACAAGCCATTGATTCAACTGTTCAAGCCCTTGATCAAACTCTTTACGCATTATCACTTAGTTTCCTCCCCATATATGAAGCCATAATAAATTCAATAATTAACTAACAAGAAGCTCACGAAGCCGCGAGTCTTTGAACATTCCATGAGGATAGTTCAATAGGAGCCACGAAGCCGCGAGTCTTTGAACATTCCGAGTAGGAAGGTTCAATAGGAGCCCCAGACCCACCAGAGATGTCCAACATCCTTCGAAGCATAGATCACTTGTCAGTACCAAGAAGATGACATGAAGCTAGTGAAGCGAAGCGCGGAGTGTACGTTATTGGTACACGAGCACTGGAACAAACGATGAATGGCATCTTCGCCGTCGAATAACCATCATGAGCATAATCATCGTAATCACAAGTGATCAGCCGAAGCGGCCAGAGATGTAGTCCTCCGTACGCTTATCCCCCGGATTAGAGAACAACTTCTCGGTTTCGTCGAACTCAACAACCTCGCCATTTAAGAAAAATACCGTTTGATTAGATACACGAGCTGCCTGATGCATATTATGAGTAACCATTACGATCGTATATTTATCACGTAGATCTTGAACAAGCTCTTCAATTTTCAGAGTTGAAATAGGATCAAGAGCAGAAGTAGCTTCATCCATTAACAAGATGTCAGGGTTAACAGCTAGTGCACGTGCAATACATAAACGTTGCTGTTGTCCACCTGAGATCGATAGCGCTGAACGTTTCAAGTGATCCTTCACTTCATCCCAAAGTGCAGCTGATTTTAAGCTTGTTTCTACAATCTCATCTAACTCTTTCTTGTTTGTTGTGCCGTGAAGACGTGGACCATATGCGATATTATCATAAATCGATTTAGGGAATGGATTGGGCTGTTGGAACACCATACCTACTTTTTTGCGCAGCGTTTCTACGTCAACTTCATTAGAATAGATATCCGTACCACTAATAGTTAGTTGACCTTCGATTCGAGTTCCAATAATCATATCGTTCATACGATTAAGCGTGCGAAGTAATGTAGATTTACCGCAACCTGATGGTCCGATAAAAGCAGTTACTGCTTTTTCAGGAATCGTTAAATTCACCTTCTTCAACGCATGGAAATCTGTATAGTATAAATCTAAGTCTTTTGCTTCAATCAATGTAGCCATAATTCATTCCCTCATTTCTGATCGTAATTAATTAAAATTTCTTCTGATATCTGTTACGAATAATTACTGCTGAGATATTTAACAAGATCAGTATAGCTAGCAAAATAATAATTGCACTTGCTCCTAAATCTTTGAATTCTACTTGTGGTCTAGAAATCCAGTTGTAAATTTGGATAGGCATTGCTGTAAATGCATCTGTAAGACTTTGTGGTAGAAAAGCAACATAAGTTGATGCACCAACAATAATTAGTGGCGCAGTTTCACCAATCGCACGTGACACCGCTAGAATGACTCCCGTTAATATCCCTGGAATAGATGAAGGTAGTACGGAACGTGATACGGTTTGCCACTTCGTAGCCCCTAAAGCGAAAGAAGCATCTCTTCTCGAACGTGGTACTGCACGAATTGCCTCTTGGGAAGCAACGATAATAACTGGTAATACTAGTAACGTCATCGTTAACGCACCTGATATTAAACTTTTCTCTAGTCCTAACATACGGACAAACAATGCAAGACCTAAAATACCGTATACGATAGATGGAACACCAGCTAGTGTACTAATATTCAATTGAACCAATCGTGTAAACTTATTTTTCGGAGCATACTCTTCAAGATATATAGCAGCACCTACACCCATTACAAAAGATAGAGGAATTAGGATCAATAGAATGTAAAGTGATCCCATCAAACCTGATTTCATCCCAGCATTTTCTGCTTTACGTGATGGGAAGTTAGTAAACAAGTCAGGAGATAAATGTGCCCAACCATCGATAATAATATCAATAATTAGCACTGTTAATGCAATAATCCCAACTGATGTAGCTAGTAAGAAAATTGTATGCAATAATTGATCTTTGAGACGACGATTAGCGATTTGCTTTCGATTTGCATCTTGAAAAATATTCATCTTAGTACTCCTCTCTAAAGCGTCTTGAAATGTACTGAGCAAGGATATTCAACAAGAAGGTAAAGATGAACAATGTCATACCTACTGCAAAGATTGATCCATATTCTACACTTCCACGCGCTACATCACCCAAGCTTACTTGTACAATGTAAGCAGTCATCGTTTGAATACTATCCAAAGGGTTAAATGTTAAGGTTGGTGTAGAACCTGCTGCCAGTGAAACAATCATCGTTTCACCTAAAGCTCTAGAGAAGGCAAGAACAGCTGATGAAACAATGCCTGAAAATGCAGCTGGTACAACGATTTTCAATGCTACCTCAAATCTAGTTGCTCCTAAAGCGTAAGCGCCATCTCTTAAAGTTCTTGGTACTGCACTCATAGCATCTTCACTTAATGAACAGATCATTGGAATAATCATAATCCCGACAGCAATACCAGCGCTTAACGCGTTGTATACACCCGCTCCTGGGAAAATATACTGTATAACAGGAGTAATGATACTAATTGCAAAGTATCCATACACAATGGTAGGAACACCTGCTAATACTTCGAGAATTGGCTTTACAATTCTCCTAACTTTATCCGGAGCATATTCAGATAAATATATAGCGCTAGCTAATCCAATTGGTAAAGCTACAACAATTGCGATCGTTGTAATCATTAAAGTACCAGTAAGTAGCGGTAAAATACCGAAGCTTTGTGGCTGGATGAGTGCAGACCATTTTGTTCCAAATAAGAAGTCCTGAATAGGGACAACTTTGAAGAAATTGATTGTTTCAGATAAAAGCGTGATCACAATGCCTATCGTCGTTAGAACGGATACAATCGCACATAAAAATAGTAGTACAGGCATCACTTTATTCATTATGCTTACACGACTATTTTTAAATGGATTGCTATACTCATTAGCATCTGCGCTCAATGTCGACTGTGTCTTGTTCGGCATTTACTTTGCCTCCCTTATTGTTTACAATTCTTTAACATATTGTTGAAAAAAAAGAGATGCCGCGAGACACCACCTTTTTCTCTTTTAATTCTTGTTCAAAAAGCAGACATTCAGCTTCGATGTTAATATAGCTTTCTACGTTACTTTGTTATCAAAGTCTGCTTTTTGAACTACCTCTATTACAATTTTCAATGTACTTATTTAATAAGCGCTTCAACATTTGCAAGTTGCTTAGCATACTCTTCATCTGGAAGACCTACATAACCAACCTCAGCAGATAGTTCACCAGCATTTTGCACATAGAATTTCATGAACTCAGCAACTTCTGGACGAGCCATTTCAGCATTGTTTACATAGATGTAAAGTTCACGAGATAGTGGAGAATAAGAATTATCTTTGATTGTATCGAAAGTTGGAGTAACTGGACCATTACCTCCATCAATTGGAACAACTTTTAATGTATCTTGGTTAGCTTCATAGTAAGCAAATCCGAAGTATCCAATGCCGTTAGGAGTACCAGCAACACCCGTTACAAGTGTATTGTCATCTTCTGAGAAAGTAACGCCATCCGTTTTCATTGAAACGTCTTTTAATGCAACTTCAGCGAAGTAGTCATAAGTACCAGAATCTGCACCTGGGCTATAGATTACAATTGGTTTAGCTGGCCATTCAGCACGAATGTCAGACCAGTTAGTAGCATTACCTTCAACAGAGAAGATTTTAGTCAACTCTTCAATTGTTAAGTGGTCAATGAAATCATTTTCTTTACTTACTACTACAGAAAGACCATCGTATGCTACAGTAACTTGTGTATATTCGATACCAGCCGCTTTAGCAGCTTCTACTTCTTTATCTTTCATTGGACGAGATGCATCAACGATTGCAATTTCTCCAGCAATGAATTGCTCCATACCGCCACCAGTACCAGAAACACCTACTGGAACACGTACATCTTTATGAACAGCGTTGAATTCTTCAGATACAGCTTCTGTAATTGGGAATACAGTAGAAGAACCATCTATTTTAATTTCACCGCTAAGCTTAACTTCCGGAGTTACCGGCTCATTTGTAGTATTGCCTGCTGTTGCATTGTTTGTTGTGTTGTTAGTTGAGTTATTTGCTGCACCTTCGTTTGTATTACCACACGCTGCAGTGAATACTAGCATTGCTGCCATTGTGAATGTAAGAATTCCTTTAATTGTCTTGTTCTTAATCAACTTAACCACTCCTCAGTTTTAGTTTCCCTCTTTGTTTAAGCATTTATTTATTATTGCTTACAGGTTTAATATTACTAATAGATTGTTAATCTCGTATTTTTATAATGTAAACACTATGTAAAATATTTTTACAAACATCATTGCAATGTTTACATATTCATCTCATTAAGTTTCTTCAACTCATTGACTGTTTTATTCGCTTGATCATTAGCATGTAATGCCTGTTCACCAATCAGTTGCAGGTTATTCTTATTCTCAGCAACCATTTTGAATAATGATAAAAATATCGATTCTGTATCTGAGATTAGCTTGTCACTTTGTAAACCTATTTGTAATCCTTCATCAGTAATCTCTACAGTATCCTTTACAACATCAACGATCTTTTCAACGGAATGAGATATTTTTGATGCAGATTGTTTCGTTTGTCCTGCCAAATTCATTACCTCTTGAGCAACAACAGTAAATGCTCGACCGTGCTCTCCTGCTCTGGCTGCTTCGATCGTTGCGTTGATCGCTAACAAATTACTTTGCTCTGACAGTTCATGAACGATTGAAGTTATTTTCTTAATTTCGTTAACACTACTTTGAAGCTCTGTAATTTGTGATTGTTGCTTCCTTGCATTTAAGCTGATAATTTCTAGTGTGTTCGTTAACTTTTGAAGCATTGTCTTGCCTTCTAATGTGAAATTAACCATTTCATCGGATTTCTCACCACTAATTTTTGCTGCTTGTCCCACGTTAACAATCTCGTTAACAATTCGCTTAATTCGTTCTTGCGACGAATAGATCAAATACTGTTGTTCTTCCTTTAGTTTGTGTTGTAGTTGATTAGACAACTGAAGCAAGCTAGACATTGTTAATATTCCTTCAACAATTTGTCCATCAGTTACGATGACACAGTCGTATAGACGATCACCCTTACGACTCAATGCCAATTCTATAATTGAATTAGGTGATTCTCTTCTATCTACTATTAAAGGCTCTTTATCTGCTAATTTCTCAATTGGTTTTTCACTAAACAAATCTGCACTAAAACGTTGACTTAATCGTCTAAATAACTCATTGCGCATCATTAAACCTAGAGGTCTACTTAACCCATCTACAATAACGACACACTCATGTTCTGGATTATTACGAAATATTGCTAACGTTTGCTCGCAGTTCATATCCGGTGATATGCAAGGTGTTTTGGATATAACGTTTATTAACAATTGATGTTCTTGTTGAAATTGAGATGTTTCATTTAACTTTGTATTCACTACTTTTTCTGACACAGCCTGCATCATTTCATCTCCTTCACTTCGGATCATAATAAGGTTACTATAGATGAGAAGCGTTAGCGTACATGCCAAAGTTTGTAAAGTTATTATTAAAATTTCTTGTTTAAGGACATAATTTGATTCAATTATGTATTGCTATGTGGTTGATGAGTTATATAATTAGGATAGTTAAGTCAAGCTTTCGTTATACTTTTCATTCGATAGAAGTATAGTCGAGACATAAATGAAAAGTTTAAGTACTTTTCTTACATTGAAGCAGTCTGTGAAGTAACAAAAAGTTTAAGGAGTGGTTATGTTGGAGGCAGTTAACGAGCGAGTATCATATGATAACCCTCTTTTAAGTATTAAAGTATTTCAAACTCATCGCGAGCATAATACTAGGACTGATTGGCATCACCATAAACAACTTGAATTAATTTTAATATTGAAAGGCCAATTAGATATTTACATGGAAGCTGAAAGTATGATCATGAAAGCTGGAGATGTATGTATTATTGGCACATCTGAACTTCATCGTGATTACTGCTCAGAAGATCTTGATTATATAGTCGTACAGTTTGATCTGGAGCACTTCTTCGATCAAGGATCAATTTCATATATGCGCTATTTCTCAGAAACACATATACCTTTAAGCCAAGCTAATTATATTTTTCATGAAAATGAAGCAGTCAAGCAAGAAACTGCAAACTGCATTAGTCAAATACTGCATGAAGCCTCTACTCGCCAGCGAGGATATGAAATCGCTGTTAGTATTCTAATTAAGCAAATTTTGTTAATTCTATTACGCAATGATCATAAGAAGGTACTTGCAGAGCAAGATTCATTCGATAAAGTAAGATTGAAACCAGTGCTCGATTATGTCGAGGAACATCTTACTGATCGCATTCAAGTAGAAGAAGTGTGTCGAATAGCGAACATGAGCTACTACTACTTCGTAAAATATTTCAAAAAATCAATTGGCTTTTCATTCACGGAATATGTAAATTACAGAAAAGTGAAACGAGCTGAAAGATTATTGCTTACAAAAGATATTAGCATTACTGAAATTGGCGAAAAAATTGGGATGCCGAACATGGCTCATTTCTATAAAATGTTCAAAAAACATAATGATTGTTCACCTAAGCAATATCAGAAAAAGATGTTGCAATGGAAACCAGACCATCAAAGCGAATAATATCAAACAAAAGAGCAGTTTCTACGACTTCGTAGAACCTGCTCTTTTGTTTGTCGAGAATTTTACTCAACGCTTGTACAATATCTGAATATGTTCTGCAATGTATTCAGAACTATAATTTAATCCATTTTTTAACCACCACATAATAATGCCTACTAATGATGACGCTTTGATGTCAATATCAACATATTTTTTAGTAGGAGATTTAATAATATTATCTCTTCTGGAACTAATTAATCTTCTCATTAGCACAAAGAGTTGCCCTTCGAATTGTTCTACTTTGAATAATACAAGTAGATGTTGCCGCTGATTATATAAATAATCGAGTAAAAGAATGAGTTGCTTACTCTCTGATATATCTTGTGTCTGAATTAGTAAATCAATCTTTTGAGATAATCCCTGTACAATTTCTTCTGTTAGCCCAGTGATTAAATTAGGAATATCTTGATAATGCAAATAAAAGGTCGTGCGGTTTAATGAAGCTTGCTGTGTCACTTTCTGTACTGTTAAATCATTAACTGTGTACCCTTCTTGTAATAGTACAAGTGCCGCATTTTTAATCATTTCTCTTGTACGAATAGTACGAGGATCTTCTTTTCTATACAATTCATCACCCTCTGTCTAATAAATCTAATTTATAGGACATATATAGAGTCCATGCCGAGTTGTCGACAATGTGCAGCATATTGTTTATTGTAACAAACACAGGAAATTGTTAATGTATTTTATAGACATAGTGTCGATGAAATCATCATAACTTAAGGAGAAATTATATGCAATTGGAAGTTAAGAAAAACACTAAGAAACTACTGTTAATTGTAATGATAGCAGGTTGTTTTTTGTCAACGTTAAATCAAACGTTACTCAATGTAGCCCTTAGTGATTTAATGGTTATTTTTAATGTAGCACCAGCAACGATTCAATGGTTAGCGACAGGATTTATGTTAGTGAATGGTATAATGGTGCCACTAACTGCATTTTTTATGAAGCGATTTACTACGCGTCAATTATTTATTAGCTCAATGCTCTTTATATTAATAGGTTCTATTGTTAGTGCATGCGCAATGAATTTTGGAGTGTTGCTAACGGGACGAATGATTCAAGCTGCAGGGGCAGGTATTATCATACCATTAATGATGACGGTCATTTTATATTTATATCCAGTAGAAGAACGTGGTGCTGCCATGGGGAAAGTTGGATTTGCGATTATCTTTGCACCTGCAATAGCACCGACCATAGCAGGCTATATATTGGAATATGTGTCTTGGAGATGGCTCTTTATTGGATTAATCCCATTCATATCCATCATAATTTTATTAGCCTATAAGTATTTATTCAATGTAGCAGAAACATCAAAAGTAAAACTTGATGTTTTGAGTGTCATTTACTCGTCAGTTGGTTTTGGCTTTTTACTATTTGGCTTTAGTAGTGCAGGTAGTAGAGGTTGGGGAGATTGGCTAGTGATCACTACAATTGCTGTAGGACTTGGTACTACTGTACTATTTTATAAACGTCAAATTGCTTCAAACGATCCATTACTAAATATGTCTGTGTTTAAATATAAAATGTTTACAATGACAACGATTGTTAATATTGCAGTAACTATTCTAATGTATGCCGATTTAATTTTACTACCGATTTATTTGCAGGACGGTCAAGGCTTTACTGCATTAGAAGCAGGATTGTTACTATTGCCTGGAGCAATTATCAATGCATTTTTATCTCCGGTTACAGGAAAGCTCTTTGACAAGTATGGTGCGAAACCGTTATTTATTATAGGGATGAGTTTAATTGCATTTTCCATGTGGAGTGTTATCGATCTAACTTCTTCTACTACGTATATGTATGTATTAGTACGTACGATTATTTTGCGAATAGGTTTAAGTTTTATTACAATGCCTTTGAATACTGCAGCATTAAATGCTCTACCAAGAGAACTAGGAGCGCATGGCTCTGCCATTAATAATACCATTCGTCAGTTAGCAGGTGCAGTCGGAACAGCTGTCATTGTCACAATCTATACCATTCAATCACTATCTCATGCAAAAGGTTCAAATGCAGGACAGATATCGGCTGCAAGTGACACGTACTTCTATATGTTGTTAATTGCTATTGTAGGTTTAATAATAGTCTTCTTTGTACCAAAAAAGACTTCTATGGTACAAGAAAAAGACAGCATGAACTAATCACTTTATTGATACTGAAAAGCCATACTAAATCGCTTTTAAGAAAAGCAACTATCCACAAACAGGGAAAAAATCCCTGTTTGTGCCTCAGAGCTTAAGCCACGCAATCCTGAAAGTACAATTCGCTTACGAAGTAGGCGAATCTTTGAACATTCATTCCAAAGGAAAGTTCAATAGGAGACCCGCTTCCCACGACTCACCCACAAATCTGTGCAATCCTGAAAGTACAACCCGCTTACGAAATAGGCGAATCTTTGGACATTCCAAAGGAAAGTTCAATAGGAGCACCGCTTCCCTGAACTCACCCTCAAATCTGTGCAATCCTGGAGACACAACCCACTTACGAAATAAGCGAATCTTTGGACATTCCAAAGGAAAGTTCAATAGGAGCACCGCTTCCCTGAACTTACCCTCAAATCTGTGCAATCCTGAAAGTACAATCCGCTTACGGAATAGGCAAATCTTTAGACATTCCAAAGGAAAGTTCAATAGGAGCCCCTCTTCCCTGAACTCACCCTCAAATCTCTTTAAAACCCCGAAGCATGATCGGTTGTCAGCACCGAGAAGATGACATGAAGATAGTAAAGTGAGTAGCGCAGCGTACGTTTTGTGTACGTGAGCACACGGAACAAGCGATGAATGGCATATTCGACGTCGAATAATCTACGTAGCGATACATCGTGATCACAATCGATCCAAAAGAAAAAGCTTGTACATCCTATTTCAAGGGCTGCACAAGCTTCTTCGGCATCACAAGTTTATATCCGACACCACGGATAGATTCAATTCTTACAGATTGCTGTTCAAGTTCTAGCTTTTTACGTAATGAACTTACGTGGACATCTACTGTTCGCTGACCACCAATGTAATCGAAGCCCCACACAACATTCATGAGATCGTCGCGACTTATTACCATACCTGGACGTTGAACAAGATATAATAACACTTCAAATTCTTTTGGTCGTAGTGAAATAGGTTGTCCCTGCACGTTGACCTCATACTTTTCTGGATAAATAGACAGTTCCCCAGCTTGAATCACTTTCTCGTTAGATAAAAGTGGTTTCGGGTCCTCGTTTTGCGTTCTTCGTAAAACTGCCGATACACGTGCAAGAAGTTCCGCAACACCAAATGGTTTCGTAATATAGTCGTCTGCACCATGTTTTAATCCTTGTACGACTTCTTCTTCTGCATTACGAGCTGTTAGAATAACAACTGGAGTTCGCACATTATTCTGATGTAGTCGATTCAAAATCTCAAAACCATTCATACCTGGAAGCATGATATCCAAAATAATTAGATCAAAATTTCCTTGTAACGCGGCTTGCAGGCCATCTCCACCATGTTCAATCACAGTTGTGTCATAGCCTTCTTGAATTAAATTATAAGATAACAACCTTGATAATGTCGGTTCATCCTCGATAACTAATATCTTATTCGACATGTTCCTACCTCCAAAAGCTACACGTACAATAAGCCGCATGCATTATTTCTATTTAACAGTGTAACATTAATATAAAAGTTAGGTAAATATAAATATTAAGCATGTTCAAAACATTCGCTTGTCAGTACCGAGAAAATGCCATGAAGCTAGTTACGCGCGGAGCGGAGTGTACGTTATTGGTACACGAGCACTACAGCAAGCGATGAATGGCAGCTTCGATGCCGAATCAACTTCGAAGCAATAGCATCGTGATCACAAGTGACTGTTTTTGAACTACCTGTTATTGTATACTTGGTAATTCAATTGTAAATTTGGTACCTACTCCTACAGTACTGCTTACAGAAATCGTTCCTTTATGCAGTTCAACAAGATGCTTAACGATCGATAATCCAAGACCAGTTCCTCCAGAAATACGAGAACGAGCTTTATCTACACGATAGAATCGTTCAAATATACGTGGAAGGTCTTTCTCAGGAATACCAATCCCCGTATCAGATATAGAAATTAGAATATTTTCTTCTTTCGTCTCAGAAATGACGATGTTAATAGTACCACCTTCTGGTGTGTAATTTATCGCATTACTCAATAAATTAACTAGAATTTGACGAAGTCGATCTTCATCTGCTTCCATATAAAACTCTTCTGGTGAAGTCATATTAACATGAATGTTTTTACGAATCGCACTGACTTCGAGAATAGCAATTGTATTACACATAAATTCATTAATATCAACTGGTGTTAACATTAGTGGGGCACGCCTTGATTCGATTTTGGATAATTCTAATATATCGCCAATTAATCGATTCAATCGTTCACTCTCATCATATATAATTTGCAAGAAAGAGCGAGTCGTTTCTTCGTCTTTCACTGCGCCACCAAGTAATGTCTCAGCAAATCCTTTTACTGCAGCGATTGGCGTTTTCAGCTCATGCGATACGTTAGCAACAAACTCACTACGCATCCGCTCTAGACGTCTAATTGCCGATACGTCTTGCAGTACAAGAAGAATTCCACCAAAATCTGAACTATTTCCATGATAGATCGGCACAAGATTGAGTTCTAACAATCGTTCTTCTGGATAGTAGAACGTAATTTCTTCATGAATAAATTCCTTCGTATCATACCCTTCCACAATCAATTGTGAAAGCTCATATTGCTGCTTAATGTCACTATACGGTTTTCCAATCAACTTACGCGCAGATACACCAAGAATGTTTTCAGCTCGCTCATTCATAATTAGAATTAAGCCGTTAGCATCCATCATTACTACACCATTGATCATATTAGAAAGGACACTTTGTAGATGGTTTTCATTTTGGCGGATTCTAGCCATTTGAATCTGAAGGCTTTCTGCCATTGCATTAATCGCATTACCTAGTTCCCCTATTTCATCTTGCTTAATTCCTTCCACACGAGCACGATAATCCATATTTTTAATTCGCTTAGCTACTTGTGTAATTTTCTCTAAAGGTTTTGTTAAGCTAAGTGCAATTCGATAGCTTGTTAACGCCGCTATTACGAATAGTATAATTAATCCAACGATAAGTACCATCGTTAAACTGTTAATCGACTGCTCCACTTCATCAAGGCTCATTGCAAGTCTAATGACATATGTATCATCAATGATATCGTTCGTAATAGGAATTGCAACATATAGCATACTTTTATGAAGTGTATCACTTGCACGAATACTTTTACCTATACCTGATTCCAAAGCCCCAATAATTTCTTCACGACTACTATGGTTGTCCATTTCAGTCGCTTTAAAACTGGAGTCTCCAAGTACTGTCCCATCTGATTTAATAAATGTAACACGAGAATCCATAAGTTCCTGAAGCATAGTTGCTTGATTAGTATAGTAGTTAATAACGTCTTCATTATCACCTGATACCCAATCCATTTGTGCTGCAATTAGGCGCATTTCTCTCTCAAGTGTTTCTTCTAATACTTGAATATGATTTTCTTTGAATGTGTTCAACATTAATAATCCTGAGGCAACAACAGATAATGCGACCATGGAAATAATAATGATAGTGAGTCTTGTGCGAAAACTAAACATTGTTCCCTCTCCTTGAATAGATAGTACTACCATCGTACCCCTGTCTAGTTACTTTGGCTATATGTGCGATTATTAATTTTTTGTAAAAATAACGAATATAACGTTGCGATCGGTTGCTGTAACAGTACTCCGATAAGAATAGGTACCGCAGTACTGGGACTGAAATAACTCATTGCAATAACGATTCCTAATGAAACATTTCTTATGCCTGAAGCATAGGACATCGTTACTTGTAGAGACCTCTCACTTTTTCTCATTACTGTAACATAACCTATAGCATAACTTACTATAACAATAACAATGGAAAATGGAATAATTTTTACAATATCACTTTTCAGATCATGTAGATACGGCGTAATAGCTGACGCATTTAGTAATATAACGATAACAAAACAAAGTTTAGATAATGGTGCAACGATCGGCTTAACTTTACTTTGTATTGTACCTTTCGACCATTCGTTCAAAGTGATGCCTACTAACGTTGGTAGGACCACAATTAATAATAAATCAATCATCATCTGACTTGTATTCACTTCAATTACACTACTAAAAAATGTTTTTAGTCCTATTGTAATAATAAATGGACTTAACAAAGAATCAATCACTACAATCGCTAATATAAGTGAGACGTTCCCACTTGTCATGGACACCCACATCACTGATGATATGCCAACAGGAATTAATGTGAACATAACAAGACCTACTACATATGGAGAATGATATCCAAATATAAGCCCTGCAAAAACGTATACAATAACGGGCACAGCGATATGAATAATAATTAGAAAATAAGATATTTGCAATGGTTTTGCAATAACAACTCTAACTTGTTGTAAACTACAGCCGATCGCCATCGCTACAGTAACAAAGGCAAACAGATAAGGTACTAAACCTACGTACTCATTTATTGGTTCACCAAAACAGATACCGATGATCATAACAAATGGAACAATAACAAACATATATTTTTCAAACCAGTCATTTATAGTCAGACCGAATGAAGCCATTGCCGGTTCCTTCTTTCCAATATCTAGTTGTTTCAATCAATAAAGGTTATAATCATTTATGAGAAGAAAAATATTGTTGCCTACTCGACTTCAAGCAGCAGATGAGGTGAAAAAATGAATAATAGTCATTATGTAAAAGCCATTTTTCAGATGCAATATGTCTCTCGCTGGCAAGAGTTTTCTCCAAGATATAAAGATAATGCCGCAAGTCATAGTTTTCGATGCGCAGCAATAGCTGTACTAATAAGTATAATAGAAACTCGATTATACCATAAGCCAATCTTACCATCTGAATTAATTGGCAAAGCTTTACTTCATGATTTGAACGAAACGGTAACTGGTTCTATTAAGTATGTTACCAAAAAAGAACAGACCCTTTCACCACATATTATAAAATTAGAAAATGAAGTTAATAAAGAATTCGTAGCCTATTTATCTAAGTCACTCCAACCTAGTTTTACCGAATATATCGTTCAAGCTGAAGATAATAGTTATACAGGTAACCTTATGAAGGCTATCGATTCTTTCGATGCGATGCTGTTTTGTAGACGCGAAAGCAGTTTACAACATCAAAGTTATTTCACTGAACGTTACGAACAATTACGAAATTCATTAATGCAAAGTAAATTCGAATCTATTCGTTGGTTGCTGTTGGCATTAGAACAAGATGAAGGCGTTGCTCAATTTCTAGACTACATCCTTAATTTAGATCTTATTGATCGTTGGGGTGGAAGCTTTAATCTTATTCCAGATAATGATGCAACCCACTCTTTCCGAGTTGCTGCATTATGTCTATTCAACGCTCATTTGGAAAAAGAGAAATATAATAAGGAACATATCAATATGTATGCCATTCTTGGGAAATCAATCATGCATGATGTTGTTGAAGGGGTTAGCGGAGATGTTGCTTCACCGATCAAACGCTCATCTAACGAAATTAAACAAGCGTTCATCAATTTTGAGCAACAAGTTGCAAGAGATATGGTGAGTAATTTACCTGCATTCATGCAAGAAGATATGATGGATTTTCTCGTACATGCCAAAGATGACAGTTATGAAGGAATGTTAGTGGATATCGCCGATAAACTTGACGCACTCATCAAAAGCAATCTTGAAATGCGCAATAATCCACATTATGTCAGCAAGTACGAGCAACAATTGACTCATATTCAGCATCATTATGAAAATCCATCCGTTATTTTCTTCCTCGCATATATATTACATGATATTACCTACGATCACTTTATGAGATAAGCTGATTACTACTTACTCATCATTCGTTTGTCTTAATGTTTTCGCATAATTAGCTATATCGCGATATAATGCTTTCCAGTTAGAGTTAGCTGTTAGAGGAGGTGTAGCTTCTGCTACACTCTCCTCTTTTTGCGGTTCACTTGGTTCTATTCGTTTAAGCTCTTCTTTAATCTCATCTATAGAGATTTGTCGATCTCGATGCTCTGATATTTCTGATATTCCCACATTATTTTCATTACTCATTCCGATCACTCCTTAAGCCAAGAGTCTCGTAGTGTAAACAACTCTTTCAAATCATCTGTGCTTAACTCTGTTATCCATTGATCAGATTGACGTACAATTTGATCATTCAATTGTTGTTTCCCATCTATCATCTCATCAATTTTCTCTTCTAACGTACCAATCGTAATAAATTTGTGTACTTGAACCTGCCTCGTCTGACCAATCCGGAATGCACGATCTGTTGCTTGATTTTCAACAGCAGGATTCCACCATCGGTCAAAATGAATAACATGATTGGCAGCTGTTAAGTTCAGACCAGTACCACCAGCTTTTAATGACAATACGAAAGCTACATGTGGGATCGCTTCATCTTGGAATGCTTCAATCATTTCATCCCTTTTTTGCTTCGGTATTGCTCCATGCAAATATGGTACTTTTATCTCATAACGTTGCTCCAAGATCCGCTGGATTTGATTACCCATTTCAATATATTGCGTAAAGATAAGACAACGTTCACCTAACTCAGCAATTTCATCAACAAGTTCAACCAATCGTTCGAGCTTACTTGAACGTGTAATTTCCCACTGTTTCTTCGTTTCTTGATGCAGTAGTAATGCTGGATGATCGCAAAGTTGCTTTAACTTCGTTAATGATCCCAGAATTAAACCTCTACGTTGCATAGGTGTTTCTTTATGAAGTTTATCTAGCAATTCACTAACGATTCCCTCATACAGCGATACTTGTTCTGTAGTAAGTGGCATAAAGCTCTTTGCTTCTTGCTTTTCAGGAAGGGATAACGATATTGTAGGGTCCTTCTTCACACGACGCAACATAAATGGCTTCACCCAACGTTGCAAGCCTGCAATGCGCTTCTCATCCTTCTCACGCTCTATAGGTGCAATCATCGATTTACGGAATTGATATAAGCTACCTAAATACCCAGGATTAATAAAATCATAGATTGACCATAATTCCGTTAATCTATTCTCCATCGGTGTTCCTGTTAATGCAATACGTTGCAACGCTTGAAGTTTTCGAATTGCTCCAGCTTGTTTCGTATAAGCATTTTTAATATTTTGAGCTTCATCCAAGCAAAGTGAATCCCACTCATAAGTTTGAAGGTCATCAGAATCAATTTGAGCCAAAGCATAAGACGTAATAACTAGATCAGCATCTTTAATAGATTGTGCAAATTGAGCATCCCGAGGACGTTTCGTACCATAATGCAGAACAATATTTAAACTTGGGACAAAACGCTTCAATTCTCTTTCCCAGTTACCAATTACCGAAGTTGGACAGATCAGTAATGATGGTGCTTCACTTTTACGCAATTGATTGTGCTTCACGTAAGATAAGTAGGCCATGTATTGAATAGTTTTCCCAAGTCCCATGTCATCAGCCAGTACTGCTCCTAGACCAAATTGACGCAAGAAAATAAGCCATGATGCACCTTGTTGTTGGTACGGGCGTAATTCTCCAAGAAATGTAGAAGGAGTCTCGATTAACGGAATATCTTGAACATTTTGTAATTGCATCAACCATTTTTTCAAATGATCATTCAACTCTATCTCTGTGTCCAGGTCATAATCAAGTTCTTCATCAATCCAATCAGCATGTTCACCTCTTAAATGCATTTGCAGAACATCACTGAATGTAAGACCCTTTTTACGATGAACATTTTTTAACCATTTTTTAACTTGAGCCACATCTTCAGCGCTCAAATAAACCCATTGATCACCAAGTTGAACTAATTTTCGATTGCTTGCTGCAATACTCATAAAATCATCTTCACTGATCTCTTTGTCACCAATTGCAAATTTCCAATCAAACTGTACAATTTGATCTAAACCAAACATCGGTTCAGCAGCCGATCCTAACGAGGATTTGACTTTCCCCTTCATTTTCAGCTTGCGATTTTTAACACTTTCCCACCAAGCTGGCAATATTACTTTACAACCTGAAGATAATAAAGCGGCACTTTCATACTCTAAAAACTTCCATGCTTCATCTTCGGTTAAAGGATGTTGCAAAACATCATATTCATCGCTTATTAGTGTGTTGTCGATAACACTTTGATAGCGTAGACGTTCACGTTGGAGCTTCTCATGTAATGTTGCGCTCCATGGCTCATTAATTGAAGTAGCAATCCCATCACTATTAATCATGGACCAACTCTGCGCCGCACTGTTAAAACTTAAACTATACCATTGCTCATCATTTACATTATATATAGATGTACGGAGGAACCATGTTTTTGAGCGATTAGTTGGCTCATGAAGTGCAATTGCAAGTTTATAAGGTAACACATCTTCTTTAAAACCAACCGCAGTTAACCACTCTTCTTCATCGTTAACTTTATTCATAAGCAATGCATCACCTGTTACATCAAGAAGCGCATTCCAGCTTCGTCTAACCGTTGATTCATTTTCAATAATATCATTCACAATATGACTGAACCAGTTTCCGATTCCATCAAAACCATATTGTTTTGCTTTCTCCCACCATTCATCAATCTGTTCAATAGGGACCGAATTTTGGAGTGGTCTCCATGCCGTAGTATGCGTGTTCCAATTCGCTGTTTCCGGCTCAAACTCTCCATTTTCCAAGCACTTCAAATAGAACTGCGCTAATTGTTGCAGTAATAGTAAACGTTCTGAATACTGAATATTCAGTAAAGATAATGGTGCTGGAGCTGCCAAAAACTCTAAAGCTTGTTTCGGCGTTAAAATGAGAATCGTTCTACCATTTAATTTACTTTCTTCAATTTCTGTACCATACCAAGACGGGACATGCCAACCGAATATATAACTGCGCAATTGACCGAAGGTTGTTTCTTTCCAGCCATCCACACGTAAAATGATCTCATATTTCTCTTCTCTCTTACCCCATATTCCATCTAAAGCCAAAGGCTGTATGCCGAAACTCATCTTCATTACAATAACTTTCCTTTCAGAAGTTCTTCCTGAAATGCCCGCAATCTATTATAACGGCTTTGCATCATATCGAAATAACTTCTCCATACATTTGGCTTCTCTAGTTGCTCATACAAGCCATGTAGCTTTTTCATATGCTTGGCAGCTGTTCTATATCCTTGCCGGTTACGACTATGAATGGATAATTCAATGGCTTGATGGTACATCGGTAATAACACCGAGGGTGCATACTTCTCAATCGGTTGTAACTCATTGGCTTTGAAATCTTCTGGTTTACGTCCCATATAAAGTTGCAAATCTGCCCAATCCTTATATTGCTGCTCATTAATATAATGCTCAGAGAGTGCCGCATATGAATGGGGAAGAAATTCAACCATATATTTCAGCCATTTGGAGTTACCCGGTTGTTGTTGACTTCCTTTACGACACAATTGGAGAAATGGCCCAATCGAGCGAACTTGTTGTGTTTGCACAAAATGATCATTCAAAAAATCCATCCATAGCTCAACTTGATCCCACTGCCCATTACTCATTCGATTCTCTACAATCGGATAAATAATACGTTGCACGCGATCAAATTGACATTTATCTAAATAATAAATCGCTCGTTCATCGGCCTTTTTACCAAGCATGAGCACTGCGATAGAACCATATAAAAACGAAACGACATATTCACGATTCTCTAGCTGAACAAGATTTTCTAATTGAGTGAATAACTCTTCATTTTGTTCATCGTCTGCAGCAAGGAAACCAATTAATCTATAGTAAGCGTAATCCCATTCAAACATTGGTTTCTCAAAAGTAGTTGCCTTCTCAAATGTAAAGTTCATCATAGACCTTATCCATAGTCGCTCATAAGGTTGCAATGCATCATCTTGCAATAGTCCTAGCAGCTCATATAACTGATTACTCCAGGGCTCTGCAAGTCGTTTAAACGTCATTTCATGATAATATCGACTAAAACTATCCACCGCTTGTAATGCTCTCTCGCCTAGTGATAACACGAATAATATGGAAGCACACCAGTGTAATCGTTGAATATTGGGTTGACTTGATTTAGCCATACCTTTTATTGATGTTAATGTATTAGAAAGTGGATGAAAAGAATGTTTACACTTCTTCCAATCATCACCAAATTGTTGCATCATTTTTTGAAAAACTTCTTCTGGGTCTACTTGTTGGCTTATAAGTCCTTCATTATTCTGTTCCAATTGAGAGCTATTTGTAACAGATGGAATAGAAGATGCACGCACTAGACCTAATAATTGAAAGTATGCTTGCTCAGCAAGAACCTTTCCATTTTCTAACATTTTACAATATTGAAATAGTAATGCTGCCATATGTTCACAGTACACAGGTTGCTGGCAAGTACAACTACTATAGCGAATATGATCAGAATCGATAACAACTGCGTGAAGTTCTATATCTTTCACTATGCCATTTATCATATTGGTTCCGTATACGTTGACTTTTTGTACGACTTGAGTTTGATATAACTTCCAGCCTTGTTTCAACACATTCGAATATGACCCTTCACTACTTAGTTGTTCAAAGGCCGTTAGCAATCGATTATACATTTGCATGCTTCTTACTTCACCTGCTTTCTACATCAATCTGTCCATTCTATCTATTATATCAAAAAAAACGCTCAAACTATAATCATTTCCTTATTCTTTTCAAATCCAACGCTAATTGAAGTCGCAAATGATCACTTTATATAAGTACACAATATAAAAAGCTATACATTAGCATGGTTCAGCTCATGTATAGCTATAAAATAATTGCGGACTAAACAGGGATTTTCACTGAAAATTCGATATAGTGTTCATCAACTTCATATACTTCTAACTCACCTTTGTATTGCTTAACTAACTCAGATACAATCGATAAGCCAAGTCCTTGATGGTCGCCGCCCTTGGATGTGAAACCAGTAACGAATAGTGGACTATTTACAGTCTGACAAGCGTCTTTGCAATAATTTGTTACTTTTAAATATAACATACCTTCCTGCTCACGACCATATAAAATAACTTTACGATTCTGTTCACTATGCTTAAGAACTTCGTCAAATGCATTATCGATCAAGTTACCTAGTATACGATTAATATCTAGAGTTTTGCCTGCCAGAGCATGCAAATTGACACTTTTCACATCACGCACAAAATCAATTTTAAATCCTTCTGCTTGTGATATTTTTGATCTCACAAGTGCTGCAACCGTTGGATTGCCTATATTAATAAAATCATTTACATAATGTATTTCCCCGGCAATAGCCTCTGTAAATTTTTCAAGCTCATCATACATTTTCATTTTGGTTAAAGAATGGATCGTCTGAACTTGATTAATGAAATCATGCCGTTGAGATCGTATCGATTGGAACAAAGCATTAATTTCTTCGATATAGGTTTCTTGAGCAACTTGTACAGCCTGATCACGTAATTTGCGGAAATATCTCATAACAATAATAACAATTGGTAACATAATAAGAGTAACTATAATCGTTATTAAAGCTACTCTAATAATACTCTCAAGCAGTTTTTCTTTAATAAGACTATAATCTGATACGATAACTAGAACATATCCACTCATTTCAGTACCTTCTTCATCCACCATAGCTAATTTATCATCAGCAACTTGAACAGGGATGAACATTTTATACGTATGACTACTACCTATTTTTTCTTCTCTACTTACATTCTCCGACTCTAAATAAGCCTTTTTCACATCTTGTTCATCATAACTGGAAACAAAGTCATAGCTACCATACAATACTGGACGCTGTACAACATGTTTCCGAACAGAACCATCATTATTTACTGTGACACGATCATTTGGGAAAGTGTCTGGATTAACTATACTTATTTCTAAAATAGAATCGTTAGCTTCTTTTAAGTTTTCAAATAAACGATCTAGCCCTGTCGCTTTATTGTAATTTGCTACTGCTTTATAATCGACATAAGGATCAATTATGTAATTGGTAGTACCGTCATAGAAGTAACCCCATTTATAAACTTTTCTGTAGTCAGTAGAAGCTACCTCATATGGACCTGACCAGAAGGAAGGCAAACTCGTACCTACCCATTCATGACTAATACCTTTCATGTCAAATAACTCATTAAAAATTCTAAACCAAGGATCCCAATCTCGAGTACTCTTCATAATTTGCGAAGGATCAGAAGAACGATACAATAAAATATCTTTATCATCCATTTTTCTTAGTAAAGTAATATGTGAGAGATCTAACTCAGTAGCAAGTTCAGTGAGTTGATCATTCGATATTTGCTCAATATCATTGTTCAAAGCATATTTCGCAGCAATGGATGCAGTTCTTAACTCTCTTCCGATCTGATCCTCGAACATTTGCGATCCTTTACGCGTCTGTTCAACTGAACTTTCTATCTGCTTACCTAGTACTTCTAACTCTTTATCTAACTGCTCAACGAGCATGTTTCTAGTAATAAAAAAATATACACAATTATTAATAATAACAAGCAACACAATCGTGCTAATTGCCATATACCAAATATTTCTTTGCATAACTACTCTCCTAAAATCCATATATGTAACATGATTAATACCATAAAACACTTCCTTATATTAACACATAAATGATAATTAGAGTTCTTTTACATATAAATTCATTTTTCATATAATGTGGATTAAATTAAAAGCTATGTTAAATTTAAATGTTGATTTTAACAATAAGAAAACCGCCTCTTTGTGAAAGGCGGTTAATTGAGCCATTGTCTCCCAATAGTTTAATCTACCCTTGAATTTCAATCGCTGCGGCATAACTCCCGTGATCATCTCCAGACCATTTGCCCCAGACAATTAACACGTATGTCCCAGGTTCGGATGGAAGGACAAACGCATCCCCTTTAACGGGAAGCTCCACATTATTTTGGTTTTTCCATAGTCCTGCCCATACGTTATCGGGTTTGTCACCTATGAAATTCAACGTGAGTTCGGCATTTGGCTTTACAACATAAACGGTCGTGTTTTTTACTAAGTCGTCGGGGCTAGGGGCATCCGCGATCGCATTGTTCCACTGGTAGGAACCTTTGATAAGCTCAATCTTTTGCCCGTCTGCTTCTCCCACAGCACTTGGCGGATCATTCGATACTAATGTCACTGTCTTAGAACATCCGATAACCAGTGCAATCGTCAAAAGCAAACATATACTCTTAATCAATTTACTTTTCAATATACAACCCCTTCCTTTACTTAATTTATCAGAAG
Source organism: Candidatus Pristimantibacillus lignocellulolyticus (assembly GCA_023639215.1). Taxonomy (NCBI): domain Bacteria; kingdom Bacillati; phylum Bacillota; class Bacilli; order Caryophanales; family Paenibacillaceae; genus Pristimantibacillus (SeqCode); species Pristimantibacillus lignocellulolyticus (SeqCode). The sequence goes on from CP097899.1 coordinate 5,089,195, forward strand.
GATAACCTGTAATGTTTGTTGCTGCCCGAAAGCTTAACAAGAATAAGCAGTTGTCTAAATAACGAAACTAAGACAAATAATGTTGCAAACATTTGGATTTCCCTACACATTTATACAGATTGAGTTCTGTCATGTTTCGCTTGCCCTTTTCTGAGTACAGAAAGTATGTCTCGCCCATTTTAAAAACAACAACCAGATTTAACATAGACAAAATAAAAAAAAGACAGTCATCGTTATTATTTTCATAATAACAACATACTGTCATCAATCTGCTCCTTCACATTGCATATCATTTGAGCCATATAGAGTATGGAATCACTTCACAATTATATCTGAAGTTCTCCCATCTTAATTAACTCAACAACTGCTTGCGAACGACCTTTTACGTTTAGTTTTTGCATAACATTCGTAACATGTATTGAAACACGCACGAATCAAATCTTTCCTAACACACTATGAACCTCTACTCTTCCCTCACTAGTGATATCTATTTTATCAATAATTTTCAAAAGCAACGACCGAGTGAATTCCACATCTTCAAAAGAAGTTAACTCACTCAATTCTTTAACAGTTTCCTTCAATGTTTGCACAAACGCTTCACTATTCTTTTGTTCTTTGACCCTCTTCGAAAGCGATGTTAATTTAGCACTAGCTTCATCTATTGTTTTTTCGTATTGAACTTTTTCAAACTCATACTGTTCTTTAGTTAACTCTCCCAGCATGTTTAACTTTCTAGTTTCAAACAATAACATCCGGTTATCTGAAATCACTTTTTCTAGTTGTTTTAACTCTTTATCAAAGTCTCTAGTCTCGATAATAACATCCGATTCAAGATTTTTTACCAAAGAAGGGTATTTAATTAAACGTTGTAACTTTTCAATTATCTTACTTATAACGATATCTCTCGTTTCCTCATATGGCATCCAAATTGAGTTGTCACAACCTTTATCGCCTTGTCGTCTATGTTTACTGCACATTAGATAACGATATCGCTTCACTTCTTCAGTCTTCTTTAATTGTCTGTGTGTACCCATCGAAACCATTGCTGCACCACATTCTTTGCAAAATGCCATCTTTGCAAAGACATTAACAAATGCTTTTCTGCCGCCGCGTTTGCCGCCACCGCGAATCTCACGAAGTTCTTGTGCTTTTTCATAATCATCTTTACTAATTATAGCTTCATGTGTTTGAAAATCTGTACGCTCCCATTGATCACTACTCTTGGCGACTAACTTTTTACGTCTGTTGTGCATATCGTTAATATCTTCATATACTTTTTTACTTTCTGATTTGCCAAATGTTAAGTAACCGGTATAATTCTCATTTTGAAGTATTCGTTGAACAGATGATAATCCCCATATCCCACCTTTTGGACTAGGAATATTTAATGTTTCATTTAGATGAAGAGTAACTGACTTCTCTCCCATACCTTTATTAATGTAACAATTGAATATTGTTTTAACTATTTCTGCTTGCTCAGGAACCACTTCTAATGTTTTCCGACCTTCTACAACTATTTTTTTATATCCAAATGGTGCAATACTTCCAGTAAAATTACCTTTCTTAGCTGATTGCCTTATACCTCGTTTAGAAGCTGTGCTTGTTACCTCTGATTGTTTTTGGTTAACTGATGAGATTATAGTAAAAATCATCTCGTTATCTTCTTTTGCTGAATCGTACATATCTTCGATGGATACAACTCTTATGCCTAATGCATTAACAAGTATCCGTTTCAACGATATTGCATCTAATGTATCACGACTAAATCTTGATAATGATGCAAAGTATATTGTGTTAAAATCTCCGTTCTTTGCGTCGTTAATCATTTGTTGTACATCTTCACGTTCTATAATATTTGTCGCTGTACCACGATCTAAATAAACTTTTGTTATAGTCAATCCTTCTATATTTGCACTTTCTCTAATCAAACCTTCTTGATGCTCAGGGCTGTCCTTTTGTGAGTCATTAAGAGTCGAGACACGAACATATGCCCGTGCCTCGACTGTCGTGTTTATATTTTTTAGCATGATTACATCTCACTCCTTGACGTGGTTACGCAAATATTCTCTAATGTCCATTTTAATGGTTGCATTGTGCTTTGCCAACGCCAAACTGATGTTCGGTTCTATCATGTCAATAACCTTCTCGACCACATCCCCTTCCGTGGGGATGAAAACAACTTCTATATTCACTTTTGTTCTCTTCTTCTTTTTCTCTTCAATCATTCCACATCACCCACTGTTATCTTATGAAGTAGTGCTTGAACAACTTGCTTATTTGTCGCTATTTTTCAACACTGCAATTCTCAAATCTACTGCAAGCAAATAAAATGCTCTCCAGCGGATCTCTTTGAATACCGGTTGACTAATCGGTGGTTGGAATACGTGATTGTATACCTTTTGGTCTGTAATGTATCTATAATCCTCAACCATGTAGCGCTTTTCAATTAAAAAACGTTCTTTTGGGGGAAGCTTCTTCACAGCTCGCTCTACCTTATAAACAAACGCCCTTCTAGCTGTTTGTGCATCAGTATTATAAATGGCTATGTTTGAAGTTTGATCACTGGTTACATTTGTTGAACCATGTTCCCTGACGATATAGCTCTGCGTTGTAGCAGCTTCACGTTCCTCGAAAGTTAAGTACTTGCACATATGATACTTTTCAAACGCCGCAACAATCGCCGCCTTTGTTTTCTTCGTGTCCAGTTCAGGAAATTCTATATCAAAACTTATTTGCTCATCCAAGTACAGACACCGCCTTTCTAGGGAAGCCCCCATGTTGATGAGGGCTGTGTTATTACTTAATCCAAATTGTCATTATCATCTTCTTCTGTTTGATCTTGTTGATCTTTTTCTGATCGTGTTTCTTCATTTAAAATTTCTTCCTGTTCATCATCCTCACCAATGCCATCCATTGGATCGGTGAACTGTTCAAGTGTGGTTTGATTTTCATCTACCACTTCTGCTGTACCGTCTGCATTAACCTTTACTTTCAATCCCTCGCGGAACTCTTCAATATCCATATCTGATTGTGTAATGCTCAACTGTACTGATTGACCTGTGAAGCTGAAATATTCGAATGAGTGCTTATTGCTCTTACCAGGATTAACGATGAACTCTAACACTGTGCGTTTAGCATCCTTTGAATTCTTCTTGAACTCTGCTGTAAGTGACTCTAACTCATGCACCTTGATTTCAACCACTTCACCAACCAATGCGTTTAACTCAACTTCATTTTCGATCTCGCCTGTCACATGGAACTGAAGAAGTTCCTTTTTGCTATCTCTCGTCATTTTGTTGAAGTGTGTGCTTAATTTGATTTCCATATCTAAACATCTCCCTATGAGTTAATTGATTTTCTTTTCAACTTATCTAATCCAACTGTCAACTCTAGCTTGCTTATGCCGAGTTTCTTAGCCAGCGGCGTTCGTCGCATTCCCTTGTTTTCTTTAATGATCTTTAAATGTGCTTGTGTGAAACTGAAAGTGTGTAATGAATCAAGAAGTTTATCTTCCTCGTTCTCCATTTCAACAACTGCATTAGCATCTCTTTGAGCAACAAACTCCTTGTACAGTTCCTCTTGCTGCTTAAACACTTCTTCAATGTCTACATTTGTCACGTAACATTGATATTGGCGATCTGTATCAAACACACGATGTATTAGATTTATCTGTTGAAGCCACAGGAGCATATTGAATACGCTAGTAGGATGAATTTCACTTTTCTTTACGACTTCTTTTGACTTGATGCCAGGATTATCTTTGATTGATTCATAGACCTTTCGAAGAGTTTTCGTGACTCTTAACGGTCTTCCCATTACCTTCACCTCACTTTATAGGCACATATGTTCTGTTTTTAGGGTGCGAAAAGGCGCTTCACTCCCTGTTTGGTGCTACAATACTAATTTCATTTGTCCATCAGACTCTTGGAAGAAATCATCATCTTCTACATCATCACTTAGTAGGACCTCAAAAATTGCTTCTAATACCTGTACCACAATACTGTTCCCTGCAATTTTGTAGAGTGTTCCATTTGTGCAGCCTATTCTAGTTGGATGTTCTGAGAGTACTTTTTCATAATCCTTATCATCAAATCCCATTAACCTCCAACATTCACGCTCTGTCAGTAATCTGTATTGTGAATCATTGATAGGTATAATTCCACTGTTAGGACAACGATTTTGCTTAGTTGTAATGGTCCACACATGATCTTTGATCGGTGTTAATCTACCACCAAAACTTGAATCACTATCTCCAATCTTTTTTAGCATTGATGGCGACTTGATTGTATAAATATCATTTACATCAACCTCTATAAATTCATCGATTGGTCGCAATTGACGTTTACGCATTTTGCTAAAGTTGAACGGCTTGCCATTTAAGATACTAATAGTGAATATTCGTTCTCTCTTTTGCGGAATACCGTAATCCATTGCATTAATGACTTCATAACTATTCGTGTAACCAAGGTTAGAAATATAGTCTAAATACTTGTTGAAGCTATGAATCATATCCTTGTCTAGTACACCCTTAACGTTTTCCCATATGACCACTTTAGGCTTCCATTCGCCCATACTTTCAATGATCCTCAACGTTTCAAACATAAGAGAACTGCGCGTTTTATCCTCATCCTTACCACCAAGCCTAATGCCTGCTCTACTAAAGTCTTGGCAAGGACTACCGTGTACTAAAATGTCAGGGCATAGATTCCAGCCTATTACTGACTGCGGTTTGTGAAGATGTTCATATAATGCGTTGTATGCTCTCACTGCTTTCTCATCTATCTCGACGTAGTCAATAGATTTGTGCTCGATGCCTAAATTTATCATTGCTTTCCTTGGAGCACCTGCCCCACCGAAAAGCTCAAGCAATTGAATTGGCTTATCAGTGTTGATGACTCGCAAATTTACTCACCTACTCTCAAAACGATAGATCTTCAGGCAACAATATAAGTCGATCTGCTTCTACTCGTTGTCGCTCAATCTCTGCTGCTATCTTAGGTTCGGGCGCATATTGCTCATGCCATCCATCAGGCTTGATGATCTTGCCTTGCTCATTCTTGAGCACCTTACCGTTTTCTCCAACCTTGCCCATGTTCGCTTGCATCACGATATCTTCGAATGGTTCAGGAGTTAATCCCATGTATGTGTAAGTTCCTTTCGTAAATACCGTTAGATCGACTAATGCATCAACTTGACCTTCGATGCTATCAGCTCGTAGTAACTCCGCTATCTCTTCTAACATCCATGAGACACGCTTTAGTAGCAGATTGTCACTCTCATTTGCTGTATATCGTTTAATACCTTGCGACATTAATTCAATATCTTTTGCGATATATACAGCTTCAGGATCAACCTCTAACATCGTTGGTACTTGTGGCATTACCTCATCACATGCTATGTGAAACTCTTTGATTTGTTCAGTAAGTGTTTTCAATTCGTTCATCCTCTCTATTCTTTTCCATCACAGCAAACCATCTGCCATATGGCACTACACCTTTACTCTCATTAGCGTGTCTGCGTGAATAGTGATATTTGTTAGAGTAATACGATTTTTCTTCCCTGCCTGTTTGCACCAATGACCAACCACGCTTTTCGGCGTCTTTAATCTTTTGATTCAACTCATGCTCGTAGTAACTGTGGATTGTGTGTCTCATCGCCTTGTACCAGGATGCTTATCAGGTCTGCCACTAAATGACTTTCTATAGTGCATGGTGAGCAAGAATTCAGCTTTCGCTTTTTCAAGTTTTGTTGCAGTTTCATCGTGATAAGCGATTGTTGCTAACTCCACTGGATTGGCTCTGCACAAACTTGCAATCCCCATCTAAACCACCTCATTTCCAAACGTATGTTCGGTTTTATTGCAGCAATGTGCCGCTTAAAATCGTTATGAGTGCTTATTTTCCTTTTCTAACCGTTTCCAATACTTCCAACTGATACTTATGATAGTCACCTAGACTGAACTGTCCTGTTGTCTGATGTAGTCCTAGTGCCATTCTAGCAAGCACATATGCATCACGAACGTTATCACTCTTATGCTCGAATCCCCATGCTTTATAGATGTGTACTGACAATTCATCTTTCTTGGTGTTACCCTTACCACTTGCAAACTTCTTCAATGCGGTAGGAGCAATCTCTGTATATCCACTGTGTTCATGTAACCTCATCCGTAATGCCCAACCTAGACCGTACTGGATGCTTACTGCATTGCCTTGAGCACCATAAGCGAATCCTTCAATTGTAATAATGTCGTTTGGTTCTAGCTGCTCAATCACCTTGTCGATAATTTCAATCATTCGAACCGGATCTTTAGCCTTTGATGTGATTTCCAAACCGTCAATCAGATTGCCTTGTGCATCTATGATGGCTACACCTGTTTTTGTTGATGGATCAATACCTACGAATCTCATTACAACACTTCCTTATCCAGTATTTTTATCGCTCGAACACCAACAACCTTGATGTACCCATTTACTTCTAGCCGCTTTAAGTGTCCATGCAATGTAGATGCGCTTTGTAAGCCTACCATTTCGGCTAGTTCACGGTTGCTAGGTTGATAGCCATGCTCAGCGGTGTATTCCTTCAGCTTGCTCAACACTAACTTTTGTTTGTTCGTTAGTTGCTTTATCCTGTTCAGCCTCCTTTACCTTTGCTTGTATCCCCTCGGCAACCTCTACAGCTACAGATGGATGCTCATCTTGCACTCTAATGATCTCGTTACGTTCGTTACGTGCTACCCATAATAGTTCTTGATTCCACTTTGTCATTGCTTGTCCCATGCTGTACCTCCTGCAAAGTTTTCTCGGCAATGTATCGACTTTCTTCATCCCTCGTTTGATCTTTAATATCTGCCATAGCTTCAATCAACTTCTGGTTCTGTTCACGTACGCCTTTGAGGATTACACGTAGTTGATCACGCTCTTCTTGTGCTTCTCTCACGTATCTTCCAAGAGTTTCACTTGCTTTACTTACAACAAAGTCACGTCTTTGAAGTTCCTTGTTATCTTGCTGTGCTTGCTCTAGTTGCTCTAATACCTCTTTATGAAGAATTAGAATTTCAAGGATTTCTTTTGTCGCACCAGGAGATAACTTTACAAATTCACCTTTGGTTAATATTTTTCTCTTATTTGAAAGATCATCAATGTATCCTTGCAGCTTGTCACTCACTAGATTCACCAACCTTAAAATAAAATTCGCTTGCAGTTTGGGTCAGGAGCGGTGTACACATCACTTCCAGTAGCTCCGTTCATTGATTCATCATGCATCGATTCAAGCATCTTACCTACCCATTCATCTGAAACGGTGTACAAATGCATTGCTAGTCCTTCTGCAACCAACTTTTCAGCTTGATGCTTATAAATTACTTCCCCATTATGATTAATCATTTGACCGCTCGGTAGATCATTTAATTTAACTGTTTGTTCACTCACTAGATTCACCCTCCGCAATAGCTACAAACTCACCTATATCCTCGCCATAACTACCCTTGTATACTTCACGATCATGATTCCAACATTCCTTGCACATCTTTTCTCCTAATGCTGCATCAAACATATGAGGATGACTTACTTCAGTTGTTAAACTATCGCACCAACCGCATTTTTTGGGACGCTCTAACCACCATTTACCTTCTTCAAACCATTCAACCCAACGGAATGCGATCTGTGATAAATCAATTACCTTTATCTCACCATATATTTCTGTCGTATGTTCAATTTCTGTAGATGTAAATCCAAGTGATTCTAACATTTCTCTATTTCCTTCAATGTCTTCACAGTAAGCATAATAAAGTGTTTCATCACAACATTCTGAATCAACAATGTCTATTTGGTTCAATATTGCAACTGCTTCTTGTTTTTCCATACTTTATTACTCCTCTCAATCTTCTTCTGTTCCACCAATCCATCCCTCAACTGCGATGTTGGAAGTTTGAACACTTCAGCTATCACTTTGCCTTTAGCATCCTTGATGATGATGTAAGGCACATCTTGCATAAAGGGATCAATGCGACGTTGTGACGGTTGTTTTCGCATAGTATCACCTACTCAGATGCGCTACAGCTGCTTGATGTGCAAAGTGTGGGTTACGCCGCTTGTAGTCGTCTAGAGTTAGACACATGCGGTCATATTTAATGAACGCTAACTTGATTAACTTCTCCAACTCATTTCGCTTCTCTCCGCTTATAATTGGGTTAGTTGTCTTCTTTTGAAGTTCTTCAATTTTCACAGCTGAGAACACGATATACTCAAGTACTAGCTTGTAATCTTCTTCGGTGACAATTACATCTGGTATTGGTGGGTAATCATCTTTATTCATTCTAGGGTAGGTCATTTAGAACCCTCTTCTTTCACTTTAGGCTCAATGTCTAACAACTTACCAACATCCTTCCAAAAGACCATTTCTACAGTGCCTATTGGGCCCCCACGATGTTTACCTATAATAATTTCCATGATGTTTTTCTTCTCGGATTGTTTATTATAATAGTCATCACGGTATAAAAACGAAATGATATCTGCATCTTGTTCGATAGCTCCTGATTCTCTCAAATCGCTCATCATCGGGCGTTTATCCTGTCTCTCTTCAACCTTTCTACTAAGTTGAGACAAAGCTACCACTGTGACTTGTAACTCACGAGCTATCGTCTTACAAAGGTTCGAAATGTAAGTGACTTCTTCATGACGGTTGGGAAACTTCTTTTCTGATTTCATAAGCTGCAGGTAATCGATATAGATCACAATCTTATCTATTCCTTGACTACGTAATTCTTTAACTTTCTTCTTAGATGTTCTGCGAATGTATTCAATAGTCATACCTGGAGTGTCATCGATGTAAAAATTAAGGTTCGACAATTCTTCTAATGCAAAGTTATATTTTTTCAAATCATCGAAATCAAAAACACCAGTGTCCAGTTTTTTTGAACTAAGATTGGATACTATGCATACCATCCTGTCTAGCAATTCTTCCTCTCCCATTTCACCAGAAAAGAATATGGATGTTGAATCCTGTTCTCTAGCAACACGAACACCGTCATTCAATGCATGTGCTGTCTTGCCGATTGATGGTCTTGCTGCAACTACCTCAAATTTCCCTTTCTTATGGCCGTTCGTCATTCCATCAATTGTTTTAGAAAGTGTAGGGGCACCGACGATCCCCTCTGTTTGAGTTCTGTCATACACCGTATTTACATACGTTTTTACAATGTCAGAAACTTTTTTGAGTCTGATATCTTTGTGTGTAATCATCAAACCTTGAAGTCTTTCAACCTCTTCATGCATAAGTGAGAGATGAGTCGCTATATTGTCCGAATAACCAACATTTGATGCGATCTGCATGAATGTTTTTCTAGATTCACGTTCAATGTATGCTTCTCTAATGTTGCGCTGGTAGTACGTGAACTCTAATGGGCTGGTCTTCGAAACTGAACTTTGAAGTTGAGTCAAATAACTAATATTACCGATTTCATCTAAGTTCCCATCTTCTTCAGTTGCAACTCTTGCAAGTAACATAATCGTTTCAACTTCTAGATCTTTTGAATCGTCTATTGCATAAATGAGATACTTCAAAATTGATTGATGTCTTGGGTCAGCAGTGAGTTCATGCGGTTCGATAATTCGGTCATGGATAAAATCTTTGTTCTGCAAAATAGACCCTAGAAAATAAACTTCATTTTGATATTGAATCTCCATAACATCATCCACCGGACCACCTCTTTAACATCTCTAGCGGCATCGGAACAGCATTCTTCTTAGCTTCTTCTAGCTGCAACATGTGTTGCTCTGTTAACTGTTTGTGATCTTCGTAGAAGCTAGGTTGAGCTGATCTGCATAAGGCTGCGATTGATGGAAAGTAGTCGCTTGTTCTCGAATGTTCTTTCATGTTGTTAAGCGCAAGTTCAAAATCAACTCTTTCCAGTTCCTCATAATACTCTTCAAATATCATTGGCTGTTCTTTGAAATTAGGTGCTAGATTCGGGCATCGTAATGATGCCTTGCCCAGTATCACTAACAGTTGTTCTCGCGTCACTCTGTGAACCTCCTAACCCTTGTAAGAAGAAATCCATGTTGTCGTTAACTTTGCTGTTCTTTCCTGATCCTTTACTTTGTCTTGGTCGTTGAGCTGACTTAATCACCAACTCTTTGTACTTCTCTCTTAACTTATTTGCCGAAAGTATATTGGTTTTCCAAAAAGCATCACTTGTACACCAATTAATCACGTTGTATAGTTCAACCTTATCCACGTTATCTTTTTCAAACATAAGTCTGAAATCGTTCGCCCATGTTTGAAGATTGATGTTATCCATCAGATGTTCTTTACCTACTTCCTGCATGCCACCTCTTATTTTTTCTTTAAGATAAGCAGCGGCCTTATAACAAGATTCGTCCTCAGAATAAATTCTTTTCTTATTATGAGAGGGAGAAGGTTTTTTCTTTTTACCTTCATCTCCTTCATATACATTCTTATTATTGTTTCGTCTCTGTTTCGTCTCTGTTCCAAGTTGTGTTCCTAGTTCATCCTTTTTATAGTGTCCAAACCCTTGATATTGCTCATAATTTAGGACTGTAAACACTGTTCCAAGTTCATGTGTTTTCGTGCATACTCTCTGCAACTTAACTAATCGTTGAATTGTGCGATTAATAGTAGCTGTGGAGTACGTTTTCACCTGTCTGTTATCGATAAATTGCAAGTCCTCTTGAATCTTTCTTGTGGACCTTAACCACTGTCCTCTATGAAGGGTTAGGGTATCATCTACCCTGTGCCCCTCTTCTGAGAAAATAGCATTTCCGTAGATCAGAAAGAACAAGCGGAACTCTACGATGTTTTGCCAAATTGGATTATTGAATAATTCCCTACTGGTTTGAAATGCCCCACCTGCCACATTCTCACCTACTCCTTGCTAGATTCAATAAAATCACTTAGCAGCTCATTCACATCAGTGACTAACTTCCTTTTACTCTTGCCATCCCATGTTGCAAATAGCGCATCAATGTTAGCTTGCAGCTCTTTATGAGTCATGTTGCTTCACTGCGTCTTCTGCTAGGATTTCACGAATAGCTAACGTTAAGTTTTGAGCTAACTTGTTAACATCTATCGGATATAGAATTTTTTGAAGCATCAATTCTTCGTACAATTTGTTTTTGATTCTTTCCTCTGTAGTCGGTTCTTCTTCGACTGTGTAGCCGTTGACTAGGGCTTGAATCAACAAACCTCCGTTTTGGTGTGCAAATCCTCTCAATACTTTTAATCGATCAGTTTCAATAATCACGCTATCTTTAGTAGTAAGTGCATACATAAGGTAATTAACACTCGTAGTTTTCATGAAATTATCAATCGCTTTAACCACATCTTGTGGCAACACAACTTTTTCAGGAGTTCTATTATCGCGTAAATTGAAGTATGCCTTTTCCCATTCATTAGCATCTGAAGTAGCACGCTCTAGACTCAGTTTCATTCCATTGAGTTCCTTCTGCAATTGCGCTACATTATCGATTAGCTGATCTTTCTCAGCTTCGATAGTGTCGATGTGGTTTAGTAGTTTTAGTGGCAAATGTGATTGTAAAAATGCATATAGATGACAAGTTTTCCAAATAGAATCCAACTCTTCTTTGCTCAATTTCCCCATCTATAGGACCTCCTTATTTATCTGCTACGTACACCGGTACGCCTGTGAGTTTCTGTATCTCCTGTTTGAACAACGCTTCATCACTGTTGCTGTCACTTAGGTGTATGAGCCACACTTCTTTCAACTTGCTGAGATCATTAGCTCGTAAGAAGTCAATCATGTTTTCTAAGCTGAAGTGTGACTTTAATAACCGCTTGTATCTTGAAACTAGGTTCTTGGAATCATCTAAATCAGAAGCTAATTCAATCTGACGTTTGACGATCAACTCACTGTAGTTGCATTCGATTAACATGTGTGTGATGCCGCTAAACTTGTATTTGATGTAGTAAGTATCTGTCGCAAATAGTAGTGTTTCACCTAGCTTATTGATTAGTAGATAGCCTAGCGGCTCATCAACGTCATGCTGCACATCAAAGGGAATGATTACCCATGATCCAATCTTGAACTCTTGAAATGATCCTGTGATATTGAAACGATGGTGCGCATAGTCTAGTGCATCACTCGTACCTTGTGACAAGTACACTTCAACACCTTTGTTAGCTAGCTCCTTTAAGCCTTTTACATGGTCAATGTGATTGTGCGTGATTAGACATCCTTCAAGTTCTGAAACTTTGAAATTAACACCCTTCTGTATTTCCTTGAATGAGAGTCCAGCGTCAAGCAACAACGCTGTCTCTCCGTCTGTGATGTGATAGGCATTTCCTGCTGAGCTACTAGCAAGTGGAGTTATCTTGATCATTAGAACTCTTCCTCTTCTACTGTGGTTGGTGTAGGCTGTTCATCGTCTACTACCTGGTAATGAGTAACGTCAATTGCTTCACTATTAGCACTCTGTGCTATCTCTTGTTGAGTTTCAAATTCAGCGGCTTGCGTTTCCATAGCCTTGATACGATGGTAATCAGCATCAATCTTTTGTGGATCAATCGTTACATCGCCATGCGCTGCACGGAACACTGTCTTGTAACACATCTGCTCGTGCCAACCATCGACTTGTACTTTGTTACCTGTTTTTTTACCGTTTTTATATTCGTCTTTCTCGCCGCCCCAAAACTCTGCGGATGCTTTTTCGGGCTTACGTTTTAAGATTTCAGCTATTGGCATCATAACTATTTTGTTCTTTGACGAATCATCCTTATATTCGTGGTAGTAAAAACCTCCGATAATATTGCCACGACTGAATGGATTAGTTACTTCGAATTCGTAACTCTCCACGCTGTTTCTAGCATCTTTTTTAATGGGTTTGAAATGATCTGTTTCATAGACTAGCTCTACAATAACAGCAGTAGGAACGCTCAGGCCGTACTTAACTGCCTTTAGTTCAAGACCTCGATACCCCTCCATAAATGTGATGTCGTACTTGCCTGTGCTGTTGTTTTTATATGGGATTGGAAATAGATGATTCTTTTGCAATGGATCAAGACCTAGACGAGCATACGCCACAACATCAAGCGATAGTTTGTTCAAATCAACGTTTTCCCACGTAACAGGAACTGCATCACGGTATTGATCAGACTTCTTCATGCGGTTGATTTCAGCAGTTGATAACACTGCGCTGATAGATGAAAAGTAGTTTCGTGCTAAGCGTTGTTGTGACTCAGTTAATGCAATCTCGCTACCTGCTCCAAATTCTTGCATTACCTTGCTCACGAAACGTTGTGACGCTGTGTTTTGCTGTGCTTGTACGATTTGATTTTGTGATTGTTGTTCACTCATTTATCATCATCCTCCGATTAAAATAGTTCTTCTTGTTCAATTTGTTCGCTGCTAGGCTTGATTTCCGCTAACTCAACCTCTATATTTGGGACCTCGATTTCAGGAGATCGCTCGATCACACTTCCTGCATGCCACAACCATTTATCACGCTCTGATACGATTAGTTTGATCTGCTGTCCTTGTGTGCTTGCTATCTTAGTTGCTGCTTCTGCGTTGTCGATAAAGATAGGAGCTACCACTTCATAATGTTCAGACAATACTTTGATAACTTCTAAGCCTGCGTTCATTTGTGCTGCTCTATTAAGACCACCGTTGTAAGGTACTAGATTAGCTCCGTATAGAGTTTCACATGTGTCTTTTAATTCCCCATTGACTTGGCGTTCGAATAGCCTGAATCGAACATTAGGGAACTTTTCATTCACTCGACGTTCAACCAATTCTGCTTTAGTGCTGATAAAGTCTGAAATGAGAGACAACTGATATTGCTTATCTTCATATTGCTTAGCTAGTACCTTTTCACTGTCCTTAAGCTCATCAATTCGACCTCTAGCACGTTCTGCCACACTTAAAGATGCCTTATCTTGCTCTAGCTTAGTTAGTTGTTGTTGCATGTTGTAGAGTGCTATTTTAATGCTATCGAGTGCAGTAGTGCTTTCAGCAAGAGATGATGATATATCAGATTCAACAGCATTAATTTGTTGTTGTAATGCCTGGTATTGCTCATTCTGTTCGTAATCAACAACGCTGTTTGATTGTTGATCAAGTTCCGCTTTAACTCGTACAATCTCAATGTTGAGTTTTGACAAACCTTCTTCATTAGTAGATATCTCTTGTTGAAGTTGTGCGATCCCTGCTTGCAAGGCTTCTGATTCATTCTTAGCAGCTACACCTTTAGTTGTGATTTCCTCAAGTTGTTTTGACTTGTTTAAGTTGAACTGCTCTAACAACGCTTGATGTGCTTGTTCGATTTGATCTTGTGGTAATGACTGATTGCAAGTAGGGCAGTTCGTGTCTATGTGTTGTTCTTGGAAGGTCAACTCTCTTGTGTTCGTTCGTTTTTGTCGCAAGTCAGTGAGAGTTACTTCGAGTTCTGCAATACGCCGCGTCTTACTAGCTACCTGTGAGTTAAGTCGGTCACTAATTGACTGAACCTCTGTATAGCGATTATTCAACTTGCTAAGTCGATCGCGTAGTTTGTCAGCATCTCCGCTTGTTACTTGCTTCAACTGATTCCGTAACTCTAACTGTTCGTTCTGTAGTTCTAACTTTTGTTTGTTGAGATCAGCTACGGCACCACCATTTTCAACGCGTACCAATTCCAGTTGTTTAACACTAATATCAGCACGTAGTTGCGTGATTTGCTTGTCCAGCGTAGCTGCATCAACACCGCCAGCTGTACCAAAAATGCTATCCTGTTGTTCCTTGATCTGTACCGGTATATCCTTAATTTGCTTATCAAGTGCCGATGCATCTTTTTTCAACTGCTCTTGTACCTCGCTTGGTGCATTACTGTTCAATATCTGTTTCACAATACTCAAGCTAGGTTTGAGTTGAATCACATCATCGTCTGTTACGTCACCGAATAGCTTGAATAGTACTTCTCTTCGTTTCTTAACATCTAACTTTTCATTAAAGTGGGAAGGATTAGTTATGAGTTTGAACAACTCTTCATCAATGATCGATGCTATTTCTTTGATGTATTCACCTTCCTTGTGTTCGACGCTATTAATGAAATAGTCTGTTGTGTGACCACTAAACACTTCGTTAGTAGTCCCTCTAGGACGTGTCCATTTTTCTTTAAACACCTTTTTCAAAGATAGTTTATTACCGTCAATATCTAGTACACCTTCAACAGTGTGATTCAATTTGTGAATGACCTCACCGTTAGCATCAAGTGTCTTGATCCATTTACCAGGTGAATCATTTCCTTGTGAGTCTTTGCCGAACAACACCCAACTGAAAGCATCGAATAGTGTTGTTTTCCCTGCTGCGTTGTCTCCATATATATTGAGGTCATTGCAATCAGCTTTAAGTGTGAAGGCTTGTACGCCTTTGAAATTAGTAAGTATGAGTTCGATTAATTTGATTACCTTTGCCACTGTAATTCCTCCTTAGATTTCTAATTGCAATGATTCTGTGTGTAACTCTTGAAGCTTATTTGTCGCTACTTGAATCGCTGTTTGATCTTCAGTTTGAATTGCGTTGGAGAGTGCATCTAGTTGCTCATCAATTTCGATTTTGATTTCTGTGATTCGTTCAGCTGCTCTTGTGTTCTTGAATGCTTTAATCACATCATCTTTACTAACCTTAGGAGCGAATGAGATACTAAATGTTCCTTCGAATGGAATACCGTTAATCCGAATTGAAGTGTTTTTCATTTGCTTTTCATTCACAGTGATTCCCCCTTATAATTCAGCCAACTCTTTTTCAAGAATCGCAATCTCTTCTTCTGTTGCGTCAATAAATGCGTTGATCATATGTGCTTCGATATTTGCATGAAGTAGGCTGACACGTTTAGATCCCCACTCTGAAGTTGCAAAGTCAGATGAATCAAATTGAATTTTAATGTTTTTCAATCTATCGCTCTTCACAATCGCAATTTTCTCTTTAAGATTATTGATCAACTTTACAAGTTCTTCAGCTTTTTCAACTCTCTCTTTCATATAAGTCAAGGTTTTCATATCCACTTGCTTTCCTCCTTATTTCTTGTTTTCAAGCAACACAGCTTGTGATTGCAGATTTTCTAGCAACAGAGGTATATTCAAACGGTTGATAATGTCAGCTGATAATTGAGCTTGTAAGTTTTCTTCAAGTGTTTTCACGA
Organism: Candidatus Pristimantibacillus lignocellulolyticus; assembly: GCA_023639215.1. NCBI lineage: Bacteria > Bacillati > Bacillota > Bacilli > Caryophanales > Paenibacillaceae > Pristimantibacillus (SeqCode) > Pristimantibacillus lignocellulolyticus (SeqCode). The sequence goes on from CP097899.1 coordinate 5,105,349, forward strand.
CTGTTTTCTCTGCATCGGTACGCGCTTTTTCGATAGTTTTAGTAACCTTGCCTAAAAGCTCTTTTTCTAAGTACCCGTGGAGCAGATATTCAGATATCGTATACTTAGCATCGCGGCTGTAATCAGCCTTGTTACCACGTTCATCTAACTTTTTCTCCGTCATGAACTTCTCAAATCGTTTACCGATGAATTGAGTTAAGGAAATGAATTCTACCTTACTTCCCCATCCACCATCTGTAACAGGCATCTGTATTTCACCTAACGACTTTTTAGTAACTTCTTGTAACATTGCATCCGCAATCGTCTTAACTCGATTTGTGATAATTTCAGATAATTGTTTTTCCATCTTTGCACTGATATCTTTTGTTAGCTTATCTTGAATACCATTAATGATTTTTTGTTGCATAACCTCATCAATTGAATCCTCATTAATCCAATCCAATTCAACCTCGATATTAAACTTTGCCATATTCCTATTTCCTCCGTTCGCTCAATGTGATATCATGAGCATGTATTTTGTGGACCACGTTGAGGTGCGAGCTCATGTGGTCTATTCTTCTGTTGGGCCATCTACTGCGATGTGAATGTAAGTTCGATAGATAAATGATTCAACTGGGCAATCAATCCATGTGTATGTTTCATCTTCAAACGTGACCTTAATTGCCTTCTCGTTGTCCCTAATCACCGGTTTAAGAGCGATAACAACCTTGTCTTGGAACTCTTCATTAACTGCGATAATCATTATTTTGTGTGGAGAGCGTAGTTCAACTTTCACAAGCAAATCTTCATATTGCGTTTCCTTCTTCATCGTTTTCACCTCCCTTTTAGGCTCAAATAGCCGATTTTGGCAAAAAAATAAATAGGGTTCATGAAACCCATCATTTTTCTTTGATTGTTAACCTCAATCCAAAAGGCTGTAAAAGTAGCTCCACTGTATCAATGCTCGGCTTATGTCTACCTCGTTCAATATGACCGATAGTGGCTCTAGTCACTCCGGATAGCTCAGCTAACTGCTTACCAGTAAAGCCATGTTTCTTGCGTAGTAGCTTGATTGATTCGCCAATGTCCATCTACACCACCCTCTCATGCCATCTGCCGCGCTCATGTAAGTTAAGGAACTGTTCGAAGCTCATTCCTATCGTTTCTCGTACATTTGTTTGATCGAAGTAGTTGCCTAACACTTCGAGTCGTTCATCACTGATTCGCATCGCTTCACCACCATATTGTGTTAAGATACGATCGTGCTCAGCGTGTATAGTCTCTTGTGCGAAGAAATCTGCTACCATTCGAGCTGCTTCATGACCTTTGAGTATGCCAGTAGCATATACAGGACCTGATGTTAAGCCTTTTTCGTGAAGCAATTGAGCGAATAACATGTTCAACACTCCTTTCTTAGTCCTCGATACACATTTGATTGTTTGTTTGCTCAATTCCACGTAATAGTTTTCCTTGTGGTGTCCATATGGTTAAGTACTGCTTAGCTCGGTTATAATCAGCAACCAATGTATTGCAGTAAGAGTTTACGTTGAAGTAATCCTGGTAATCTTTCCATATACCCTTGTATACTTTGCTTCTTAGTGATCCGTCTGCGTAAGCTGGTGATTTATTACCTCCGATTACTTTGAACACTCGTTGTTTTGCTAGACTGTTTAATTCACGTTGCTGACCGTAATCTATGGTCGTGTTGTTCTCGATGTGCTCCACTCGGTTAATAATTTCTTGTGTTCGTTGGTCCAGCAAGAATATCGCTTGAAGCTCAGGAGTTAGATTTGCATAGGGTCTATTCAAGCTGTCTCGCATCTTATTGAACTCACTGATATACAACTCTTTGAATCGTGCTGCTTCCTTTCCTGTGTAACCCATAGCCAAGAATGCAAAGCCTTGTTCGGTGATGATGTATTTGGGAGTATCACGACCTTGTGCGTTGATGTAAGTTGACTCGGCGAAATTGCCGACCCGAAATTCCTCGCTACATTCGAGTTCGCGAATATCTCGCATCACTCTTGCATGTTCTTTTCCAAAAGTTTCAGCTACCTTTAAGCTGTCAGTTACTGGTTGTCCATTCTGAGTGAAAACTAATTGATTCAAAGTTGTTCCTCCTTATTTTTCGTTTTAGGTATAAATCAGAGCGAAGTTCTATATACTGTTATTGTTCGTGTCGAAAACTTGACACTCTGTTTCAAAAAAAATTTCGAGTGGAATCTCAAACGCTTGTGACAACCTTGCCAATTCGTCAGCATAGAATCTATTACGACCGTTTTCCTTGCGAGAATATGTATTATCTGATATCCCTAAAATTTTTGCTGCATCAGAAGCCTTCATCTTTTTATTGATTCGAGCAGCCTTCACACTTATTTTCATATCCATTCCCTCACCCCATTTCCGAACATTTGTTTGTGTCATTTTCTTGACACGCTCATAATATCACCACTTTTTGGTTGCTGTCAACACAAAAAATACACGTTTTCACCATTTATATTGATTTTCGTGTCTTTTTGGTGTATGCTTTTTTTAGCCTTTAGATGAAAGGAAAATTCAAATGAGCAATAATTTTAATTTAGATCAATTTTACAGCGTTGTTGGTGACAACATAAAAAAATACCGTTTGGTTAGAAATTTTAGTTTGCAAGATCTAGCTGAGCGAGTTGGAGTTACTAAAAAAACTATACACAGATATGAGAATGCTGAGAATAAAATTAAAGATGATACTCTTAAAATTATTGCTGACTCTCTAAATGTTACTATTACTCAACTTACTGAAGGTGCATATGAAGCTGTTGGGATGGTGCAACATGATGAATCGGAAAACGTATCTTTACCAATCGTCGGAAGAATCTCATGCGGTACTGGTGGGTTAGCGTTTGACGATGTAGAAGGATATGAGCAAACACCTAGATCGTGGATTAATGGCGGTCAGTATTTCTATCTACGTGCTAAAGGCGACAGTATGACAGGTGCTAGAATCTTTGAAGGAGACTTGTTGCTTATCCGAAGCCAAGAGGAAGTCGAAGACGGAGAAATTGCAGCTGTGTTAATAGATGATGAAGCAGTTTTAAAAAAGGTTTACAAACAAAATGGTATGCTCGTTTTACAATCAACTAATCCTAATTACTCTCCTATTATCTTCAATGGGCAGAATGAAAATATACGTATCATCGGTAAATTAATTAAAATTGTTATTAATTTATAGAAAAAAAGACCTTCAATCGAAGGTCTTTTTTTGTGCCAACTATGTCGTTGGTTGTCGAATCATGGTATGAATTCGCGAACGTGAGTTTTTGTTTACATACCTTTAATTCTCCTAGATAATGTATATATGAGCTGGACAACTTCTTTCTCACAAGGGATTAACACACCCTTCACCCTACCTATAGGTAGGGTTACCGACATGGAGAGTGCGATATAATCGCAACCCTACCGCGTATTATCCCAAGTATAAAAGTCATCCATTTTTTTATGTAATATTTGCGCAAAAGCTCTGAGGATAACTATATTGATTGGCTTTCTGTCATTCTCATAGTGTCCAATCATAGCAGGGGTTATGGTCAGATCAAAGCGGTTTTTTATTTTGACTGACAATTCTTCTTGAGTTAATCCCGCATTGACCCTAATTTCACGCAGTAGGCACTCCCCTCGCTGTAGTGCCATATCAAATTCCCTTCAATTTATTTCGACATAATTATAACATGAGAGGATTGACGATGTATGAAATATTTAACAGTGATTGCAAATAACGATTTATTATCTAAGCGAATATTAAAAGGCGACAGCTTAAGGGTTGCCGAGCAACATGAATTTACTGAACAAGGTGCATACATAGTTTATGTGAATGGTGAGTTAATCGTAAGTGATGATGAGAATGTAATTAAGAACAACTTTGTACGAGGGAAAGTAAAATCAATTGTTATTACTCCATAAAAATAGACCTCCTAAAATGGAGGTCAGTAGAGTTAGATTACACTAACTGATTTATTAAAACTCTTTATGATCTGCTCATATTCACTGAACTTATGATGTGCAAATTCACATCCAAACTTCTTGTTGCTTCCGAAGTATGCCTTGCGATATTTCGTATCAAGTATTTGAATGTTGACGATGTTCACAAGTGTGTTTCGATCCACTTTAACAAATCTATAATCACCTGTGTTGGCAATAGCGGTTTCCCAATACTTTACGGTACCCATCATGTAGTAGATTACATCACCAACATAGACCAACATCCGCTTTTTCTCAGACTCGCACAAGAGGTAATCTACACTTCTTAGTGGTATAGATAATATCCCCGATTGACCATCCGGATCCTTTGTAACAGTTAGATTGTTCAAGGTCATCACCCCCTACTTCGACAGCAATTCTGCTGGCGTTTCGTTTTGATATACAAACCAAAAACTTGCTGTAGACACTGTTAATGTCGCAACAACACTAAGTGCTGAAGCTGTTAGAAAAGTTGCTTTTTTCAACATTTATAATCACCTCCTCTCAAGATATAGCGTTACTGCTTGTACCAAAAATGCTAATGCGATCACATCAGATTGAATTAGGAAGTTCAAACTAACAATTGCACATGATAGAAATTTGAGTAAAGGATAATACTTTTTAGGTATACGCGATTGTTTTTCTATACTAGTTGGTGCCCACGCGATCATACATAAAACGTTTGCTGCAGTAATCATAAGTGTCCATGAATTAGGCATGGTTATAAGTGATAACGTAGTAGCTCCAGCAGTTGTTGCGATCACACACCATAATCCCGACTTTAGATGCAACCCACCTGATAATTGTCTAAGCACTGCGAAACTGGTAAGTATTAGAACCACTTCTTTAGTTTTACTTGTAAACATCGACACTAGTAATGTTAGGCCTATTATCATAAGTGCATTAATAATTAAACTCAGCGCATATTTTAAGACTTTCTCAGATGCAGGATGTTCAGGCACTGTTGATTTGATACTAAAAGCCATTCTTTCTGCTAGCATATCGATCACTGTTCCCTCTCCTTTCTTATCGCAAAGAACAAGAAATACATAAATGATAGTGCGATTATTATCATTGCTTTGTTACTAAATGAAGTTAATACCATGCTTACAATGGTTGCGATTATCATTGTGATAGTAATGTAATGTTCTATCTTAAATCTTAACTTTTCAAAATCAACTACGAATCCGAATCGGTATCTCAATAATATAAACGCTATAAAAAATTGTACGATTGCGGTAATACTTTGTAATATGTAACCACCAGATGCTGTATTGTTCATCGTCTGGATATCACCGAAAAAGATTTCAAGTAATACCCATTGGATGCAACCAAATGCTGTGTAACAAACGAATGTAATGATTGATGACCATATCAATGGAATTTTTAAGTAAAGTGTAAAAAATAGAATGAAAATAAGTAAACTTAGAATAGGTGCGATGAATGATAGATGAACTTCCTCTCGCAAGAAAAAACTCTGCGAGATCATCACCGCCATAAACGGCATAAACGCATTGATGTGTTTGAACTGCTTCAGTCTAAAAGTGGACATTGTCATGAAGTAGATACTGATTCCTTCAATTGCTGAGAAGAAAAAGAAACCAATGATTGTTCCCAATTGAATCCTCCTTAGAATATTTTGTCCTTACCAGTTACTCTCTTCATAGCTTCGTATGTCACTAACCAAACCTTCCCTGACTTCCTAGCTTCTTCTTCGTTGAATTTATTCCTATTACACCATTGAGTTACCGTATTCTCTGATAACCCCCATAGTTCAGCTGCTTCTCTCGATGTGTACACTACGTACAAAGGTGATGAATTAACCTCGTGGTTCGTGTCTTTTTTCATAATTTTACTCCTTATCGAGCAAACCGCTGTATTGTTTGCAATACAAATATAGCACGCATCTGTATTGTTTGCAATACAATTTACTCATCTTTTTTTATTTAATTTTATATGGCTAGCTACTCCATAACAACTTAAATAATGTAAAAAAGCGACTTCCCATTTACGAGATGTCGCTTTTTTTAGTTCATGATTGTTGCCATTTTATAATCTGTTAACCATATTCTATCAGCATTCCCTTCACTATCAAACATAAAAGATAACATATATACCTTCTCTTTTTCTTCTAGTTCTTTAAGTGAATCTAAGGTTGTTTTACCTATAAATGAATTAGTTTCTGTATAATAAAAATAATCTAAATTACGCTGCTCTGCATTTTCCATGCCATACTTTGTACTATATACCTCTTTTATTGTTTCATTTGAGTCACCAATGCCTATATTTCTTGATGTTTTGTATATGTCGATTGATTCTTCTTTTAAACTTAAACCAGCTACTACATCATCACGGTACATAACAGTTATCCCAAAATCATAATCCAGAAAATTCTCAGTGATCCCTTTAATTCCTATTCCTATCTTTTTCTCTACATCTACTTTTGAATCTCCATAGCATACTTTTGATTTAGAATCGATCTGAGTTACACACATATCATTTTTCGTTAATTGTCCTTTGTTTTCACCGCCACTACTACACCCTGCAAGCATTACCACTGTTAGAACTGCTAGTATTAACTTTTTCAATGTCGCATCCCCCTTTGAACAAATTTTATTTCCCTAACATTGATAATTGAACATCAGTAATAGCTATCTCACTCACATAACCGTTTTCATCATATATAAAAAAGTAACCCATGTAATCTAACCAATTTTCTGGTACCTCTTCATCTTCAGTAATAAATTCTTTTTTTATTGTATCGTAGTAATACGAATCTACTTGTTCACTAGTTGAAATAAAAACATCACCAAAAACTTCATTTACTTTCCCTTGCAAAACTCCGACTTTAATATCAGGAGTAATTGAGTATTTTCCCTCTGAATCTTTATCTAATCGGATTCTTGCAACCAAATCATCTCTATAACCGATCTTCACTCCATTTTTATAATTAAACTCGCCGTGTTCTCCTTTCTCTCCTTTACCGAACACTTCCTCAGCCTTGACTCTATTATCTCCATAACAAACAGTTTCTTTTTTATTATTAGAAATACATGCTGTCGAAAACTCTATTTCCTTTTCTTTTGTATTACCTAAACTACATCCTGCTAGAAAAACTATGACTATAATCGCTAGTACTAATTTCTTCAATTTTATTTCTCCCCTTTGTAAAATATATACAAACAGTATAAGGCATTTCCTATTACTTTCCAACGATTACCTTTTCATAACTTTATTAACCATATCATCGACTGTGGCGTAAAACACTCTGAATGATGTACTAGTTAGCGCTCCTGGTCCTTTCCCCACTATCCATAACATAGGTTGAACTCGTTTATCTTTAGGTTGCCATTCAAAGTTGTGCCACTCATTAGACTGATAATATTGCTCGTATCTGTTCATTTTCGCTATCCACTGTTTCGAGCTATAGTCAGACCGTTGTATCTCAATAAAAAACGGAGTACCTTTCCATATCATCATTACATCAGGTTCCGGATAACCTTTGTCACCTAACTTTGGCTCAACTTCAAATACTCTCACCTTATCAATCTTAACAATGTCACAGTAAAAGTCTGCAATAGCTAAGAAGTGATTGAGCTTGCTCGAATCCTTCTTGATGTGCTTAGCAGGAAAATATGTGTACATGCGTCTTTCTTTACTCACTTCAATATGGCCATCTCTCTTTAGCCGAAGAAGCACACGATTACACTCGTTAACTTTGTTTTTAACTGATCCGAAATGTAGCTGTTCTATTTGTTCACGCGTCATGCATCTAAACCGTTTTAAATCCTCTACAATAGCCTTATCTCTCGTTGTCATTATCTAACACCCCAAACTCTATAAAGTCGCTAGAAACCTCTTCCAACACCTCGTAATCAGTAACTTCGATGATCTTATTAGTATTAGATATCTTAGGCTCATTCAGTCGCTTATATGGCGCTAGTATCTCTTTAGCTTTGGCTAGGTCTAAGTATGGCGCTTGTGTCTGTCTTAAGCCTTCCAGTGACAAGTAAAAGCGTCCCTTTTGCGATTGTTTAATATGAGTTGCTTCACCAGTTCCGAGCGTGATACGGCTGTTAATCTCGTCAGCGTGTCTAAATGCCATGCGTACAGTTAGGTTGTTCTTGAGCTTACCATCAAGGATATCTGCATCAGGACGTTGCATGCTTAGTATAAGGAACACACCTAATGCACGACCAATCGCGGATATGTCCTCAATGATACCCATGATAACTTTCTCTTTCTTCAATAGAGCAACTTCATCAACTGCTAACACAATGTATTTCGGTCTTACACTCTCTGGTAGATCGTTAATGTTTGATAGTTCATGCTTGTCGAGTAGATTGCCACGTCTAACAAGCTCTTTGTTGATCTTCAGTAATGTTGTTTGTAGATGTAATGGCTCAATATCCACCGTCTTAGCTATCCCTCTGAAAAGATGAAACTCCGTACGTTTGAGATCAGCACAATACAACTCTAGCTTGTCACTAGCACATGTGATTAGTGTGGTGAGTATAGAGCGTAGTTGTACAGACTTCCCGCTACCCGTCTCTCCCGCTACTAACAAATGTGGATGCTCACACATGTCATACACGATGTAGCCTTTACGAGTCTTTCCTGCAAGTATAGGAAGGTTATAGCCTTTCACTGCTTCTTTGATCTCTTCTAAGTAATAATCAAAAGTCTTCAGTTCAACTTTGTATATCTCTAAATTAAATGTCTTACTATCTCCTGTTAAGTCAATCCTCTCACCAAACCCCTGTTTAAAGAGCCACAGCTTGCTAGTAATCTCTTGAGGGTTCATTCCATCTGGAACACTAAATATAAGCTGTGTGTGATCCTCGTACACTCCTACACGTTTGATTTCTGGATATTGCTTGACTTCATATGTTGCATTGCTCCTAATGCGCTTAATAGGTTTGTAGACATTACCATCCTTGAACAACTTCATAAGCTTCAGTTGTGCAGCTGGACCAGGCATCATTTGGTACCCTTTGTAGACAATTGCACAAGCACCACTTGCAGCAACGATGCTCTTAGCTGCTACAGTAAATACTGCAATACTAAACATGACATCACACCTCTCTATTAATGCTGTAGGTAATGCAGTAGATAGACATACTCTCTATCTCTTCACTAGTGCAGTTAATAGTGTGGTAGTTAGTGCAGTATCAATAATGCAGTAGTACGAGTTAAAAGTGTTGGGATTACTAGAGTTTAGAATAATGTTCAGAGGTAGTTGGGAGGAAGAAGGGTAAGTGTGGGAAGAGAAAGAGCAAAGACCGAGTGTGCCCCAACGTCGAGCGTTTTATGCATCTGCATAATTAATAAATATTACCACTGCTCGGTTAAGTTTCTCACATCTCGTAAATAGGCTAGTATCTTTTTTAATAGGTTTGTCCATACTGCTAGATATGAGAACATTGGACAAGGAGAGATACTAATGTCTGGTTTGGGTAAAAGTAGAAGTAAATTCGGAAGTTATGTAGATCAAAAAGGGATTCAACACCAAGAGTTGTTAAGGATGAAACGAGTAAGTACGAATGTAATAACCAAAGCGTGCAATACTAGTGGAACTTCATTAGGAGATATCAGCAAGAGGATATTAGTTGAGATCGTCAACGAACTCACAGGAGAAAATAAAAAGGTCAGCGACTTTTGGTAATTATTCATTTAGTCGCATGACCTTTTAAATATTATTTGTGGTGTCCTCCGATCATTTCAGCTCGTCGGATTGCTTGCCCAGCATTAGTAATTGATACCGCCCTAGTAATGGTTGTTTCACCATACTTTTGTTTAATGGCATCAGTCACCTTCTCGAGCGCCATCGATTTTTCACGCCCATTATCGAATAAAGAAATTTGATATTCGTCATCACTTGTTAATTTTGATAGGCTTACTCCTACTTGTCGAACAGGTTGACTATCCCAATGATGTATGAACAATTCAACTGCTGCATGATAAACGTGATTTGTTACGTTTGTTGGATCATCCATTTTTGATTGACGATTAAATCCAGTTGGAAAGTCGAAATTAGCACCTCTACATGTAACTGTAACAACATGAGCCATTAATCCTTGACTACGCGCACGCTGACAAACAACCTCAGATAACTCCAATAAGATTATTTTTATCTCTTCTAGCTTACTGTAATCCCTCGGTAACGTAGTCATGTTCCCTATCGATTTAGGAGTATTTTCATATGTGCCTGGTGCAACAGGACTGTCATCTATACCATTTGCAATGCGCCAATAAAGTTCTGCATTAATGTCAGAGTTCTTCCCAAATTTACGGCGCATGCGCTGTTTGAGCTTATCCAGTGGTGTATTTGCTAACTCTCCAATTGTGTAAATGCCCATTGATTGTAGATGAACATTCATCCTTCTTCCAACCATGAACATTTTTTCTATTGGCAACTTCCAAAGTGTATGTTCAAGATCCTCTCGAAGTAAAGTATACATGCCTGATTCATTTTTCTTTGCGAAATTATCACAAGCGGTTTTAGCGAGTATTTTATTTGTACTAATGCCGTAACGTGTATATATGCCAGTCGCTAACTCTACTTGATGCTGTATTAGATGTGCTAACTCATCTGCGTTACATTGATAATGCGCCAAACTGCCTGTAACGTCCAAAAATTGCTCATCTATAGAGTAAGGCTCAACTAAATCAGTGTATGATAGATAAATCTCCGTAATCTGCATAGATACTTTGATGTATTCTTCCATACGTGGACGTATTACAATAAGATCCGGACATTTAGCGAGTGCAGTTCCTAGATTCTCAGCTGTTGTAATCCCAAATGATTTCGCCAATGGACAAGCGGCTAGAATAATGCCCGAACGTCGTTCCGGATCTCCTGCAACGACTAATGGACGATCAACATATTCAGGATGAGCCATCTTCTCAACACTTGCGTAAAAAGACTGACAGTCTGCTAGCATAATAACTCTTTGCTTTCTCACAGACTTTAAACCCTCCTGCATAACAACACCGCCTTAATTCATTTGATCTTATTATATACGAACAAACGTTCTTATATCAAGTTTGAAATTATTGGGATATACTCGTCTTAATCAAATTAAGCGAGGTGATGTAAGTGATAATTAATCTTCATGGAAAAGATTTTAAGGTCCATGGATATCGAGTGATTGAAGGGAATTTTACACATGTATTTGCTACTGATGACGACCATAACATATATAAGCTAATGTGGACCACTGGTAATGAACCAAACAACCAAAATACAATAATCCTCGTTATTCACCACAGTATTTAAACGTAAAAAAGCCACCCCACCTATTACAGTAGAGCAACTTCTATTATTCCTCTTGCTAAGAGAAAAATCCTTATATTTACTATTTAGCACCCTCTTTATTGGTCTAACGTTCTCCATTAGCTCAATGAGTCATAATGCATTAAACTACGTTTAATAAATGGTATTCCAAAACCTATCACTCTTCATGTCTTCAATTACTTTTTTAAATGTATCTAAAATCTGTTCAACATTTTTATCAAAATATACAATTAAACGAACTGGTGAGATACTTGTAGTGCCACCATTTTTTGAACAAGGAAAAATCCTTATTTGGGAAGAATTCTCCCAAACAAACGTCTCAATCAGCCAGTGTGTAGCATAAGGGTAGTCAGGGGATATTTCATCATTAGTCAGCTCAAACCTATCTCTTTCTCCAATCGGTAAAAACTCATATCGTATACACCTAATGCCTTTTCTTTTAAATCTTTGGCGTCTGGCTTCATTTAAAGCATTATAACTATTTTCTATTTTCTTCTTTAATCGTTTTCTCATTTTTCACCTCTTACTTAACCTTCTATAAGTGATTTAATCAACCTGTTACTTCATTATCGTTAAAGAAAAGTGCCCTCGCTGTAGCTCCATAATATCGTTATTCGTTAGTTCAATGATTAATTATTATTAAGATCAGTTATTTTAAAAGCCTGATTTAAGCAACTTAAATGGTCTAGCTTCACACCCATCATATCATTGAACACTCTGTATATTTCTTTTGCTAGTTCTATTTCATTTGAACATGTTATTAACCTTTGTGCAATCTGATTGATCTCGATATCATACTCGTTCTGTGGAGCACCTCCAGCTAACAGACCAATAGGATCCCAGTTGTTAATCACTTCTGTTAAAAGCTTGGTACTTATTTTCACCTTTTATCACACCTTATTTGGGTAATCTATCTAGTAAAAATATTCTATAATATGCTCTACAATCCTGCCCACTAGCATAATGAATTAACGATTACTAACTGAGTGGCTTTTCATTTCTTTGTAAAATATATCTGAACATTGGGCATATTATCAAATAAAAGGATGATATGTCTTGATCGAAATGAGCTTGCCAAAAGTGCCTATGGCTCCTGTTAACTCCCCTGAAATACCTACTGGACCAGAATGGCGATATCAAATCAAATGGGATGGTGTAAGAACGTTAGTAAGGCTTGATGGTAAAGGTGGCGTGGAAATATTCTCTAAGCGAGTTGAACCACGTAATGATACGTTTCCTGAGATCGTAGAACTACTAAAGCCATTAAGAATCGGCGCTTGTGTACTTGATGGAGAAATAGCTTATTTCGATGGAACTCGACCAAACTTTCAGAGAGTTCGACTAGGTGTAAGGAAACAGAAGTATGATGAATCTTTGATCTTCGTAGCCTTTGATATGTTATATGATGATGGTGATGATATCCGATCATTACCGTTTATTGATCGTTATCAACGGCTATCAGCTAAGTTGCCTGAGAAGCAACCTAGACTATTTGTTACTGATATATTTGATGATGGTCAAGCGCTGTGGGAATGGTTACATGAAAGAGAATGGGAAGGGTTAATATCTAAGCGTGTAGATAGTCCTTACACAGAGGGAAAGAAACATACTAACTGGTATAAGAAGCGTAAAGAAGTTCGGATTACTGCAGAAGTAGTGGGAATTAAACTAAAGAATGGTTACGTATCAAGCTTAGTTTTACGGTATGAGGATCGTTACATAGGACATGTCTCAGGATTAGACCAAGCTTCTAAGCAGCTACTACAAAAAGTTATGAAGGAACACCCTGGTGAATGTCCTTTTGATAAGTTAACACCAGGAATGAAGAAGTCTGATATCGCTTGGTTAGGAGTGCATTTCCCATGTAGGGTTACAGCATTAGAGTTTACTGATTCAGGAATTTTACGACAACCTAAACTATTAGGATTTGGCGAATAGAATTTAAAACTAAAAAAGCCCCTACTACCAATTAAGGCAGAGGGGCTTTCGGCATTTACTTTGCAGCACGCAAGGCAATAGCGACTGATCGCCATCCCTCAAGCGTCATCTTCGGATTGCTCATTTTCTTCATGATAAACTCAGGTCCGAACTCACTTACAAACCACTTAGGAGGATCTACTTGAGCTGTTTGTTTTTCTAGCAATCGAATTGTGTTCGCTTGAGCTATCATTGTCTGCTTTAATGCATCAACCTCTTTGCGTTCTGCTTCAGTCATCTTCTCATTCTCTCCCTTCGCTACGTCTAATCTAAATTGATCCATGTTTATAACAGGACATGCTTTCCATGAGTAGCCCGGATACTGACTGTGCCCCTTGATTTCAACCGCGCTTGGCAATTGCAACTGTAGCCATCTGACAAGCTCTAATGCTGATTTATATTGAGCTTCTGTAGGCTTCTGCGTTCTAAAATCTCCAACCATACAAATACCTAAAGCATGCTTATTGCTGTTGCCTACGTGATAGCCTACTGTTGTATGATCTAGGCATTGATTGATTGTCCCGTCTTTATCAATTACATACGTATATGCAATACCTGGCCATCCATTTGTATTAACGTGATAGGTAGCAAATGCTTGAGCAGATCCGCTCAGCGTCAACGAATGATGGATAGCCAGTGAACGAATATCACTGGCTTTGCGTGTGTTGTACTTTTTAGTTTTGTGAACAGGTAGCTTACCTCTTAGATCAACGACTTTCATCAGTATCACCCGACTTACCCCTTAGAACTTGAACAGCCTTTGAAATAATCGGTGGAATCGGTACACCAAGGCGACCAGTGTTCTCAATAAGACTTAATAACTCTCCTGCTAGATAGAAAAAGATTGCTGCATCCCTTATAAGATGATCATCTCCGATAACCGTATCAAGTAAATGTGCCACCGCGACAATTGACAAAGTACCAATCTTTCGAGTGACACCAAACCATAGTTCTCGACTTGATGCTTTCCCTTCTTTACCAGCCAAGGCTAGACCACTCACAAAATCAATTACAATAAATACAACTAATACCGTCATGAGCTGCGTCCACCCTCCAAATAAAAATGATGCCACTGCACCGCCAATTGCTATAAAAAATTTAATTATGCTGTCCATCTTTACACCCCATTCCCCAAATTAGACATTAAAAAAAGACCTTCAAAGGTCTAAGTACTTTCAGATATATTTCGTGAATAAAAGTAATCACCACAATCTGTAAAAATATGAAACATCTATGTCGATAACGAGTATATAATGTTAATATAATTACTGAGAGGATTGATACTATGAAAAAATTCAAATACATGATCGTAGGTGCAATCGTAGGTGCTACATTAGCAACAGCAGGAAGTTCATTCGCTGCTACTGCTTTTGAAACGTTGAAAGCTACTGTACGACCTGACTATAAAATCGTAGTCGATGGTAAAGATGCCAAGCTTAATAATAAGCCTGTTACGATAGACGGTTCCACATACTTACCAATTCGCGAAGTTGCAACGTTACTTAATAAAGATGTCAATTTCAAAAGCTCGACAAATACAATTACATTAACAACGAAGAATGATACTGAAATTGATAAAATCAGTATCAACACATTAGGGACGCCATTTGAAATCGGCAAAACAACATTTACAGTTAACAGTTACAAATACATTGAAAACACTAAACATCCGCAATACTCCGAAAAGTTTTTCATTGCTGTTAATTTCGACGTTACTGTTTCTGATAATCAAACCAACGTTTGGCGTGGTATCCACTTTCTAAGTCATGTAAATGTTGCGAATCAAAAAATCAATGTCGCTACTGAAGAAAATTCTAATCTTATTTACCCTAATGTAACTGAAAGGATAGAAATTCTATTCCCTGTTTCAGAAAAAAATACCGTTACTTCAATTAACTTCAAAGATCCAGTAAGCGGAAACGTGTCGGTATTTGAAATCAAATAGTCAAAAAGACGATTCTTAAGAATCGTCTTTTTTTGTTAGCTAATATAGATAACTTGGTTGCGGTATCTCAGTAATTGCATAGCTATATTTATTTCTCCGTCTTTGTAACCTAATTCCATTAACTCACGCCATAACTGTGCTTGCTCGATTCCGTTAGTTATTTCATTAACCAAATCAGCTATGAATGTTGCTAACACTTCAACGTCGAACACTATTTCGTCAGGAACTGGCAGCCCCGACTGTTGCATTGCTTCTCTTGAGATCATTCTCATGCGTCAACACCGCCCCTAGATTGAATAAATAACTGCACAATAACCGCACATTCGATTCGTGACAAGAGATTAGGAACAAGTTCAATAGTATGCCATTGACCACGTTGTACTCTACCACTGTCATCTTTACTTAAGTATGGTATTATATCAAATTCATCTACACTTACCGCTGAACCAGGCACTAGATTTCCATCAACAAATAAACCTAATGCAGTAGCAGTTGCTCCCTCATATATCCCAAATTGAATGCCATGTACGTGGTCGGGAATTAAAACATCTACTTTATGTGTGTGGTTAGGTAATGAAATATTGTGCTTATGCCCTCTGACCTCTTGGAATAGATGCCTGTGTCCATCCGATTCCTCGGTCCAACCGTACCCATACGAGACATCAATACCACTATCACCACTTGTTATAATGCTGCCACCACCGCTATTGCTTGTGATTGAACTAGAGTAAGCCCCACCACCCTCGATAGCTTTTGAGTATGAACGGAATGGATCGGCTCTGTATGATAACATCACTTTATTAATTCTTACCGCTTCCTCAGGCACCCAAAATCTAAGTTTTGCAGGATGCGACGGATCGCAATTATCTGAAAAAACATGTGTATCAATATTCGTTGATCCTTGCGAGTTCGTTTCGCTCACTCGCTGCCTATCTGACAAGTCAGCAATGCTCCCCGATACATCTTGAACGTGATTAGCAATCTCAAGCGTCACTTCACCAGGAGCCCCAAGCATATTTCCTTTGCTCACTTTTAAGACTCTAGATATAATATCGATGCCTAAATCCTCATCAATCACACGCACTTGTACGCCTGTTTTAAACTTATCGATAGGATCTTTTGTAATCGAGTACAACTCAGAAGCGTCGACCTCATATGTTATTTTCGGGTGTTTCGCTGCATTGAGCACTGCTTGACCTCGTGCTAATAACGTATCTGGATATTGGAAACGTCGATCGACAAATAGCTTGTTAACGATACCGTACTCAGCTTGTGTGTCAGAGTCGATGTATGGAAGTCCATTGTTTGCATCGGCGATAGTTAGTTGATTAACTCCTTCGCCATAACCAAGACAATACAAGCGTGTACAGAGCGTTGTGTCGTCTTTTTGTCGTGTTACACCCTGCATGTTTACAGCATAGCGAATATAGGCATCAACACCTTGTGGTGGCTTTACTAGATTGATTGTCCATGGATAAACAGTAGTGTCCCATGTCCACATGTACTCTTCGTCAAAAGGTTTAGGTACACTCAGTAGCGCTGCTAGTAGGTTGTCATTCTCCCATGTGTACTCGAACTGTCTAGTGAAGTCAACTATCCCTAAACTCCATCGATGGATTGTTTGCTTAGACAAAATATACTGAATTGTTGCCCTCGAATAAGTTCCGATGTTTCCGACTTCATGATATAAGAACAAAACGTCATCTATGAGTGTGGCTAGTGCATGTTCACACTCATACTTGATAACTGCTTTTTCGATTGAACGAGAAGCGGTGCTTTTGATAATACGGAATAACTCTATACGTTCGTTATCATCGTATAACTCTACATAGTGAAAAGACTGACATTCAGCATTCTTTTCGTCTGTAGCTGGCAAAGAGAATGAAGCTGTCCAAACTGAATTGAACGGCATCTCATAACTAATGTCGAATGCATTTTCGAGGAATGCGACTAGTTGCATTTGTTGGTTGTAGACTTTGATCATGTGTTGACTCCTTTCTAAGCAAATAAAAAAGCACCCTCACGGATGCTTGTGTCATTGTATAAACCTAAAGTGCCGTTACAATAAAATCTAAAGGATCGCCGATAATATGCATATTAACCTTTAGGTCTGACCCTGCAGCAGTTCCTCCAGTAACGGCAGTTAACTTAGGATTCGCACCACCGATTACACTAAGCGATAACTGAGCGCCACTTGCAAATGTGTCAAGCTGCGTCCAAACACCTGATGTATTTGACCAAGCAAGGTGATAACGATTCGTTACAATTCGAGCGGCCACTCCTGCCATCATTCCACTTGCTGTTATCTCTACAAGTATACTCTTCCACTGACCGCTACTAAAAGTGATTGAAAATAGATCAACAGATGCTCCTGCGGGTATCCCTGTTTTTACGGATGTATAATCATTGTCATATTTTTTCTCAGCAGCAGATAATGTCTGTAAGACACCATTAAAAGTCGGAAAAAACGTAAGTCCATGTGCGATCGCTGAAGGATGGTTGATTCCCTCCACTCCTAATAACTCGTCCTCTGTATATGGTGCCTCTGATTCTAACGAATCCTCATAGATTAGAGATAAGTTTGCATAGATCACAGAACTTTGATTGCTACCAAAGGAAATATATCCATCGTTAAACTTTTTATTAATGAGCACATCGATTATTTTAACGTTATTCAAAAATACTAAGTGCCTTGCTCCAAATACCTCTAATCTAATTTTGTGAAACGTTGACAAATTCATCGTTAAACCTGTCACACTAGCACTTGGAGTACCTCCGTCTGTGCTAGAATATAGCCCTATTATACCAAAAGATGGTTGAATAAATAAGGTCATACTACCTAGAGTTGAGTCTTTACGATAATCTATCCATGCGTAATCGGAAGTAAGTACAGCTTTAAAATCAAATTGAATGACTCCGTTATAAAATGATCTCTTCCTAGTCACAAATTTATTAGTATCTGCGCTTGTAGGGGTAAGTGTTCCTCCACTTAAGTTAAAGTGTGACTTATCTCCCTCCCATTTTGAAGATGAGTATCCTTCCCAATTTGATTCTATATTACTCGCACGAGATACATCTTCGACTCCGTCGCGAAGTATCTGAAATAGTCGATTTGCATCAGCGACTATTACTTTATTTGCGTGACCTACTTCCCTAGTTGCTCGCGCGACTGCTTTTGTGGCGTTCTGAGTTTGATTATACCTATTATGATCTTTAGTAGGTAAAACGGTAGGCACAAAAACACACGAAGGTACGGGGTTCCAAGTATTTACAGCACCCAAAATAGAAGATAGATTACTTGCTATAGTCTCATCAGACTTAGAACCTGATGCCGCGTCATTCATTCCAAATGCTATTACAAGTAAGTCAGGCTTAAAATCTCTAACGCTGTTTATCCACGACTTACCCACCGTGCTCCATGGTCTTTTAAAACTATTTGCAGGTGGTGGATATACTTCATCTGCAGCTTGACCTACAAAAGAAGGGCTAATAGCTTGAGAACTAGTCCTTCCTCCTAACGACATATTTTGAGATATTAATGCCACATTAGGTAGCGCTTTTCTAATCGCTCTAGCTAATAATGCTGGGTAACCATCATCCAACGTTATTAGACCACCACCCTCTGTAATAGAGTCTCCCCAATATGCGATACGAAGAGTACCACTTCGAACGGCAGCAATTGCCCTTTTTAGACTATCTTGTGGAATGGTAGATATTTCTGCAACTGCTCGACCGTATAATATAGGAGATTTACTCGCTTTATTGATAGGTATTAATTTATAATTTTCACCACCAACAGTTAGTTCCGCTCTGTCTCCTAATAGATTTACATTGTTGATATTTACCAATGATGACGCATTATATGATCCTTGGGGAAAAAACACTGCTCCAATACCGGTGCTGATAGCTGCGTTGATGGCAGTCTGAATGTTGATCGTTTCATCCCCTACACCAACTGCTCCAAATTTACTTACATCTATACTGGTCTTTCTACCTAATTCCTCCGAAATATCCGTCAACTGCGCAGCAACGCTTTGCCCATTACTTCCTGCAACATTTTCCGCTTTTGTATGAGGATAATATCGATTACCCGAAGCATCCTCGATTACTATATTTCTATCTTCAGCCAATTACCTCACCGCCTATATCGTTTTGAAAAACACTTTAACTTCTTGACCAGTCGCATAATCAGCGCCATACTTTATCGAATCGCCCGGATTACCTTTGTCACCTTTCGCGCCTGTTGCACCAGTGTCTCCCTTGATCCCTTGTATACCTTGATCTCCTTTAATCCCTGCTGTACCAGTATCACCCTTTAGACCTTGAGGTCCTACAAGACTCTTTCCAGCGCCCCAAGCCCCTGAAGTTTTTGGTCCGAACATTAAATTTGTAGTAGTGTTTATATAGAAATCACCATCTACCCCAAGTCCCGTAGCTGGGTTTGAAGTGCCGTTAAGTATTGTTTTCCCATCTGTACCTTTAACCCCTGTATCACCTTTTAATCCTTGTATTCCTTGAATCCCTTGGTCACCTTTAAGACCTTGAATCCCTTGATCTCCCTTATCTCCTTTTTCACCTTTTTGAGAGACTAGATTATCTAAATAAGTTTGCAATGAAGTTCCATCTGCCATCAAAACAGCTCTTGTTTCCGTTTGAGGTATGACCGTCTCTATTACTTCACCGGTGTCTTCATCCAATAATTGAATCTGTATGATCGTCTTAGCCATCCGCTATCACTCCAATATTTTTATGCCCATACTTGGACTCACTCGTAAATTATCATTGTCTGTAGGAATGGGAACTGAGTCAGTAACGTGAAAATAAAAAGAACCTTCCAAGCGATTCGCCACCGCCGGAGGGTTCTCTGTCACAATTATTTTATTGTTCAACCGTTCATCTGCTGCACCTAATCGATCACCTATGACCGTATACCCACCACGAGCATCAACAATCTCTGTGATATCGTCTCCGCTTTGAGCGACGATATCGCTAATACGTTGTCCTTGTGCATCTATCGCTTGCTTAACATTACTCGTACCACTGTAAACAATATCTTCAGCTTTATGCGCTTGTTTCGATGTTTTATGACTTTTCACATCATTATCAAGTTCGTTAAACTGTCTATTTATTCGATCAAAAGTCTGACCAAGCGTTTCTTGCGGTTTTATTGGCTCGATATTTGCCACTATCACCAACCTCCCATCTAAAAATATCTACTTTCAAAAACAAAAGACACATCAGCATTTAGCGATGTGCCATCAATTATGACTTTATTTATCCCTGGTTCTAACTCCACAAATTTACCTACCATTCCTGACAATGCGTTCATTCCGTTTTTCTTCATTGTCATTCTCTCACAGTCGATTATTAATTTCCCGTTCGTCAGAGGCTTGATGTCAAAGATAACATTATCGTTTATGGTAATAGCTACGCTAGCATAGGAGCCTGTTATCTCAATAATCGGTTTAACTATCATCGTCCCCCAATTATTGATCTCTAGTGTTGTGTTACCAGTGACTCTACGAGACCAACTATCACCCCAACGAATATCTGACGACCAAGTAATGGCAGAATCCCATATTACACTACCACTGTTTGTAAGCGACCTCGCATAAGGATCATCAACAGTGATAAGAGGTAATGTAAAGCTACCAAGACCAAACATACGCTTTGGACTCAGTGAACCGCTGTAACACACCAAGTAATACCTGTCTGGTCGAGAATCGAAAACAAGTTTAACTGTGCGCGGCTTACCATATCCATCTAGTAGTACAGATGCGATTAATTCAACTGCATCTTGAAGCTCTAAGGGATTGCGAGTGTTAACTTTGCAGTCTAAGCTAAATAATCTAGCTCCAACATCTGCCCCAAAGTAAACTACACCATTACGACCAGGTATCGACAGAAATCTATCAACTGTACTTGGTGCGATAGGTCGATCTGATTCTCTTGTCATAAGTATCTTGAGAGTACGAGCTGGTATTCCATCAAGAGTAAAACCACCATTTCTAACCACGAATACCAGCCCCTCTCATAGCAATTTGCGTCATGCCAAACAACTCTTTAGCGATTGATTTAATGTCGGTATCATTGCGAACAACTAAGTTAGCTCCTTCTAACATTCGATCAAAATTGAAGATGTTCTGTACTGGCTTAGCTGATGATGAGCTAGTAGATACACCATTAACCGCGTTAGACGAAAGCATATTCGAACTCTTAGACACATCAATAGCTGCTGATTGAATCCCTTTCGAGAAACCCTCACCAGTGAACTCGCCAAGCTTCATCATGACACGAGAAGGAGAATGAATGTCTAACGCTTTTTTAATTGAAGTAGTTACACCTGATGCAAGTGTACTAGCTGCGTTTTTCAACGGACCTTCCATAGCATTCAAACCAGTGATTAACCCTTTAATAATATCTTTCCCGATAGAAGGCATGTCCCCAGCAAGTGCATTAAACCCTTCTTTCGTACCATACCTGATTTCTTTAACTGCTTTATCGAACTCTTTTTTAACACCATCAAGATTATTAGCCGCTTCTATACGTAACTGTTCAATTTGCTTATTCGTATCTTGTCTCAGTCCAACTAGTTCATTGACTGCGATTTGTCTCGATGTCTCTGATTTTGTTTTCCATAGGTTGTTATACTTAGCAAGTTCATCGTCAGTTAGTGTGTTTAATGCTGCAATTTCAGGACCGGCTTTGGGACCCATAGCACGAAGTTCTTCAAGCAAACCTTCTTCTATACCACGAGCTGCTAACTTCTGAATTTCACTCGACCAAGTGTCAATATAGTTAACCTGTGATTCAAGATTAGAAAGCAGTTCAGTACCCGTCTTATCGCTACTAAACGTAACAAGATCAAAAAGACCCGCGAAACTACTGATTGACTTAGCTCGATCATCAACTGTTTTCTGATACGCTTCATTCAAACGTTTTTCGTCTGCTATTAATTTATCGTTGATATCTTTCGTTTTTGCTAGGTAGGTCTCTGCAGCGTTGTTTAGCTCGGTGTATATCTCTTTACGGATACGCAATACATTCTTGTCCGCTTCTTCACGTTCTGCTGTACCTTCAAGATATCGCTCTTGTACTCTCTCCCAAGCTTTCAACTCATCGGTCAACGAAAGCTCATTAGCTTCCTTCTTCTTATCAATCCACTTCTCAGATTCTTCGAATGCCTTCTTAGCTAATTCTTGTTGCTCTTTTGCAATTGCTTTGTTGGTAGCACTAATAGCTTCCGCTACTTTTCTATGTTGTTCACCAGTCTTTGCATACTTTTGATCTATCATTTCTAAAGCTTTGATGTATTGTTCATTACTTAAGTTGCCTAGTTTCTTCTCTGATGTTATAGCCGCAAAAGCTTCGTTGAATGATTTGCTAATCTGAGTTGTTTTGTTCTTAACACCTTTAGCTGCATTGTCTGCTTGAGTGACTACTTTTTTCATGATGTCATTAAACTTAGTATCAACAATATTAGCTACATCTGTTGTTGCTTTCTTAACAGAAGATCCACTTTTCTCAAGTCCAACAGCTAAACCTTGACCAGTCCATTTACCAAGCTCTGTCGTCACTTTTGAAGGGGAGTGAATGCCTAGAAAATCTTTTAAGCCATCAGGGATAAGACTTGCTATTTCCTTAACCTTGTCTTTTACATTCCCTACCATGCTTGTAATTCCACTTATCATTCCGGCCATTATGTCAATACCAATTTGTTTCATTGTGTCAGGGAAGTTTTTTAGATAATCCTTTATCTCTTCAAACTTTGTTTTTATAGAGTCTAATATTTCTTGTGTTTTAGTTTTAATACTTTCCCATATATTTTTCCAAGCATCCTTAAAATACTGATTAATGTTATCTTGCCACTTTTGAAGAGTGTTCCAGTATACTTCCCACTTTTTAAGAACTTCGCCAGTTTCCCAATTAATTAAATCGGTATGTTCTCCTGCCTTTACTTTAGCTGCGGAAAGTATCTCTTCATGCATTGATTCAGCATTTTCAACAGTCTCGTCTCGTTGGCGTTTGGCATCAGCAATTAGCCTTTCAGCTTGCTCCGCAGAAACAGAACCCACTTCATCACGTTGCCTGATGATTTCTTTTAGAATGCTATCATATTGCTGTTCTGCTGCTTCAATCGCTCCATCACGCTGAGCAATGCCGTTCTTCACAACTTCTGCAGATTGTTTAGCAGATAAAGCAGATGCATTTTGATGGATGCGCTCCATGATGATTTTTTGTTCAAGTTCACTTTCACTTAACACTCTAACGCCTGTCTCAACCATCTGTTCTTGTATAGCATTAATTTCAGTGGCTTCTAATTGCGTCAGTGATCTTCGAGCTTCGCTTGCTGCGTTCATGATTTCTGCAATTCTAGCTTGTCCGTCACTAATAACCTGTGCTCTCTCTTCGTGATTACGTTGAGTCAATTCAATGGCTTTCGCTTCTTCTTCTGCGGATAACACCGAACTATTAGCAAAGAAGCTCTGTAACATTTGAATTTGTTCTTCGTGGTCAACACGCATACCTTCAGTTATTCGGTCGCCCATTTTATTAAAAGTACTGACCATTTGATTTGCCATGTCTGAAGTAACAACTTTATTAGTCAATGACATTTCAGTTAGTGCTTCGGATGCTGAATCACTTAAATCAAGAAACGAACCAACGGCTTCCTGTGTACTTTCAGATACTTCATCTGAAAATCTTTCAATTTCAGGTATCGCATCTTTTTTAAGATGTTTATACAACATAATGCCGCCTGCTGTTAAAGCAGCAATAGCAGCAACTGCTATACCTATCGGACCAGTGGCAACAGCAATGACAGAACCCATTACAGCAGCAGCACCGCCAGCTGTAGCGATAGCACCAGCCGCAGCGCTAGCAACAGTAACAATGGAACCGATTGACGATACTAAAGTTCCCACAACAATTAGCACAGGTCCTATCGCTGCAGCAATACCAGCAATAACAAGGATCACTTGTTGCATAGATTCATCTAACGCTGCAAACTTCTCGATCCATGGTTTTATCGATTCAACTACTTTCATTATTGCTGGAATAATAATGTTACCGAGTGTGATTCCTAAGTCAGTCATCGTGTTCTTAAACATCGCTAGTTGAGATTCAGTCGTCGCATAACGTTGAGCAACTTCGTTTTGAAGTGCGGTGTTTTCTTTCCAAGCAGTATTCGAAATATCGATGCTCTCTGCAAATAATTCATTCGCTCCACCAGCACGAAGTAAGCTGTCTCGCAATCTAATCTCTGAAATGCCCATTTCTTCGAGCATGTTAATCGCTGATTCACCTGAAGCTTCTGCATTGCCTAAACCGTCAATAAACTTACCTAAAGCGCCAACAGCATCTTTTTCAAAGGCAGTCTTGAACTCATCGCTAGTCATTCCTGCAATTTTCGAGAAGTTACCAAGATCCACACCAGCATCAATGATATTTTTCAATTCTTGTTTTGTCATGCCGAGTGATTGAGCTAAGTCTGCAAAGTCCATACCGGCATTCGATGCCATTAACTGCATATCGCGTAATGACATACCTGTGTCGCTTACAACTTGTTGTACCTTTGTCATACCTGTTGAGGCGGCAACTTGCATGTTTACCATAACGCGAGACATTGCGCTACCGCCCATTTCCGCTTCAATACCAACGGATGATAAAGCAGCGGCTAAACCAAGGATGTCAGCTTCGCTCATACCGACCTGTGAACCAGCACCAGCAAGGCGCATGGCCATCGAGGTAATGTCTCCTTCTGTAGTTGCAAAGTTGTTGCCTAGAGCAACGATAGATGAGCCAAGGTTACTAAACTCTGTTTGTGGCATTTTAGTAATGTTCGCTAACCTTGCAAGCTCAGTAGCTGCTTGTTCAGAAGACATTGTAGTTGCTTCACCTAGACCAATCATGACCTCTGTAAAGCTAAGTATGTTATCTGTCTTGATACCTAGTTGACCCGCAGCTTCACCAACCAATGCGATCTCCGCTGCACTTGCAGGCATCTCTTTTGACATGTCTCGAACGCCTTGTTCCAGTACAGCAAATTGTTCTTCTGTTGCATCGACTGTTTTTCTAATACCAGCAAATGCAGATTCAAAGTCAATAGCTGACTTTACTGACAATGTACCAAGTGCGACGATTGGCGCTGTGACCTTCATTGATAAATCTTTACCAACGTCAGTCATCTTGCCCCCAACCTCTTTAAGCTTGTCTCCTGCCTTGTACAGAGATGTCTCTAAGTTCTTCCACGATTGCTCAGCATTTGATATCTTCGCTGGCTGGTTAGCTAGTTGGGTATTGACATCTTTAAGCTCGCCCTCAAGGTTGTTGTAAACAGTCTGAGCCTTGTTCAGCTCAGTTGCTAAACGTGTAGTCTCTGTTGCATCAAGCCCTTTTTTCTCAGCCGACTCTTGAAAGGATTCATTCAATTTATTAATTTTCTGTTGTTGAAGATCCATTTGTTGACCAAGCGCTTCAGACTTAGCTTTAAGTTGGTCTTCAGTAGCTCCGTATGTCTTTAATGATGATGCTGTCTTATCAAACTCTGACTTTACAAGCTTCATCTGTCTATCAATCTC
The DNA here is from genome assembly GCA_023639215.1 of Candidatus Pristimantibacillus lignocellulolyticus. NCBI lineage: Bacteria > Bacillati > Bacillota > Bacilli > Caryophanales > Paenibacillaceae > Pristimantibacillus (SeqCode) > Pristimantibacillus lignocellulolyticus (SeqCode). The sequence goes on from CP097899.1 coordinate 5,131,123, forward strand.
AGCCATCGATTTGCTCAAACCAGTGTCATCAAAGCTTATTCGAGCGACGAGGTTTCCAACTTCTATGTTGTCTGCCAATTGTTATTCACCCCCATCCTAGAGGAATCCAACTTCATCAATTGGAACTAATTTTTCTTTCTTCGTATGGCCAATCAATTCAAAATAAAAAAGCATGTCCATTGCATCAATCTCAGGCAATGTCATCCCTTGGTTCATAAGCGTTATATAAATGTCTTTGACGCTGTCATAAGGATCAGCGTCAGGGTCTAGTTTGGGTCCGTACTATCATTCGATTTCGAAACACCACTAGTTACACCGCTGATACAATTCACAATTACCTCAATCAATTTGTCAGAAGCAACACCATCATAAAACTGATCAGTTGTGAATTGTTTTTCAAACAAATCAACAACGAACGATACAAGGCTATCTAACGTTTCTTCTGTAACTTCACCTTTCAGTATTGTTTGCATAGCGATTGTACGTCTGAACATACGACCGCTAATAAATTCTTGAACGTAATCCTTATTGGTTCCTTCAGCAATTCTTAGAGTTACTTTGATCATGTAATTTCCCCATTTCATAGAATGTTTTTGATACAAAAAAAGGCGGCATAATCGCCGCCTTAACTGTGTTAACTAGACTATTGGTGTACCGTCATACACTTTTGTGAACCAATTTGTAATAAGTGCAGGAGGAATGCTATCGTCATCGCTATCAAATCGTGCTCTCCAATCACCAGTTGTATCATTCGGCACGAACGTGCCTGTGATAGTTGGAGTTTGGAATGAAGGAGAATCTTCTTTCGTGCTGTATTCTTCCTCAGAAGGAGTGAACTTGCCTTTGAACAACCAGTAGTAGCGGTACTGGCCGTTTGACTTGCGGCTACGGAATCCGATTGCAACATAAGGTGGGTTGTCGTCTTTGTTGTCGATTAACACGCCGTTTTCATCAAGCTTGTTGCCTAATAAGTCCTTCAACTGCTCTGCTGTAAGATCCTTTACATTAATCTCAACTTCAACTGCACCCATTGATGTAGCTACTTCCGCAGCAGCATCATCAGCGAATAAAGTCTCACTGTTAACTTCTGGTGAAATACTTGCCGAAATAGCACCAGGGATTGGTTTTGGAGTTGCGTATGTTTCTGTCACCTCATCGGTCATAATCGCATAGTGCAACTTATCTAAACCAATACGTACACCTTTACCCATAAATAAAACCTCCAATTATTGCGCTCAACAACGCAATTTTCTAATTTTTCGCAACAAAAAAAGCACTCGGAATGAGTGCTTTTTAATATATTTTGTGAAGACTATTCCTCAAAACTAGCTCGATATCTCAATGCCTTGTGAAATATCTTTGTGTCTTCTTCATATAAGTCAGCTCCGGTTGTTCGTGACCACCCTTGGGCCTTCATGACTCTATCAACTTCTTTGCTGATAGCAGATGTACTAGCTTTGCTCCAAACGTCAATTTGTATAGAAATGTCCGATGCATAAGCTTCATCATCTGCAAACTCAGAATCTTCGTTGATTACCTCAAAAAAGGTGATTCGAGGAAATGCGTCAGCGTATGGAGCTGTTAATTGATACACTTTTGGATTGTTGTCTTTGTCCTTGCCAACGAGATGAGATAAGGCTGGATCATTAATTAATACAGTTCTGACAAGTGTTTTTATATCCGTTCTTATGACCTCAACCCCTTTCTAATCACACTAGCGAGGATTTGCAATGCAACAGTCTTCGTATCATTGAAGCCCGGCTCAATGTATGGAGAGGCGCTTTGATTACTGGTGCCAAACTCAGGAAAGTGCGCTCTCCATGCAACCTTTTTATTAGGTCCTACCAAAACATACTTAACTCCGTCTTTTTTCTTAACATTGCTTACAACGATGTTGTCTTGAAGGTGGTATCTACGACTAAAAGATGAGCGCGCTGCATGACCTTTCATAGCTTCTGCCATCGGTTTACCCGCTTCTCGCAACGCTTTACTTTCGACACTTTTAACAGCTTGTTCACCACGCTGTCGCAAGCCTTTCAATAGGTTGTCAATGCCTGTTAGTTCGAAGTTGGTTTTAGCCATTCTCGATCAACTCCGCAATGATATGTGTTTGAGTATGATCACCATAATAGTCATCAAGTACACCGCGAATATTGTATGTTTGATTATCTCGCAGATCAATCAACCTCATATCTGACAACATTCCTGTTCGATAACGGATTCTGTACTTAACTGATTTCTGAGCATTCACTGCTGATGCTTCGAAAAACTCCTTAACAGTAAGTGGTTTTCGATCTGCCCAAATAGTAATTACATCGATCCAAGCTTCAGTTGAAATCCCTTCGTCATCTATCGTTGCACCGAAACGCTGAATAGTAATTCTTCGATCGTATTCACTAGGATTCGTCGGCTTGTTTGCCAATATCATCACCGTCAATTTTTAGTGCTTCTAGTGCTTCTAGTGCTTCTAGTGCTTTTAGTGCCTTATCCTTGCCACGAACTTTTTCACCATTAGGCAATTCATAGTAACCACCGCCAAGGTTAATTAGTTGGCCATCATCTGAAGTGTCATTTCCATCCACAGGCTCAATATACCCTTTCTCGACTAATTGGTCTGCTCGTTCATCGTTAGGTGGTATATGTGATTCTCCCACCTTACAATGCCGCAGGTTGTCAAAGCGATCAAGGAACTCTTTAATAACAATATAGTTCATTCCATTTCACCCCGTTTTCATTTGTAAAATAACAGATTCGAGAGAGAAGCTTAATTTTTCAACACTTGCTGCTGGATTGCGATTCTCGTAATTAAGGGCAACTAATAGCATGACAGCTAATTTGTACTTAGCTTTTTCTTTTGCTTCTTCAGGAACACCAGCATCAAGCAAATATTCTTTCGCTGCATCAATTAGAAGAGCGAGGATAGTATCATCCTCGCTCCCATCAATTCGCAAATATGTCTTTATTTCTTCAAGCATCTCGCACACCTCCTAGTGGTTACTAAGGAGTTTCAACAACTTTAGCGATACGGAATGCCGATTTTAACTTGATTTTGTGATCTAACCAAGCAGTCAAAACGAACAACTCAACGCCAGTTTTTACATCTTTATCACGGTCATAAAGAACAGATGGATCGTAGTTGAAGTGTGAATAGCGGAAGTCACCAATAATTGGATCAGTAGCAGAGTCACAGAATTCAACTGGTTTCCCAAGAACTTGTTCGGGTTGAGCACCATAAAGCGTAGCATTTCCGTTAGCTAGTAATTCAATAATGTCAAGGTAATCAGAATATGTCATAACGATCTTCGCATTTTCACGGAAATCTTCATGTAATGCTGCAATAGCTTTCTTGATAGCTTGGTACTTGTTTGTACCGTTCACTACTGCAATTGCGTTTTGAGTTGAATAGAAACTCATGTGTTCCTCGCCAACTTTTGGAGTAACAGAAAAAGCAACTTTCTTCTCTTTTGCTGCAAGACCGCTTTGTAACGCTTGATCAACTGTTTGAACAAGATTTGTGTCAGTAGCAGCTAGGACAGTTTCAGAGAGCGGTACAAAAACCTTGAACTTAAAGCGACCGAAAGTAACAACATCGCCTTCTGCTTCAATTTCATTAGCTGTTGCTGTGTCAGCGATAAAATCATCATCATCAAGCGTGAATGAGATTTTTGGAATCTCTAGATTTGTTACGCTAGTTACTGTAGACACTTCGCGTAGTGGATTTTTAACAAATGGCTCATGTAGAAGTTCAGTTGTCATTGTAGATGGGAGAATCTTTTCTCCACCAGTCGCATTATTGTCGCCTAGCGCGGCCTTTACTTCTTGTGGTACTGATTTACCAGCAATAACATTACGTACTAAAGATGCTTTTGCGGATACAACTTTTGATTTACCGTCTGTAGCAGTAGCGACAGGGCTTTGTTGTAAACTATCTAATTGTTCTTTCTCTACTTTATCGTGCTCAGCCTTCAACACATCGTAACGAGCTTGTAGTTGTGTCTCTTTTGTTTCTGCGGCTTTAATATCCTCAATAGATGCGTTTAGATCAGAAGCTAGACGTACTTTGTCTTGCTTTGCTGCTTGTAATGCGTTACCAAAAGTAAGAAGCTCATTTTTTAATTCGAATAGGTTTTTAGACATTATTTTTAACCCCTTTCAGGTCGTTAGTTAGATTTTGTAATTCAAAATTTGTTTGAGCGATAATTGCTTGTCGTTGTTCTTGTGTAAAACCAGTTGCAATAGGCTCTTGTGGCTCGTTTTTAAGCATAGCTTGAAGTGATTCAGGTACGTTTTTGTACTGTGCGAACAACTCTTTGCTGATTGATGCAGCAACTTGATTAGCTCCTACTATTTCTGTACACAAACCATAGTCATAAGCTTCTTGAGCTGTTAACCAAGTATCAGTAGTCAAAAGTGTTGATAATGTTTCAGCATCAAGCTTGTCTCCTGCTTTTTCAAGGTATGTTTGACTAAATGAACCTGTGGCTTTATCTAGCAAATCAGCTAATTGTCTATGTTCAACAGACGTACCACCACCATCAGCAGATGCACCATGAATCATCATCATTGCATTAGATGGCATAATGATTTCATCTCCAGCCATAGCAATAACAGATGATATTGAAGCAGCTAAACCGTCAATGTATACTCTTTTGTAAGCCTTATGACGTTTCAACATGCTGTGAATTGCCATGCCTTCAAATACGTTACCGCCTGGCGAATTGATATAGATGTTCAGTGTTTGAATGTTTCCTAAGTAGTCAAGCTCATCTTTGAAGCTCTTAGCTGAGTGCGCTTGATAACCACCGCCCCATGACTCGATTTGAATATACAAATACAAATCTGCTTCCGTTTGACTTTGAGCCTTAAACTCCCAATACTTTTTCCCTTGTGTCATTTTCTTTTCTCACCCCCTTCACAGCTTAATAAGATTTCTCTAACCACCAGTTTTACGTGATTTTCGCTCTGAAACAGGTGTATTTAGTGGGTACAAGTCACCACTGATGTACAATTGATTTCCACCAGGTTCAGGCGGTAATTCCTCATACGCTCTAACCTCATTAGGTTTGAACCACGCAGAGCGAATGCCTTTGAAATAAAACTCACCGCGCGTCTTTTGATCCCCACGTAAAAAAGCCCCAACGTTGAACTTGAAGTACAGTCCACTTTGGCGCTCTTGCATGGTTATTAACTTGCGGTTGAATTCCTGCTCATAGTGCCGGATAATCGGCAGCAATGTGTAGGTTACATACTCAAGGCTCATTTGCTCTTGGCTACTATAACTAGCTCCATCCGTCTCACCAAGCATCGAAGAAGGCATATTAAACACTGTGGCAACCCTCGAACGTGTGATCTTCTCAACTTCAAAGACTTTTGTGTCAAGGAAATCACGTTCTATTGGAGTTATTGTTGTTCCTGACTCTTGAATCAATACACCGCCATTGTCTTGGTAGAACTGCCTAAAGTTGTTGATAATCTCTGTTTTTTTATCTTCTGATAAGTGCGTATCGTACTTGAGTATAAAAGAAGCGTTGATAGAACCTTCCATAGATTCGAGTGAGAAACGCCTAACTTGCTTGTCGAACTCAATTGTATTGCTAAGCACATCAATAGGGCTTATGCCTTTATATCCATTTTGGCTAGTGTGAATGTGCTTTACATGCACCATATCGAGATTATGGACATAGTACGTACCTTTATCACCCAATACTTGATACCATAACTCGCCTGTTGAAGCTTCTACAATTGGTTCTACCCTTGTGGGGTCTAATACAGCAATTTGCTCAAGTTGATAGCGTGCTCCGTAAATCTTTATTGCATATCCATTTCCGTAAGTATTACGATGCACCTCAAGCGTCCTAATCCAGTCAAAGCTAGTCATATTGTTGTTAGGTGAATTTGCTACCTTATCGGCTACAGGATGGCTGTAAATAGGTTCAAACTCCTTATAGAGCTTAACAGGCATAGTTGCAACTGAGTTAGAAAGTCTTGAAATAGCAGCAAATATCGTTTCATTACTGGCTAGTTTACCGCCAGCGCGCCACAGGAAACGACTTTTTCCACCACTGAACCACTTCGAGAAGTCGCCTGATGTGGTTTGCTGATATTTATTACTGATTACTCCCCATGCGACTTTTAGACGCTGTCCTAGTTTCATGTTTGTTTTCACCTCCCTTTCAGGCTCTTAACAGAAATAACCTCAACCCTTCCAGTAGGCTGAGGTACAGACATGAGTTTTAACGTTTCGGTGTGTGCGTTGAGCCAAGCAGCAAAACCATCTATTTTGCGGTATCTTGATTGCTTTGTAGGCAGCCAGTTACCGTTGCGATCCTCTACTAACTTGACGTTGTTTAGATACCAGCGGAATAGTCGATTTTTATTGAACACCACTTTTCCGTCAAGTAGCATCTCTTTTATGTCCTTCAATGGTGCATTAAGCGTTAAGTGACCTTGTCTTACTGGCTCACAGTTAAAACCGTATGATTTAAGGTCCTCAACTAAGCGATAAGCATTGGCAGGGTCATAGGTGATTTTTCGTATTTGGTATTCATTAGCTCTAGCAATAAACCAATCGTAAAGGTACGTATAATCTACATAATCACCTTTGATGATGGTCAGCCAACCCTCTTTCACCCATTCGTCATAAGGTATCTTCTCATTGTCCATATCAACTTTTTTCTGTGGAATCCAAGAATGAGACCGCACAAAAACACGTCCATCGTCCAATGTGAATTCAAGACAAGCACTCGTAAAGTCTTCACTTTGAGAAAGGTCAAACCCACCGATTGCAACCTTTCCTTTTAGTTCATCAAGCAGAATTGACTTATCATTCTTCTTAATGACTTCAAAATCGATAAATGATTGCTCATCTGACTGCACAAATCGATTGAGACGTTTAGTAATGAAGTCATTGCGCTCAGCCGGTATGTGTTGACGACTTTCCCACTCTTCAATTAGCGTCTCTAGCTTAAGTGTCACACCTAAGCTCGGATTAGCTTTGATCCAGTTTTTAGGATCGTTGATATCATCCTCAGGATCTAACTCGGCCATAAAGTAGAAGGAGCGCTCATCAGGGATAACACCGTTAAGCACATCCGCGCCTTTTTCATAATAATCCATTAATGGACCATCCAATTGATAACCGGCAGTTGTAATGTAAATGATCATCGGCTGAGAACGTGCGCCTGTACTGTTCTTTATTACGTTGATAAGCTTGTACGTTTTGTATTCGTGGATCTCATCAAATACGGCGAACGATGCATTCTTACCATCAAGTTTCTTGCTATCTGTAGCAAGGGGCATGATCTTAGAGTTAGAACGGCCATAACGTATTTCATGCAAGGTTGTTTCAAAGTGGCGGTCTAATAAGGTTGATGCCTTAACCATCGCCTTACACTCGTCAAACAACTCTCTAGCCTGTTCTTTTGAGTTGGCAAGTTGGAAAACCCTAGCCCCATTCTCATTATCTTTCGATGCTGCAAAGAGAGACAAACCACTTATGAGGGTTGTTTTTCCGTTTTTCCGACCAACATATATTAAAGCTTCTTTGAAGCGCCTGACCCCACTTTTAGCATGTACCCAGCCGTACATCGAACCTATGACAAAGTGTTGCCAATCTTGCAACTTAAGCTCATCATAATCACCTTGCGATGGTTTACAAAATCGCTCAATATATTCAACTGGCCTATAGCCCTTCTTTTCATCAAATACCCAAGTGAACGAGCCTTTGCCTTGTCGTTTCAAGTCATTCAAATGTCTTTGACATGCTAGGTAAACTTTTTTAGATGTGATGATTAATCCAGCAACAACAGCATGAGCATACTGCGTTGTCCGCAATTTCGAGTCAGAAGTTTTCGAAGTCGTCGCCTTTGTCTTTGTCATCCCCATCACCACTTTTCACAAGCCCAGCAACTTTTCTATCCGATGCAGGGGTAAGCTTCAATTCAGCCTGGAGCTTACGTTGCTGCTCGACTATTTTAATAACTTTGTCAACAGACTTGTTATCGCGCCACATTTCCTGCGAACCGTTTTTAAAGTACTCTACAGATCCACGTTTTTTTATGTCAGCAATGTGAGCTCGTTTTAGCTGTTCTAGCAACACAATGTTGTCAACTAACATTAAGGTTCGCTCACTTAGATTTCCATCGATCTCTAACTCATTAACTAAGGTTGTAAACATCTGTTTAGCAATCGAGCTGGTAATATCACGCTTAGGTTTGAACATTGAACCCCCCCTCTCATATGAAAAATTGGTCTGCGCTGTAAACGATTGTGGACGCCGGTCCTGCCACGCCCACCATACCAACTTTTAAGGCAGGGGGGGAGTCTCTTCACTGGCTCGTTAGACTTATGACAGCCACTAGAGTTCAAACGTCTCTAACAGCCTTTAAAACGCTTTAAAGCGCACACCAAATAAGCAACCGCCGCCGCGCCCACTATTATCTGATTAACTCATGCGTATTTGTTACTCTTCTATATGAATATTAAGTTTTTTGTCTTCTCCATACTCTGCTAATTCTTCATGACTAAATGAAGGTCCTTGATCCGTATACAATTCGAATTTGTGTACTTCAGGTCTTTCGAATCCTTTTATTAATACTTCATTCGTATCTTTCTTGTAATACTTCAACAGTACCTTGTGTAGACCTGATGAAATACTATCTTTGGTTTCCCAATTATACTCAATCAATTGCTTACCTTCGATCTTCTCACCATTTAGATATACTTCAGGTACACTATCCAAGTCATGGATACGTAATTCAAACAAAGGAGCTTTAACTTCACTCATCTTATTTCACCACCATTCTTCATTAGCCTTTGATACTACAACATTAACTCTTCTCTTCTTCCTTGCATCTTTCTTCTGTCCTCCACCCTTCTCAGGATGTTCTTTGTTGTGACAGCTTGGACATATACTCTCTAGGTTGTCTGTATCTAGTGCAAGATCAGGATAGTCTAATCTAGCCTTGATATGATGTACTGTATTAGCTGGAGTAAGTGCCTGATCTCTCAAGCATGTTTGACATAAGTAGTTGTCTCTCAATAGTACGTATGCTCTACACTTTAACCAGGCTGTACTCTTGTAGAATGGATCTACTTTCTTTGCCCATATCTTAGCCATATGCTAACATTTCACTCCACTAACATAAGGCTCGTTACAACTTGCTAGAAGTTCGACTTCTAAGTTAGTCCAATATCTTTCCTCATACATAGTTGTCCCAAATGGACTGTGAGCATCTTCTTTAAAAGCCTTACTAGCTAATGATCTTGCCTGTTCCTCATTAAGAGCTACTACTGTTACAAATACTGGTCCATCACCGTTAAATCCGTTATATACTTCGTATAGATTCATTTAATTCACTCCACTCCGTATGCAGTTCATCATTACGTGCCATTTGCTTTGGTACATCATCCCTTACTGATTGAACATTGATACAATAGAACATTGTGAGCATTACTGCTGCTATAGCTTTGGTTGATCTCTGTTGTTTCTTTGTGATTTTCATTTACAGTCACCTCGATAATTACTAATCGCCTTATCAACTGAATCCTTACCCCAATCAGCACTGTCATACCATTCAACAGCTTTCCACACTTTGTTCATTCTTTCAGATATGGTGTTAGCTCTTAACTTCGCTTGTTGTATGATCAACTTTAACTCATATGTTTCCTTAGCAGCATCTTCATGTCCAAGTTCAATTAATCTGTTACTCATCTGCTCTAAAGTATTAATTGCTCCATATTCAAATAACTGCTCATCTCTAGTGATGCAAAGATAATTGTAACTACCTCCACTCATTACTCATCACTCTCCACACGCATTATAGGACCACTGCACTTTTCACAACTCCTACCATCAATCTTATATGCCTTATCTGTCATTTGATGTTTGCATACCATGCACTCAAAGGTGATTACTTTGTTTAGACTGCTCATTTTCTAATCTCCTCCTTATGGATTCTGATATATGTTGTATGGACTATATGTATCAAATACGCTGAATGGGTTTCTATTGTATAGATCAGCTGGTGTTCCAGTGTTGCCACTCGTCTTTTCTTCAATGTTAGCTCCTGCATTGTTATGAACTTTGATACTAACAGTGTGTCTATCACTATCTAATAACTGCAAAAGCAATACTATCCACGTAATGATTAACATCGCTAGTGTAGAAAGTGACCATATCACCTTTAACGCACTCAGTTTCTCCTGTTTATTTTCATATAATTTAGGTTTATCACAGCTCACTATAACCTCTCCTTTTCAGCACATACGTTCTGTTTATAGACAACAAAAAAAGCCACTCTATTGAGCAGCTCTTGTATAACGAATATGTGGTTAACGTATATTTTCTAACGAATGTTATATCTCCTACTTTAGAGCACGTATGAAACAGCGACGTGTTTAAAAGATTTAGACCTTGAGGGGCACACCTTTCCCCCTCAAACTCCCCTTTTCCAATTTCGCATGCGCTATAAATTGGTGTGTATTTTTAAAAATATGTTTATATGATATCGTAGATATAAGAGGAACTTAAAAAACTGTACTTTGTCACTTGAGTGCTATAAAGGGATAAGAGCATTATAACGATAATAAAAAAAGTCGTCAAAAGCGATATTCACCCATATTTGACCATATTCAGCCATTAAGGTGAAATCACATGCTTTTGATCTCCAGTATTCTCACGTTATCTCGCGTTTAACCGAACATCAGTTCCCCGATTATCTCGTGAATACTCTTATTTTGTAGAGAATGCCTGATGATTTTCAGATTCTTTCATGATGTTAATTCTATTTTCATGAAAGTCTTTTTGAATATCATTATACTCATTAAACCACTCTTCATATAAATCTTCACTATACCATTGTGAGGCTAAAGACATATTAATTTTAACATCTAAAACTGAGAGTCTTGTAAGATTACGATAATACAGTCTATATAACGTACTGTATTTTAAGAGAGAATCAAAAGCGATTGATGCAGTTAATATAGCAGAAGCCACTAACGCAATTCCACTCAAACCAAATCCAGCGAAGATTGTAACAAGCGAAGAAAGCACAATCGTAGATCCTCTTAAAAAAAAACCTCTTTTCTTAAAGTAATCCATTTTTTTCTTATTCATCTCTAAGCTTGCACCAACTATAGTTCTCAAAACTTCCATTTGATTCACTAAATCCATATCCTTATCCCCTTTCGTTGATTAAGTTAATCATATCAAAAAAGGAAAGTTTGTCCAATTGCGTGGGCAAGGAATCGAACCTTACATGATATAGGGTAGGCGTGGACTGGACGCCTCGTTTTACTGCTATGGGTAGATGTACCGCCATGCGGCTGCTTTCCATCTCTATTCGACCTACGCATACTACTTACCAAGCCCCGAATAGTTCCCCTATATCTGATTACCGATCACCTTTCGGCTCCACGCACATTATAAATTAAACCGCTACTTTTCTTGGGTAGTAGCTAACCCCTACGATCTGCACCTTTACGATGCGGTCAACATCGCCTAACATGTGCCAGTAGTCAGCACACGACATCTAGCTCACACTAAATGCGGAGGATAGCACTTGTTCCCACAAGCAGGAGCAGAGTAACAAAAAAGGACCTCATAAGAGATCCTCGGATAAGCAATATGTGTCTCGTAGTTGTGTTAACAGTGAAGTGATGCCCTCACCTCGCTTATGTTGTTCGTGATGCTACGAGACATAGAGAAAAGGCGCTAGACTTGTCTGCTATTATTCAATGGACATTTACCTCGTCCCAATCAGACCTCAAGCCTAACACCTTATGCAAAACGGTTCCTTTCACTAGTTATTATCGACTATATCTAGCTCCTAACCGTTTATCTCTATGTTATAACTATAACCTATGAAAGACCTAATGGTTTATAGGTTTATCGAAAGATTAGCAAAACATTTTCGAATAATATTAGAGAAATTCGATGTGTGTTTCAAAACGCATAACATTGGAGATGTGGTTCCTCACGGTTTTCTCACTGATGAAAAGTTGCTGAGCGATGTCTCTTGTTGTTTTGTCCTGAACCAGTAATTCAAATACTTCTCGCTCGCGATTCGTTAGTAAAAATTTGCTCTTGTGGTCGTTTCCCTTCAATGTGTTTCACCCCTCCTTGCCAGGGTTTTGTGTAATACCAAGGTCAAGGGATACAGTCAACATATCATATGTTATTACCTAGGGGTTGGTGACCTAAGTTTTAAAAATAGGCGTCATAATTATTCTGAATTTCAATGTCACATTATTATTGCTTGAATACCCACTTCTTACTACCGAGAAACTGGATAACAAGGATAACTACTGTAACGACTAATTTACTAATTAAAGCGTGCCAATGCATGTACTCGACGACAGCGTAGATTAGCGCACTTGATAATAGCAACATCAAACCATTCCATACTATAAACCTTGTTATACGTTTTATTGCAATATTTTGATCATTTCCTCTTTTATCTTTAAAAGTAATCGAATTATTCCAAAGGTAACTATTCAACATCCCTACAGCATAAGCCACTATATTTGCAATAACATAATGTAGTGACGTCTGAATAAGTAGCCAAAACATAATAAAGTCTACTGCCGTATTACTAATGCCAATTATCCCGAATATAACAAACTGCTTCATAGACTTTTTACTAATTAGCTCAGAATCCTTATTCGACTCCTGAATTGCAGCTTGTTCTTTATCATTCATCTTGCTCACGTTTCTCCATTATTCGATTCCCAGTTGACTCTGCTACATTCTCTTGTGATACGACTTCTCGAACGATATATAATGGTCGATTTTTGGATTCATCGTAAATTCGCCCGATATATTCTCCGATAACCCCTAGCAAGATTAAAATGATCCCGTTAAATAATAAATTAAGCGCGATAATACTTGCCCATCCTGCTTCTGTTGATTCCGTGAAGATACGTTGATATAGAACTACAAGCAAATAAACAAAACTAAATAGAGAGATTAAGAAGCCCACATAAGTAGCAATTCGCAAAGGCTTGTACGAGAATGAAGTGATCGCATCTAACGCAAAGCTGATCATACGTTTCAATGGGTATTTCGTAACTCCAGCGAAACGCTCTTCTCTAACGAATTCTACACTAGTCTGCTTGAAGCCAACCCAGCTAATCAATCCACGAACAAATCGATTTTTTTCCTTCAAACTTTTTAGAACATCACACACTTTTCGATCTATTAAGCGGAAATCTCCGGTATCGGTTGGAACTTCTACATTCGTCATCATTCTTAATATACGATAAAACATCTTAGCTGTAGTCTTCTTAAACCAAGTTTCACCTTTACGTTTAATGCGTTTGCCGTAGACTACTTCATATCCTTGCTTCCACTTTTCAATCATCCTTAACATCACTTCAGGAGGATCTTGAAGGTCAGCGTCGATAATAATAATCGCCTGACCATTCGCATAATCCATCCCAGCAGTAATAGCAATCTGATGACCAAAATTCCGAGAAAAATCAATCAATACAACTTCATCATGTATATTAGCTAGTTCAGATATGATCGCTGCAGAAGCATCTTTACTCCCGTCATTGACGAAGATTAATTCGTAACTTTCATTCGTTTGTTTCATTACTTCCGTAAGTCGTTCAAATGTTGTCGTTATTACTTCTTCTTCGTTGTACATAGGCACAATAATACTGTACATAACTGATCGAGTAGACATGCTATATCTCCAATCTATATCGTAACTTAATAACTAAAATAACCAAGAAGGGAACCATCTCAAATAATCATTAACAAACTGCTCTGAAACAACCGCACCTGATAATGCGGGATAGAACAATATGAATAGGAAGATCGCAATAGCTATAATGACATTTCTGCCGATCTTACGCATTCTATTCTTCTCTTCAATATATTTAGCAATATACATAATACTTAAAACGATGAATGGCACCATCGCAAAATAATGATAAAGGAATGTTTCCCGCGGCACTAACATCCAAGGAATGTATTGCGAACCATATGCAATAAATAACATCATCGCCATATACTCTTTTTTGCGGATGCTAATAAAGATTGTAGCGATCATTGCAAATATGCCGCTCCACCAAATAATTGGGTTTCCTAAAGCTACAATGGTAGAACGTAATCCTGTCGCTATTTCACTGTCTACATAATACCATACAGGTCGCTTCATAAATGGCCACTCCCACCAAGTTGAGGAGAATGGATGAGAAGAAACAAGATTGCTATGGTAATTGTACATATTGACTTGATAATCTACTAATGCTTGCCATGTATATCCCGAAGGCAATGCTGTCAGTACTGGAATGTTCGACAACGCATAAATTAGCGCCGGCACTCCAATATAGAATAAGATACAAATCAATAGTGTATACACCGTGTAAGGAACAAACTTCTGCTTCATCGTTGTTAGTTGTGCGATATATTCAACTTTCAGATTTTTACCTTCTTCGAGTAGTAACTTTGCAGCACGATATTGTTGGTATCTACGCCATAATACGATGGCTAGCATTATTGCTAGTCCTGCCCCACCATATAATACAATCCATTTCGATGCCACTCCGAGTCCAAAGCATAATCCGGCTAAACCTAATGGTATCCAAGTAGATCGGAGCCGTTCTCGATAGAAATTAAGTGTTGCATACTGATTCATAAAGAAGAACATCAACATAATAAAGAATACGGCATAAACATCAATGGTTGCTATTCTTGTCTGCGTAAAGTGCATAAAGTCTACGGCTAGTAATATGATCGCCCCTGCTGCATATACGGTTTTCCTTAAAATAGCTTTCGCCATGAAGTATATGACCGGAAGCATCAGCACGCCAAACAATGTCCCCATAAATCTCCAACCGAAAGGACCAAAGCCAAATAGCTGAATGCCTAGAGCGATAAGTATTTTCCCTAAAGGAGGATGTGTACTTTCATAGGCTTGAATTCCTTCGATATTCTCATACGCAGTACGAGCATGGTATACTTCATCAAAGTAGCTACCGTGCTTATACGTATGATGATATTGTGATAGCTGTTGCTCATCAATTAAGTGAGATGCCTTCGAATCACTATTCGTATTTTCGATTATAGTCATTGGAGCTGGCTCTTGAGAACCTTGAACATATACGCCTAACTCATGTAAACGGAATCCTAGTTTCGTAGCTGTAAGTTTTACATAAGTTACATCTTGCATAATATTTTCTTCATGCCAAGCAAAAACCGCCACGTGATCGTGGGTGACAACAACTTCATTGGACCATTGACCTAACTCATTAGCAAATGAATAACTATATTCACCGCTACCTACTCCACCAAAGCTTGTAATTCGTTCAATCGGCTGAGAAGTCCCTAGATCAAATATAACGGACTCACCTACGACAGTCGGTTCCCACACTGTTTTAGGAGACTTCATATCCCCAAGATTAATAAAAGCAATAATCCCATAGATTAATGTTACTATTGCAACAATAATCCAGTCTTTCCGCTTCATACCGATATCGTACCAGCGACGCGGTGGCTGTATTTCATCCGTATCCAGCACATCTGAAGTTACGATTTCAGCAGCATGTTGTAATTTTAATTGTGCATCACGTGCATCAACATTCAATGTTCGCTTCTTGATAAATAGATCAACTCCAATATATAGCATATAAATAAGTAATATGACATTACCTGCTGCACTAAGAATAGCTACCCCATCATTAGGAACAAACGTAGTCATTGGACTAAATGCCAATGCATCATATAAATTCAATGTATTTGTAATGGTGAAGCCATAGACCAGATGCAACAGTCTCCGATCCTGATGCTGAACGAATGCCATAATTAGTAAAACAATAATGACAAACATATATCGTTCATGCATTTTAGTGACAAGAATAAATACAATTCCAATTAACGAAGCTGCGATGAAATATAGCTGTTCGAGTTTCACTTTACTTCGCAGTCCGAGCCAGCCAGCATAAAACACTGCTAACGCTATTCCGACATATCCCCAGATTTCCAATGTAATACCTAACATTTTCTCATCTAGTTCAATCCAATTATAACCAAACAATGAGTAAAGATTAAAGGCATTTAAGCTACCATAAGCATACGAGGATAGAGTTCCCTTATAAAGATCTATTAACTGATTTAACCCGTCTCCCTTTAAAAATAGCGGAAGAGCTAACAATAAAAATGTTCCAAAACCATAGGCAGCACTAATCATTACATTTTTCCAACTGCGTCCATACCATAGTGCTAATAGAACAATTGGCATAAAGATAAACGCTTGTGGTTTAATAAGCGCCGCAATGGCAAAAGTTACAGAAGCAGCAGCAATTCTTTTATCCATAAAGAACGCAATACTTATGACTAGTACTAATGCAAAGATAGAATCTACTTGTCCCCATACTGCACCGTCTATCAGTACAACAGGATTAAACCAATATATAAGCATAAGCCCCAGGGATATCGGCATCGACAGCTTTTTATTTGCTAATTTGAAAATTAATAAGGAAGCTATAACATCTGCAATAATAGCAGGCAACTTATAAAGAATGAGGAATCCCATACTTCCGTAGTCGATATTTAATAAATCACCTAACCATGCGACAATGTAAAGTACATAGATATAGCCAGGAGGGTAATCAACAAAGAAATCTCCATGATAGAACTCAAGCATACCAGCTGAGTATGCGTAATTTCCCCAATAGTGAAATAATGCGAGGTCATTAACATAACCGCTATTCGTAGCTGCAAGCCACAATCGAATGGCTAGCCCTATTAGAATGCTAGTCCAAATTAGCGGCGTCTTTTTCAATATAAACTTTTTCTCTAATAACTTATGATCACGAAACCATATTTGATGAACTACTGCACTCATAATACAAAATAGACCAATAGCTATCAATGGTTTCAATATGGATATTTTAGGATCTGCTTCTGCTTCCGCTGCAAAGACAGGCGTAGCAACAAACAAACCGAAACCGATTAAAGAAATTAACAATAACAATCGAACCCATGAATGGTTAGTGAAATTCATTCGCAAATCAGACATCTGAATTACTCCTTTTCATCTCATTTTGCTACATACACTATACCATGTTTTGTCATCTGATAAAAACAATAGGCGTAGGGATATACTTTTTCAAAAGCATTCCTACGCCTACCCTATAGATGTTGTTCAAAAAACAGACTTTGATAACGATGTTTAGCTTCGTTAGGTTATTCGGCTTCAAATATGAAGCGAACTTGGGAAGTCCGGTACGCGTGTACCAAACATGTACACTTGCGTTTCCTCCTTCCTCAAGTAGCACTCCATCTTCTCGGTTCTGAAAGCCTGCTTTTTGAACCTTTATTGAAAGAGTTGTTCAAAAAACAGACTTTGATAACGATGTAACGCGCTGTAGCTTATTCGACATCGAATATGTAATTACAGTTTAATCGAAGACGGAATGATACCTGCCTTTTTACATGCGGAGTAAATAATGACAACTAGTGGCCCGAGGAAAACACCAATTACACCTACAAGTTCCAATCCCACATATAAACTTATCAGAACAGATAACGCTCCTATCCCTACTGCATCACCTAAAATTTTCGGTTCAACAGTACGTCTGAATACTGTAATTACTACGAATAGTAATACTAAACCAATAGATGTGAAAATATCGCCAACGAATAAACAGTATATTGCCCAAGGCACAAGTACAGAACCCGTCCCAAGAATCGGTAAAATATCTACAATAATAATAAGTAATGCAATGGCTAGTGGATATTTTATATCGAGAATTAATAATCCTACTAGTGAGATCACGTAAGTCATTGCACTTAAAATAATTTGAGAACGTAAAAACCCAAAGATGGATACTTTCAAACTGTCTAATACTGTCGTTACTTTATCGTGAGAATCTTCATGGAAAAATGAAATGACGGATTGTTTCAATGTGTTAAGACTGAAACTTAACATGTATACAGCAACAATGAACACGATAAAGAAAACAAACATACTTGGCAATGCTGAAAGTGCTGATCCTAATTTGCCAGATAGGCCCATCGCTGCTTTTGTTAGCCAATCGATAATCGTTGTCATATACTTTTCTATATTTTCAACTACTTCTGGCGGTAAATTTTCGTATGATTTTCTTAATTGAACTAACACGTCATCAGTAATACCACTTAAGTTTGAGAAATAACGTGGTAATTTCTCAACGAAAGCAATAACTTCATTTAGCACTTTAAGTCCAATGAGAAACATTGATCCAAGTAATCCGATTGTAAATAATGTACAGGAAATAATCGCCGCCACTAGTCTTGGCATATGAAGCTTTGTCATAAATAATTTATTTAGTGGCTCCAAAAAGATTGCCACAACCAGCGCTAACAGAAACGGAGCACCTACAGTAAACGATAAATAGAGCAAACCGAGAGCAACTGCAATTGAAAGCATCGCACGAACTGACAAAGTATCACTTCCTCACCTAATTAATCAATTATTGCCTTACGAAGTAGGAAATTATCCTCCTTATAGTACATATCTTTCACTAACAGGTTAGGACCGCTGCATGAAACAGCAGGACAATGACAATTCACACTCTTAGCTAAAGGGTGCTCTAGCCATTGATCAAAGATATGTTCAAGAGGCTCCTTGTATATGCTTCCGAACGAAGGAACATCAGAAAAATCTGTTACGAATACTTCACCTGTAAATAAGTTCACGTTCAATCTATTTCGACCATCTGGATCATTACGAACTGACACATTAGGCTCGTGGCTAAGACGAGTTAGTAATTGTCTTTCCTCTGCAAGATTACTACAATGATAAAATGGTAATGTTCCGAAAAGCATCCAAATTGATTTATTCCTTGTATTAAGTAGTAACTCAATAGCCTTACGCATCTCATCTTTCGTAATCGCTGGTAAATCTTTAGCGAATGAGCTTGGATACATCGGATGAACTTCATGACGTTGACAACCCATCTCAACAATTAATTCATGGATACGATCTATTTTCTCATGAGTACGATAATTAATCATCGATTCTGCTGATACTAGTACACCAGCATCAGATAAACGTTTAGCATTATCGATCATTTGATTGTAAAGCTTAGTTGCTGCCCCTAGCGGAACAGAGTGACCAGCTTTTGCAAAACCAACTTCATGAAAATCTTTTGCTTCCGTGTAATTAAATGAAATATGCATAACATCAAGAAATTGGGCTATTTTTTCATAACGCTGAAATGGGAGTGTTACATTCGAATTGATTTGTGAACGAATACCTCTACTTCTAGCATATTGAAGAAGTGGGACGATATATTCGTCTACTGTTTTCTGTGCAAACGTAGGCTCTCCACCTGTAATGCTAATTGTCTGAAGTTCTTTCACTTCATCAAGTCGTTTCAGCATAAGTTCCAATGGAATTTTCTCAGGCTCTTTCATTACTAAAGTATCGCCAACCGCGCAATGCTCACAACGCATATTGCAGAGATTGGTTACGGTCATCTCGACACTAGTAAGTCGATGTCTACCATATTTTTGTAACGAATGTATAGCCTCCCAGGGATCATTTGTCGGAGACATTGGTAATAGTAATTGATTCATTATTGTAATCGCACCTTAACCTTTTTTACTTTTCTATTCATATATATTGTAAGTGTCTAGTGATATAGAAGCAAACTCAATATGTAAATTTATTTTTTTCACTCTCAACAAGAAAACCGCCTTGTTAAGAGGCGGTCTTCGAGCATCCTATATTAAAATCTCATATTAACTAAACAAGAAATTAGTAATCTTTTTCGGAGGCTGAACCATCTCGTAAACTCTGTAATACTTATGTTTTAATAGAAATATCATCTTCATTAACTGCTATTATCATCGTACTCAAACTAGTAGACATATCGACTTCATATGGAACAGTAAGATCTTCTCCCGCTTCATTCATAAGAACACGGACGATGGGACGATGAGGATAGCTAGCGTTATAATTGGTTACTACGCCAAATACACCAGTACTAAGTTTCACCGATATTCCGATCGGATAGATTACTACTTTATCACGAAAATGTGCAAGCATCCACTGTTCATATAATGTTCCAGATCCTGCATATAGACGTTCCATTGCATCATGAGGGAGCATCGGGTTACTATATATTCTGCTAGTAGTCATCGCATCATATGAATCCACGATACCGATCCATTTTGCATGTTCTGAAATTTCATTACTAGATAAACCTCGAGGATAACCACTACCATCTAACCGTTCATGATGCTGGAAAGCGCAATGAGCAATAGAAAGCGGAAAATTCGGTTCATCTTTTAGAAGTTCAAATCCTTTTGTAGTATGAAGCTTCATCTCATCATATTCTTGTATCGTCAAAGAGTGGGGCTTCTTTAATATATCAATAGCAATTTGAGTTTTACCAATATCATGTAGTAATGCACCTAAGCCCAAATGAATAACTTCATCTCGAGAATAACCATGACTCATTCCTAATAATGTAGTGTACACACACACATTTAACGAATGCTGATACAAATAATGATCAACGATGCCCATGTTCATTAACATAATCATAGCATCTTTATTATCGGATAAATCGTCAATAATTAGACCCATCATTTCTTTAAGAGGTTTAGCGATAAATGGGCGACGAATTGGTTTATGTGAAGCAACAGGTGTCATCATGGCAGCAAAATTTTTCCGGATTTCTTTCACCGCAATACGAAATGTATCCTCACTTATTAATGGCGATTGATTAATATCTTCTGTCCGAGGATCTTTGATATATACGTATTGTACATTACATGCCTCCAAACGAGATATTAACCTTTCAGTCAGCTCCATCTCGTCGCCGAGAAGTACGATACCGTCCTCTGAAAATATCTTTTTTGCTAGCCTCATACCTGGCTTACATTGCTTTATCGTGAGAAGACGCATACTTCTAATCCCTTCTGTATAGAACTATACTTTATTTTACTCTTATTCAAAGAATTGCGACAACATATTTTTTAAGAATTCCATTTCTTCGATTACGATTACTATCTTTCCATTCACATTTGGCGTTAATTCTACACATAACTCCAGCGAAGATATTGACTTTGGACAATATTGTCAAAGTGCATTAATTCTATTTCAACGATATATCGAATAAACTCTGGCAAACAGTATATAACCTCTTCGTAATTAGCTAAACTTCTATATCCTATATCAAATGTAAACATATCAATCGTACCCACACTATAATACCGATCTAGTTCTAGAGGCATACCATTAACCTTGATAGAGATAATTTTCTCCATAGATGGATTGCTACGTTGCACCTGAATCTCTAAACCATCTACTGCAAGATTACCTAGTCGTTCACCACGAAAGCCATATCCTCTAATTGGTAACTGGATGTATTCATCGAGTACCGATTGCTCTAACGCTTCTTTAATATCTTTACCTAACAAGGTCATACGGCATGGATTAATAGGGGAAGGGCATATGCCATGAATTTCTCCTGCGGTCACTTCACCAACAGCCAAACCTGCTAATAATTGTCCAGAATTAACTAATCCAATCTCAGCATCGCACCATTTGCGTAATCCCATTGCTAATAGATTACTTAACGGGCTTTCTCTTTCAAGTGAAGTAGGTAGTGGTTGTGATAATATTGTTATTGGTCTTCGTAACACTTCTTTTGCATGCAAACCATATTGGGAGATGATAGTTGTGATGCTAGTATGTTCCTCATATGCAGCAGTAGCAATGCACTCACCATTAATTTTTAATTCGTTCGTCATAGTGTCTAATTGAATAGTAACTTTACCTACATGAGTTCCAAATTTGCCTGCCGCACATACAAGTGTATTGTTGATAACAATTGGAGGATCCAAAAGATGATGTGTATGAGCCCCCATTATCACATCTATGTTATTACATTTCTCAGCAATAACCTCATCGATCTTAATTCCCAAATGTGATAAAAGCACCACAATATCAACCTGATCTCGAATCAAAGCAACTTGAGTACTAATGGCTTGTAACGGGTCTTCTGTTTGCCAACCCATTTGTTCATAAAAACTATTGTAATTTGCTGTTGCAGCTACAATCCCAATTTTAATTCCGTTTCTTTCGATAATGGAGTGGGGTAACAACCAGCGAGGATCTTCACCCTCTAAATTATGAATATTGCTACAGACAACTTGAAAACTATTATTGCCACTATATACGGCGTCAAGTTGTTCCGCAGTAAAGGTTAGTCCTTCATTATTTCCAAGTGTGATGACATCATAACGTGTTTCATTCAATAGTTCACGATGTATATAGCCATCCGTTCCTTCTGTTTCCATTCTAGCTCGATCCATATGATCGCCTACGTCTACAGCTATTACGTTTTCCTCACCAAATTGTTTTCGTCCATTATTAATAATCGTTGCGATTTTGGCACTATTTTCAAGTCTGCTATGAATATCGTTACTATGATAGATCACGATCCGCTTTATTTGTATGTCTTTTTCCATCTCTATCACCCCACACTTCGCTTCGCATTACTCTCTTTATATTAGCCGCCGATTTGAGACATTCTGCGCTCCGTCGGTACATGAGTTTGAGTAATATCCAGTAACTTCTCCGCCATCTCATGATTTTGCGGCTTAATTTGCATCGCTTTATAATAAATATTGCGCATCTCATCACTGTTACCTAATGCAGA
Source organism: Candidatus Pristimantibacillus lignocellulolyticus (assembly GCA_023639215.1). Taxonomy (NCBI): domain Bacteria; kingdom Bacillati; phylum Bacillota; class Bacilli; order Caryophanales; family Paenibacillaceae; genus Pristimantibacillus (SeqCode); species Pristimantibacillus lignocellulolyticus (SeqCode). Next base: position 5,153,788 of record CP097899.1, read on the forward strand.
TTTCATGTCTAGCTCATCCATCCAATATAGACAAGGCTTGATCAGACCATCTGAAGTTAATCGCAGTCTATTACAGTTTTTGCAAAAATGATCACTAATAGGATGAATAAGACCGAATGAGCCTATTCCTCCTGAAAACTCCCAGTTTTCAGACGGTCCATTACCTTGAATCTCATTCTTTACATTTATGTTATAGCCTTCTTTATGAGCTATATCTAATACGGTGGAAAGCGGCAAATAATGCTGTTTCCAACCTTCATCAGCATGCCCAATAGGCATATATTCAATAAAACGAACATGCAATGGTTGTTCATAAGCTAATTTGAGAAAATCAGCAATTTCATCCTCATTAATACCTTTAAGTAGGACACAATTCAATTTTATAGGTGAGAATCCAACCTTCGCTGCTACTTCAATTGCTGCTAACACTTTTTTCAAGTCACCATTTCTTGCAATAAATCGAAATCGTGTTGGATCAAGTGTATCCAAACTTATATTAACCCGATTCAAACCAGCTTTTCGTAATTTTTCAGCCTGAGATTCAAGGTATATGCCATTAGTCGTTAATGCAATATCCTCGATCTGAGGAATGGCTGAAAGTCGACCAATTAATTCGTGTAAATTAGGTCGAAGTAATGGTTCTCCACCAGTTATTCTTAATTTTTTTATGCCTAAGGATGCTCCAACTTTAACAATTTCAACGATATCATCATAAGAAAGTAAAGTTTCAGAAGCAGCAAACTGCACACCTTCTTCAGGCATACAGTACAAGCAACGTAAATTACAACGATCTGTAACTGAAATGCGCAAATAATCGTGTAATCTTCCGTATCGGTCCTCAAGTAATTGCATGCTGACACTTCCCTTCACTACTGCTTATAGCATAACATTTTTAAATCGATTATGGTATGCTATTAGCTGTAGTTCAAAAAGCAGACTTTGATAACTTGATTCTGAAAGCCCACTTTTTGAACACGTTTTAATACTATTGTACATTATGAAATAAAGTAGGTAATAATATGACATATCAATGGAAATTCAAGCTTTTTGCAGGTTTAACTGAACGCTTCGGAAGCGCTGTTCTCGAGGTCTCTCTCGAGCAACCTTCTTATACAACATTACAATTGAAACAACAACTTTGTGAAGCTTTCCCACAGCAAGCTGCTTCACTTGCAAACTGTTATATAGCTGCTAATATGCAGTATTGCATCGATGAACAAATTATTAATCTGGAGCAAGAACTAGCTCTCCTTCCTCCTGTGTCTGGCGGAGAGCGGGGAGATCATCCAGAGCCACAAGTCAAAGCTAACCTTTCAAAATTTGTAATTACAAATGAAGCAATTAATACCGAGTCAGTGATGAATAAGGTCATTACTCCAGCTTACGGAGCAACTCTACTCTTCGTTGGGACAACCCGAGAATTTACCGGAGACATGAGAACGATAAGTTTAGATTACGAATGTTACGAGCCAATGGCGATCGCTACGATGCAACAAATTGGTCAAGAAATTGCTGAACGTTGGCATGGGGCAGATTGCGCGATTACTCATCGTATTGGTTCTGTTGGGTTAGCTGAGATTAGTGTTGTAATCGCAGTCGCAACTGCACATCGTGATGATTGTTATGAAGCAAGTCGGTATGCTATCGAAAGATTAAAGCAAATCGTACCGATATGGAAGAAAGAGATATGGGAAGATGGCTCCGAATGGAAGGGGCATCAGCAAGGACCATGGAAACCTACAGCAAGTCTACATCAATAATTAATTATATGATCTCAAATCCATATTAGGAGTAATCAAATTGACTGACCAGGTAATAATAGATAACTTATCACGTTATTCTAAGCAATTAAAAATTTCACATATAGGCGCAACTGGCCAAACAGAATTACACAAAGCAAGATGTGCAATCGTTGGTTTAGGTGCGCTAGGTTCCGTTATCGCCGAGCAGCTAGCACGAGCTGGAATCGGCTATTTGCGTTTAATTGATCGTGATTTTGTAGAATTTAGTAATTTACAACGACAAATTATGTATACAGAGGAGGATGCAATACAGTTTTCCCCTAAGGCTACAGCTGCAGCTCGGCATTTACAAGCTATCAACTCAAACATAGAAATTGTGCCGGTTATCGCTGATCTTTCTGCTATTAACATTGGAGAGTATCTTGATCAGATCGACATCATTATTGATGGTAGCGATAATTTTTCTGTCCGTTATCTTATTAATGAATATTCAATTGCGCATGAAATCCCGTGGGTATACGGAGCAGTGGTTGGTACGAGTGGTTCTACTGCTACATTTATACCTAAGAAGACACCTTGTTATCGATGCTTATTTCCAGAAAAACCTGCATTAGGTACAGTCGAGACTTGTGATACTGCCGGAGTACTAAGTCCAATCGTACATATGATAGCCTCAATTCAGGTGACAGAAGTTATCAAATTCTGTAGTCATAATAGTTCCTTCCTCCATCAATCACTACTACAGTTAGATTGCTGGACTAATGATCAATTAAAATTAAATATCGCACATGCTCGAAAAACTGATTGCCCAGTTTGTGTTCAGCAACACTTTGAAAATCTACTGCATGATGAGCCTAATGTGTTCAGCTCCACATTATGTGGTAGAAATGCTGTTCAAGTAACTCTTCCCGCTTCAACGAATATTACATTAGATCAACTAGAAGTTTATTATAATACCCATTACAAACTAAAGCGAAATACTTACTTACTTAAATTATTTTACGATGAGAAACATACGATTATATTCTTTCCTGATGGCCGTGCAATCGTACAAGGAACAGATGATATTGCAAGAGCAGAAGCAATAATCGCCCATATTGTTCAAATATAGTTACTACTGTTAGATACTTAAAATTTATTTCATTGAAAGCCATTACAAATTTTGATAATATTGGACTTGTAACGGAATTGTTAATTACATAAATATTATTGATAGGCTTGTACATATTTTAATGAGGTGGATTATGAGAATTCATGTAACAGACATTGTAGACGGCGATGTTCTGAAAGACGATGTGTTTAACAACTATGGACTTCACATACTATCAAAAAAAACGGTCCTTTATTCTGCTGAAATAAGTAAACTAATGCAGCATCAAATTGATTATATAGACATATTAGATAAGAGCGGTATTATTACAAATAGTCTTGAAGACTTTGATCAACTAGAAAGAACGCTTGAATCTACTGTTACACCTAAGTGGGTCCCTCAAGTAAAACCTATCTATGATGCGGTAGTTACTAATATTCAAGAATTATTCCATATCGCTAGAACAGAGAATTCGATTGATACAGAGGCTGCTGCAGCTACTTTTAATCCACTACTTCAAAATTTACATTTAGAACGTGATGTCGTTTCATTATTACTACTACTTAATAATCAAGACAGCTATACATACCAACATTCCGTTCAAGTTGGAATGCTTACCTATTATTTAGCTAATTGGATGGGATTGTCCAAAGAAGAGGCTACAACAGCAGGAAATGCAGGGTTCTTACATGATATCGGAAAATGTAAACTTGATGAATCCGTACTTAATAAGCCTGGAAAATTGACTCCCGAGGAATTTGAGGAGATCAAACGTCACACAGTATACGGTTATGAAATTATTATTAACTCACACGCTGATAAGGAATTAGCTATCGGTGCCTTACAACATCATGAGCGAATTAATGGGACTGGTTATCCTCATGGTGTTAAAGGTCAAGAAATCTCACAAATTGGGCGAATTATCGCTGTGGCAGATATTTATAGCGCAATGATTTCCTCACGTGTTTATCAAAAAGAACGAGATCTATTATTCGTACTGAAAGAGTTATATCGTCTTAGCTTCTCGGAGTTAGATCCTGTCATCACTCAAACTTTTATTCAACATATGATTCCTAACTTTATTGGAAAAAGAATTAATTTGAATGATGGTCGTTCAGGAACAATTATAATGACTCATCCAACTGAGTTTTTCAGTCCACTTATTAAAGTAGGTCATGAATTTATTGACTTAACATCGGAACGAACGTTAGAAATTACTCATGTTTACTTCTAATATTTTTTTGAACTTATAATAGTAAATTTCTCCTTTATAGGGAAATATATAATATAAAAGGATGTCTCTTTTTAAAAATGAGACATCCTTTTTGTTTGTTATTTTTCTAAATTTTTCATAGATCTCCATATTATTTTGAAAGTTACTCACAATATTTGATATTTAGTAAGTAACAGTATAAAATTTCTACATATGTTTAAAAAGATTGGGGTTTATTATGAGAAGTGTATGGTTCAGGAAAAAACCTGTTGGAGAATTATTAAACAACCACAATGGTGTTAAGCTATCAAAAACATTAGGACCATTTGATCTCATTATGCTTGGGGTTGGAGCCATTATTGGAACAGGTATATTCATTCTTCCTGGCACAGTAGCTGCCAGTCACTCTGGACCAGCAATTATCTATTCGTTTATTTTGGCTGCAATTGTCTGTGCATTCGCTGGAATGTGTTACTCAGAATTTGCATCAGCTATCCCTGTTGCTGGTAGTGCTTATACTTACGGATATGTTGTTTTTGGAGAATTAATTGCATGGTTAGTTGGATGGGCATTGCTATTAGAATATGGTCTAGCTGTGGCATCAGTCGCGACGGGTTGGTCATCTTATCTAAATTCATTACTAGCTGGGTTTAATCTCGCAATACCACATGCGATATCTGGCCCTTGGAATCCTTCCAATGGAACGTATATTAATATACCAGCGATCGCTATCGTGTTAGTTATTGCTCTGTTATTAACGATTGGTATTCGAGAGTCTACAAAAATTAATACGATAATGGTTTTTGTCAAAGTAGGAGTTATTCTCTTATTTATTGGCGTTGGTATCTTCTATGTGGAACCTGTAAATTGGCAACCATTTATGCCTTTCGGGGTAAGTGGTGTATTAACTGGTACATCACTTGTTATCTTTGCATATCTCGGATTTGACGCAGTCTCATCCGCTGCTGAGGAAGTGATAAATCCACGACGCAATATGCCGATTGGTATTATTGGGTCGTTAGTAATTTGCTCTTTACTTTATGTAACGGTTTCGCTTGTATTAACCGGTATTGTTCCATATACAAATCTTAATGTAACTGATCCTGTCAGCTTTGCGCTGCAAGTTATTCACCAAGATTGGGTCGCAGGTATTATTTCATTAGGTGCTGTTATTGGTATGATGACCGTCATTCTTGTTATGTTGTATGGTGGTACTAGAGTTCTATATGCTTTAGGACGAGATGGATTGCTGCCCAAAAGTATGTACGAGCTTAACAAAAAATATAAAACACCGATAAAAAACACTTGGATTTTCTCAATCCTTGTAGCTTTATGTGCTGGTTTCATTCCGTTATCTGAACTAGCTGAATTAGTAAGCACTGGAACGTTAGTCGCCTTTATTATTGTATCTATAGGCGTTATTTACTTAAGAAGAGATAAGAACATCCCTTCAGGTGGATTCAAAGTACCGCTCTTTCCATTTGTTCCGATCGCATCTTTCTTACTAAGTATATTTTTAATCTTCCAACTATCCGTTCATACATGGATTGCATGCGGTATTTGGTTTATCATCGGATTGCTAGTCTATATGTTCTACGGTAGTAAACATAGCCTAATGAATAAAAAATAAAAAATGGTGTCTCATGGTCTGCTTCCAGATTATAAGACATCATTTTTTTGTGCATAAAGACTAAATTATTCAATTTTGTTGAGATAACTACTAATCCTACTCTCAAGTCTACTACTTTCAATTTTAAAAGCTTTATCTATATCCCTTGGATGGAGCTCGATACCTCCGGAAGAACCAAACAGTATTAACTCAACTTCATCACCATTATCAAATGTCAATAATCCTGACCCACTGTAGCCATACATGGTAGGCTTTTCGAAAGGAGATAATTCAGCGTCGCGAATAAGTGCAATAATTTCGGTTAATTCGTCAGTAGTTAAATATATATTTTGATAGCTCTCAATTTTAATTTCACTCACTTCGCCAGCTTCTACTCGCTCTTGAAACTGCGCTGCCCATCGTCCTTGACTTCCACCTGTAAATAACGTGGCACAAGATGATACCACCATAATAAAACCAATCAACACTAAAATAACCCCGGAAATCCGATTCCAAGCAAGTACTGCATCACTAGGTTCTGCATCCCTTAGCTTCCATCCAATTGACAGATACCACGCTGTCTGAGGCGAGAAGAATGCCATTAATCCACCAATTAAAAATAATAACCCAATAAAACCATTCATTCTACCCCTCCTTTGACCACTCTTAGTGTTATACGCAAAAATTTTACAATTGTTTCAGTTCATCAGGTAGATAACAAAGTAGATTAAAACCCATAATACCAAAAAAAGCGAGTTTCCTCTTTCAGGAAATCGCTATAATTGTATTCATATTTGTTTTTAATATTGAAAAATCTCTTCATTCAATTCCTATTTTTGGAGGATCACGCGAAATGTCGTGCTTTCCAGCTCACTACGTACATGAATATTACCTTCATGAAGATCCATAATGCTTTTCGCAATCGCTAGCCCCAATCCTGAGCCACCTGAATAATCAGATCTAGATTTCTCTACTCTATAGAACCGTTCAAAAATATGAGGAAGATCAATCGTAGGGATTCCTTCTCCGTAATTGGTGATTTCTACGCACACCGCTTGTTCGGTAACTTGGAGATTGATATCAATATATTTACCTTCTTTGCCGTAGGTGATTGCATTTGCAATGATGTTCTCGAACACACGGACCAGCTTCCGTCCATCTGCCAGAACAATGGGATGACTCCCGTTATGATGTTGCCGACATTCCATTCCCGCTTGTTGGAGCTGCAGGCGGAACTGTACCTCAAGTTGATCGAGCATTTCCGCCAAGTTAATCGGCTCTTTATGCAACGTCATCCCCTTATTTTGCATTCGAGTAAATTCAAACAGGTCATTAATGAGTTCGTGCAGACGTTTTACTTTATCATGCAGAATTTGTGTGTAATACCTTAACTCCACCTCATCCCGATATTTATCTTCATTGATAAGATTGAGATAACCGATAATCGAGGTCAATGGTGTTCGTAAATCATGGGATACATTAGTTACGAGATCATTTTTGATCTTCTCAGCCATGCGTTCCTCTTCCATCGATTTCTGTGCCTGAACTACGATATTGTTAATATTTTTAGCGAGTGTACCTAACTCGTAATTGTCCACCACTTCAACTTGTTGATGGAAATTCCCTGTGGCAATATGCCGTACTTCCTCGATCATACGACGTATTCTAATGACAACATATCGTTTTTTCTCATGGCGATAGAAGAGTGCAAGACACAAACCAATCATGACTAATAAAAAAATGGGATAGATTAAACTTCTCGGAATTAATTGAAGTACCGAATCCACAATAAAAATAGTGATAGCGAACTCATCATAAGAATAAACTAAAACATTCACCATAACTACTGCAAAAATCATCGATAATACTATATACACAATAATTCTAAAGGCAGAGATATGACGAAGGACGGATATCAGATTAATTTTCAATTTTATAGCCAACCCCCCATACGGTCTGAATGAAGGTCTCTCCCGGTGCCACAGCTTCTATCTTGTCGCGTAGATTACTAATATGCACCATCACCGTTTTGTTCGATCCTCCCCCGAATTCATTCCACACACGCTCAAAAATTTCTTCTGAACTAAATACTCGTCCGCGATGACTTGCGAGCAAGTACAAAATATCGAATTCAAGTGACGTTAGCTTCACTATGGTACCGTCAACTAGTACGGTATGGCTCTCTTTATTAATTTCTAGCGATTGAACATAGATCGAGTTTCCTTTGGTCTCTACAGCTTGCTGATAATTCGCTCTACGCATCAGTGCCTTTACTCGTGCCGTTAATTCCAAGGGATTGAATGGCTTAATCATGTAATCATCTGCACCCGTCATTAAGCCAAGAATCTTGTCCATATCTTCTGCTTTCGCACTCAGCATCAGAATCGGAATGTCACTTGTCTTGCGCACCCGTCTGCACAATTCCATCCCGTCCATCTTAGGCATCATAATGTCAAGAATGAGTAAGTTTACCGACAGATTCTCCATCTTCTGTTGGGCCTCTTCGCCATCATGTGCTTTGAGAATGGTATAACCTTCATTGCGCAAATAGACTTCGATCAGTTCTGCGATTTCTTTATCATCGTCGACAATTAATATCGTTGTACTCATACCCACTACTCCTTTAACTCTTTGCTTTTACTATTATAGCACCGAGAGATGGAATGTAATCAGAGTCAAATCCCAAGGTGAATAACTTCTGTGTTTCGATAAATCGCGCATCTGACTTGCTCGTTCCCATTACGACAGATATTAGACGGCGACCCTCTCTGGATGCTGTGCCTGTGAAGCAGTACCCTGCTTTTTTCGTATATCCCGTCTTTAATCCGTCTAACCCTTCCATCGCTAAATCTGGTTTCAATAACATGTGATTCGTACTCTCAATCTGTTCACCGCTGAACTCCAATGTATACGTAGGTTGACTCGTCATTTCAAGCACACCAGGAAAATCTCGCAGCAACGCTTGTGCCAACTTAGCAAGGTCCTTAGCCGTCATTTGAGTAGCCCGATCTCCTTCAGTTAAACCCGTTGCATTAATAAAATTAGAATGTAGTAATCCAAGCTCTCTACCTTTTTCATTCATTCTGTCGGTAAAGTGTGCTTCCGACCCTGCTATATGTTCAGCTAGAGCCACTGCGGCATTATTCGCTGAAGGAATTAACATGGCTGCATATAAATCTTGCACTGTTACTCGATCCCCAGCACGCATCTGAATACGTACCCCTGCTGTTTTTTCTGCTTTAAGAGAAACTTGGACTTCATCCTCCCAGTTCAACAAACCTTGATGTAGTTGTTCTAACACCAAGTACTCGGTCATCATCTTCGACATGCTAGCAGCTGCGAGTGATACATCCGCATTTTTCTCATACAAGACTTCGCCTGTATAGGCATCTATTAACAAAGCTGCCTGGGCATGAATGAAAGGTTTTTCCATATGTTTTAATAATAGTATACTGAAAATGGCTGAAACAACAGATAATCTTGTCACGAATTTCGAATTCATCATTTATATTAGCTCCTATTTAACTTAATACAGTTAGTATAAAGAGCGAAATCTAAGAGAAGAGAAAGAAATAGTTAAGAATTTCTAAGGAAATGTTCAAACTTAACTAGCTCCTGTGTTTCTTGTGTTTGCTTCACCTGTTGAACATATTCGCGAGGAACACGTGCTGATATTCTACATAACAATTCATTCGTAATCGTACCGGCTAGTTCTGATAACGATGCAAGAGAAATGCTCTTTCCCTGATCCTCCCCCACGAGGATTACAGTATCACCAACTTGTACATCATCAATGTCAGTGACATCCACCATGAGCTGGTCCATACATACCTTGCCGACTAATTGGGCGTATTGCCCATTGATCAAAACACGAGCTCCTTTACCAGATACACTTCGCGGATAACCATCCCCGTATCCTATTGGAATGGTAGCAATCCGCATATCACGCTCTGCGGTAAAATCCCGTCCATACCCGATTTCAGCCCCTATAGAGACTTGTTTCACCATAGCTACCTTTGACTTCAACTCCATCGCCGGCTTCAACTCCAAATCACGCTGGATTTCCCCCGAAGGAACCCCGAACATTAGAACACCTGGACGAACCAAGTCGTAAGTATAATCACGATAATTCACGATCCCTGCACTATTCTGAGCATGTGTCATGCCAAATGGAAAATCTCGAAGTTGAAACAAGCAGGTATCAAAACGATCCACTTGCATCTGCGTGTAACGTCGATCTGCAAGATTCAATTGATCTGCGACCGAAAAATGTGTGAATACCCCTTTGATGATCATGCCTTGATACGCAAATATTTTCTTCATCGCATCCAGATCGTCATAAGAAAATCCAATTCGATGCATCCCCGTATCTATTTTAATGTGCACCTGAAAACGTAATTGATAATCAAGCCCATATTGATTAAGCATCTCTGCGTATTCAGGTGAAAAAACAGTCTGTGTAATCTTATATGCTGCGAGCTGTCCAAACCCTTCTGGAGGAGTTGCACCTAGAATGAGGATGTCCCCTATAATACCATAATGCCTTAACGCGATCGCTTCATCCAAATTGGATACCGCGAATCTTGTAACGCCTAATTCCACTAACAATTGAGCTATTCTACGATCTCCATGACCATAAGCATTCGACTTAATTACAGCCATAATCTGCGTATATGGAGGTAGGATCGATCGAATTTGTTCAATATTAAACGCAACATGATCCAGATTAATTTCGGCCCAAGCTCGTCGTAGCAACATTGCGTTTCCTCCTTAACCAAAGATGTGATAATGTGAATGATAGGGTTAGAGTCGCTGCAAAATAAATCAAGCTATCTGTCTTCAAAACTGGAATCAGATGTGAAATCGCTCTGACCGCGAGGATCACGGCGGGATGAATAAGATATAATAGCATGCTTACATCCGAAGTATATTTATAAAACGGTCTTTCTTGCATGTCTGTCTTCATAATCAGCAAAAATACTATCACAACCACCGGAACGAGAAACAAGTACATGCTGTCATGTCTTGGCCATTCCCAATTTCGCAGTATCGCCGCCTCGACGATCAAGCAACAAACGGATAGGACCAGACCAAATTTACAGAAGGACTGCGACAGCTTCATCCGCAGTGTTGACTGGGATAAAAATGCACCTAAAGCGACATACGGAAAACCGAAAAACAGTCCATTTCGACTGTATTCGAACAGAGTGAGATAGCTATCAATACTTTGTTGTAATATAGGAACCTGCGTTGCTAGTCCATAATAGGAATCTGCCAAAAGCCCGAACACATACAGTACGAGAGATATCCCTACAACCGCTGTTAGCGGCATCCATTTCTGCAAGTAATAGACGATGGAGATAGCAATCATTAGTGCTGGAAGAAACCATAAATGATAATAACTCCCGACAAAGACGAATTGCTTTCCGTATTGCAGCAGCCATTCCGCCGTAAATCCTGCCTTCATCCATGTATATCCATTCACTAATGTATATATCGCACTCCATACCAAATATAGGAACGCTATCTTCTTCAGATATTTAAATACTTGTGCTGTAGATCTTGTCTTTCCCCAAAAATAATACCCAGCAGCCATAAAGAAAAAGGGGACCGCTACCCGAGCGATCACCCTCGTCAGAATGAAGTTACCTGTGACGGAATAAGATTCTAACGGGTCTGTATGGATGCAGATCACCAACACCGCCATGACGAGCTTTGCAATATCGATTGCACGATCCCGCTTCTCTATCATCTCATGCTACTCCCTTGCTAACTCGATTAGTCGATCAATTAGATCGCTATATGAGATGCCCGCGGCCGCGATCATCGCAGGGTAACGGCTGGATGCCGTAAACCCTGGCATCGTATTAATCTCATTAAATAGTATCTCGCCCTCTGGCGTGATAAAGAAATCGACACGAGACATTCCCATACACCCTAGTATCCGATATACCTCCATACCACGCTGTCTTACCTCTTCCAATAACGCCAGACTTATTCTAGCAGGTACATGCTGCTTAATCTCTCCTAATAAATACTTATCATCATAATCCAGGAAATCCCGGCTAGGTTCGATTTCTCCAATTACACCGGTCGCAAGTTCTACATTCCCATAGACTGCACAGCCTACTTCAATCCCTCTTACTTCTTTTTCACATATTACTTTCCCATCAAATTTAAAGGCATGCTGAACTGCCTGATCCAACGATGTCGCATCATAAACCTTCGTAATACCTACCGATGAACCTGAGCTGGATGGCTTTACGAATATCGGATAACCAAAGCTCTTCTTAATTAACGAATCTATTCTCTTATCGTCATAAGTGTATTTCGTCACATAGAAATAATCCGTCGTCGCGATTCCCGCACTCTTCACAAGATCCTGAGCGAATACTTTGTCCATCGACACGGCGGATGATTTTGTATCACAACCTACATATGGAATTCCTGATAACTGCAACAACCCCTGTACGGTACCATCTTCTCCGTTCTTGCCATGTAAAACCGGGAACACGCAATCCACATGAATATGCTGATATCGCCCATCTTCTCCCAACAACATAATCCCTGGTTGACTTCGATCAACATTAAAAATTGCCGCACGGCATGACTCTACCTGATGCCAGCTATCATCTCGGATACGCTGGATGTCACCTACATAGTGGAGCCACTTCCCTTCCTCTGTAATACCGATGCACATTACTTCATACTTGTCGTAAGCTATATTGTCGATGACAGCTGCCGCAGACTGTAACGACACCTGATACTCCGTGGACATACCGCCAAAAAGGACAACAACCTTTAATCTATTCATCTTGATCTCTCCCATCTATTTATCTATCGCTAGTATAAAGAAGGGAAACTAAGAGAATAGAAAGAAATAGTAAAGTTTTTCTAAAGAACAAAAAAGACTTCTCAAAAGTTCAATGAACTCATGAGAAACCTCCACATTAAAAAAGTTAATCCGCCAACTCATTTATAACAATAAAATAATTAAATAGTGATCATCTCGTTAGTCATTCCTTGAGTATACAAATACATTTCTTGGTAATAACCTTCGAGTTGCATTAATTCCAAGTGTGTTCCTTCTTCTACAATCGCCCCTTGTCTCATAACGATGATTCGATCAGCCCCCATTACAGTAGATAAGCGATGAGCTATAATAATCGTCGTACGTCCCTTAGATACGATATCAAGTGCTTTACTAATTAGTTGTTCTGTTTGTGAATCTAAATTTGCAGTCGCTTCATCCAAAATGAGAATACGAGGTTGGAACACAATAATACGTGCAAATGATATTAATTGTCGTTCACCTGCGGACAATCCACTTCCCCTTTCAGAAAGCCCCGTATCATAACCTTCCTTCATGCGATCGATAATCGTATCAGCCCCGATAAAACGGCATGCTTCTATAACTTGTTCTCGTGTAATGGATGGATCAAATAACCGGACGTTATCCAATACGCTTCCTGTAAAGAGATATGGTTCCTGCTGTACTAGGCCGATCATGCGATGTAATTGTAACTGCTGTAATTGTTTGATGGAATGACCATCAATCGTAATATCACCTTCATTCACATCATAAAATCGGCATAATAGACTAATAAGTGAACTTTTTCCCGCTCCAGTCGTTCCAACAATACCAATCATCTCACCAGGTTTAATGTTAAGGTTTAAACTTTTTATAACGGGTTCACCTTCTCCATAAGCGAACTTAACACAATTAAAGTTAATTGCTCCTTTTACTTTAGATAAAGAAAGTTCTTTCGCATCTACGTTATCCTTCACATCAGGTTCAATCGCTAACAATGTCCAAATCCGTTGAATGGCGACAGTAGCAGCTTGCAGTGTATTCCATTGTTGTGTAATTGTATTAATTGGTTGGAAAAATAAGCGGATATATGTAATAAACGCATATAACACACCGAATTCTAATGTTTGCCCTAATACAGCTCGACCACCAAACCATACAATACAAGCAATAGCAATATTATTAAGTATTTCAAACGAACGATTAAACAGTACATTCGTCCGAATTTCTCTAAGATTAGCACGAAAATAGGAATCATTTTTTTCGTGAAATTGATTACTTTGCTCTTTTTGTTGATGAAATACTTGAATTAATGGCATACCTGCCAAGTTCTCTGCAGCAAAAGAAACTAAACGAGATAATCTCGTTCTAGCTAATTGATACGTCGTTCGCATATAGGATCGGAATGCTATCGCTATACATGCAATCACTGGTAATAATATTAAGCAGTACAACGTCAAACTAACGTCTAATTGAAACATAAGAACTAAAATGAAGATTAGCGTAAATCCATCTCTAAATATACTGAGAACAACCTGCTGGAAAAATTGATTAACAGCCTCCGTATCGCTCGATACATGTGTAATTAAACTACCGCTTGGTACACGGTCAAAATAAGACATGGATTGCTTAGATATATGGTCAAACAACCGTTTGCGAATACTTGCGACAATACTTTGACCTGCTTTTTGCAATAAATTATTTTGTAAATAGGTGAACACCAAGCTAATGACTGATAATGCTAAATATATTCCACCAATAGTAAGTAAACCGCTATAATCGTTTTTACCTAACATCAAATTATCATCGATAACAAGTTTGAGCAAATAAGGTTGTAGTAACTCGCCGCCAATAGCAATCAATGTACAGATGATAAAAGCTAAAAATGTGTATTTATGCTCTAACATATATCCAGATAAAGCTCGAAAGGTTGAGATGTATTTTGGCTTTTCTTTTGGCGCATTTAAATCTGCCTTTTGATCCATTTGCCAATTGTTTATCGCTTGTGCCATTAGGCTCTTGTTCCCTCCTCCTGTAGTTCAAACAACTTACGATAGAGTCCTTCTTCTTCTAATAGTTGTTCATGTCTACCCTGCTGAACAATTTCCCCTCCATCCAGCACGATAATATCATCTGCTTGTTTTAATGCGCTCACTCTATTGGCTATAATAATCGTAGTTTTCCCTTGCCGTATTTGCTTAATATTGTTCAAAATTTCACTTTCTGTTACTGCATCTACAGCGCTCACACTATCATCAAGTATTAGGATAGGTGCTTCTTTGATAATACCTCTTGCCAAACTTGTTCTTTGTCGTTGCCCACCAGATAACGTTACTCCCCGCTCTCCTAGCTTAGTGTCAAATTGATCGGGTAACTCAATAACATTGTCATAAATTCGCGCCTCTTGCGCTGCCCATAACACTTTCTCCTCGTCTATATCTCGCTTAAAAAAGGCGATATTCTCACGTATCGTAGAACTAAATAAGAAACCATCTTGTGGTACATATGCGATGGAGGTTCGTAAGCTTTCAAGCGTTAACTGTCTAACATCATGATGATCATATAAAATGGTGTCCGCCGGTGGATCATATAATCGCAATAATAACTTCATTAGCGTAGTTTTTCCGCTTCCTGTACGCCCAATAACGCCAACTGTTGTACCTTCTGGTATTGTGAATGAAATATGACTGAGCGCTCTTCGTCCCTCTTCGCCATTCCAATCTTTTTCATAGCTAAATGATAGATCCTGAATGTAAATATTGATTTTCTCAGAAGGAAGATCAATAGCTTGGCTAGATTCAACAATTTCTGGTTTTTGACTTAATAAATCATTTAATCTCTCTAGAGACGCTCTTGCTCTCTGAACAGTATTAATGACATTTCCAATTTGCTGAAGAGGATTCATTAGCATGCGAACATACAAAGTTAAAGCTACGAAACTACCTAATGTAATTCTTCCTTCAATCGTTAAATAGCCACCGAATACAATAGCCACGATAAGAGATACTGAACCTAGAAAAGGGATGATTGCTTGAAAAAGTGAAGAAACTCGCACTAAGCGAAGTTGATTTTCCTTAATAGCATCTACTGTTTCACCGAAACGGTTATTCATAACAGATTCGACTGCAAATTTCTTAGTTACTCGAATACCAGCAAATTGTTCTTCTGCAGAGGCAGTCATTGCGCTAAGTGCTTCTTGCACCTTTAACGAACGTTTCTTAATAATAGGTCCCACCCAAACGACAATGACTGGGATTAACAAAAGTGGGGTGATACTTGCCACTACCAAATAGAAAGGAACATCTGAGAGTAACAACATAACAATCGTCGAGATTAGTAACATCGATGAGTTGGCTGTTTGATTGACGCCCATCGAGATTGATTCGCGAACAGCTGTAATATCGTTCATAAAATAACTTAATAGTTTGCCGACTCCATTGTTAGAATAAAACTTTTCACTTAATTCAAGAAAATGAATGTACAGTCGTTTTCTATTTAAATACTCAAAAAGTCGACCTGTATACATGACCAAATATTGTCCAATTCCCCCTAATACAGCAAACCCAGCACCAATTAAAAATAATAACCAACCATATCGATAGACAGCATCCCATGATAGTTGACCTAGTTGCAGTTCATCTGTAAATTTTCCTAATACATGAGGAAATTGAACGTGAATAATATTAGCAATGCCATGAAGCATAATAGAAAACATATAGAAGATCCATGTTCTCTTGAAAAACTGCGATAGTATACGCTGTGAATCCAACTTTGCACCACTTCCTATAACAGGATGAACTACCTTCCTACCCACTACTTATTAATTGAGCTATTCCACAAGCCCTGTACGTTCAATCCCTTCCACAAACCACCGTTGAGTAAAAGCGTACAGCACTAATAAAGGCAATATAATAAAGAATGATGCAGCCATTTTAATAGGTTCTAAAAAAGCTCGCAAACCACCTTCTTGTGCCTCCATCGCTAATTTTGCATTTAACTTAGATAGACTTGTAGATAAAGGAACATCGGATGCACCGAACATATACATAGATGGGAAATAGGAATCATTCCATGTCCATACAAAAGAAAATAAAAATACTACAATAATTGCTGATCTAGAGATTGGTAACATTACCTTGAAAAATATTCGCAGGGCACCTGCTCCATCCATACGAGCAGCCTCTTCCATTTCTTTCGGTAATGTTGAGAAGAACTGTCTGAATATGAGTACGAATAATGCTCCTTTCAAACCATGTCCGAACAAAGTAGGAATAATTAGTGGCCAATACGTATTAATCCAGCCAAATTCTTTGAACATTAATATAGAAGGGAGAATCGTTACTTGTGGCGGCATGATAAACGTAAATAATAATGCAGCAAACCAGAACTTTTTGAACGGAAACTCTAGTCTCGCAAAGGCATAACCAGCAACTGCACAAGATATAATTTGAAACAATGCACTTAAACTAGCAACGGTAACACTTATCGTGAATCCCTTCCAGTAATCAAGCATTCCGAGTGCATCAATAAGATGACCAGCATATAACTTCATCGGAACCCATATTACTGCTGGATCAAGTAAATCCTGCTTGCTTTTGATCATTGTTGTTATCATATAAATTATCGGTTTCAAGTAAATAAATGCTACATCGATAAGCAATAGATACATTAAAATTCGAAACAATAATCCTTTATCTACTTCTTTACCTAGTAATAGTTGTTTCACTTTGTTCATTCTATGGCCTCCCAAATTTTTCGTTGCTTCTCATGCCATATTCGATGACGAATTAACTACAACGCGTGACTTCGTAATCAAAGTAGTTCTTTTTGAACAACCTCTAGTAACGAAAAATCACCATGTAAGCATTAGCTATAATCTTATCTTTGTGTAGCTAACTTATGGTTAATTCTTGAATATATAAAAAGTACGATTCCAATAAATAAGAGAACAATCATAAAGTAGATCCAAGCTAATGCGCTTGATAAACCGTAGTTATCTGTGGTCACCTTACCTATAATCGGATTAGATGGATACGTAAATAGATCAACAATGGTATAGATCATATTTAAGAAAATAAATGGTGCCATACCAGGCAGTGTGATTTTCCAGAATATGCTCCACGGATCCGCGCCATCGATACGTGCTGCCTCGTACACACTACCTGATATCGTTTGTCTTCCTGCTAAGAAGATAAGAATTTGTACACCCGAATACCAGAGTACTAATACAAACGAACCAATTACATTTTGAACTGGATTGAGCCACATTTCCGGTAGATATTGTTGAAGAAACGTATCCACCTTCAAATCTGAAATAATCGTTAATGTCCCTTCGCCTTGCTCCATAAACTCATCAATAATTTGACCTGAAGAGAATATGACTGGCAAGAAGAAAATGACACGAAATAAACCTCTACCATAAAATTTCATATTGAGAAGTATAGCTATCATTAACGAGAATACTAATATAATCGGAATAATTACTAATGCTTCTCTTAGAAACGGAAATAAATCATCATACAATAATCCGCCATCTGAAAACAGAATTTCTCGATAGTATTGAATGCCAACCCATGAAGAGTGAACTCCTGTAACCGTAATTTTCACTAGATTAAAACTCATGTAAAGGGAATACACTAGGGGAAATGCCACAAATGCGATAAATCCGAAAATCCATGGAGCAATAAAAAGAGAGCCTTCAATTTTTCGAAGTGTTGCTGTATTTCGCCAGATTGGACGACGAGTTTTCGTTGCTCGATTCAATGGATACCATCGATTCTGCTGTAGTGTTTTCTTCATTCTTGCTAGCATTTAATTCCCCTCCTTTACTACAACAAAATCCTGTGCAGGCACAACAATATTGTGATAAGCATAACTTTCGGCATTATAATTGACGATAATTCTCTTACCATTTTCATATTCGGTTAATTTTACGCCCTCCGATAACGTCTGATGATGTACAATAAATTGATCCTGAACATCTTTCAATGCTTCATTCATCCGTTTATATTGCTCGGCTGCTGAATCAATCCAAGCCTCTTCATTCAAGCTATAATGCCAAATGGAATATGCTTTTTTGAAAGCTCCTGATGGTGCTGCTGAGAAGATGTATGCAGGATAAGCCCCGTACTCCACACTGCGTAAAAATTCATTATGATATTCATTACGCATATTTCCCCACTCGGATGTGTACTTTACAAGTCCGTGTAAAGCCATTTGTGCAAATGGTATTGTCTCATCAACAAAAATATCATAGGAATAATCATCTGCCAGTCGGTGAATATGACTCACAGAAGCTAAACTATAGAAAGCCGCTTCATCCACTGCCGACTCTCCAATTTCACTTGTTAAAGAAGCTAATGTATCCTGTTGTCCAATGATAACTTCTGCTCTACTCGCTTTATTATTGGTGTTGAAATCGGTATGCGGAGCATTGCCAATCCCTCCTGTAAACATCACTCCATCTACACCAATAGAAGTATAATCCACTACATCCTCAGCAACTTCCTTAAACGCATAGCGTGGAGAAACATAAGGAATTTCATCACCATTATTCGCTTCATATTTCAACAGCGTTCCTGCCATATTACGAAGCCCATCGTTTAAACTCCAGAAGTTGCCTCGGTTGCTACTGTAAAGAGCATAATTTGCTGCTAGAAATACTTTCCCACCTAACCCTTGCGTATGAGCAGTGAATTTTTGCATGCCTTCATTGCCACCTAATCGTTTATCGACAGGAAAAAGTTCGCCATAAGAGCTATATCCCCATCTTTGCCAGCCATTATAGATCCCAATTACATTTTGTATTCCAGATTCATAAAGTTTATCTACAATTTTGATGGCTTCGTCTGTCGTTGTTCCTGTAATATAATCATCCCAAAGTAAACCTTCTTGCAGATCGGCACCTACTAGATCAGCATAGAAAGGAATGTTATCACTTACATTTTGCTGCTTGTGTAAGTCATAAGTTTCTATCAAATAGTTGCGATATGTTGTGGCCATATCTGCGTACTCATTTTGCTCACCAGACAATAAATAATATCTAGTTGTTCTAGACGGTGCTTCAAATCGCTCATTGCTATAAGTGAAGAATCCTTGATTGCCATCACGATCTGTACTCTGAAAAAACTTAATCCTATATTGCCATTCTCCAGTTGCCCAATTTGATTGACCAAGGGCATTCGCTGGTGCGGCGAATATTTTAGCATATTGTTCCCCTTCAGTTAGAACGGCTAAAAATGATTGTTCTCCTGACTTTATTCCGAAAACAGGCATGGAAACCGCTTGACGATTCGTAGCCTCATTGTAGAATGATAGATCTGAACCATACACCATCTCTCGATAAATAGATTTGTCTTGATTCTTGTTCTTATCAAACTTTATAAGTGCTCCAGGACCATCTGGAATGAATATATAGCCATCTTCATTAATAGAAGGTTGTGCTCCAAACTGAGAATATAGCTTTAGATTTAACAGACTATAAGTCCCTTCCTCAATGCCACTATCGATCACTTTCGTTTCTACATAATCCTCTCCTAACACCACTTCAAATGGAATTTTGAATCCACTATTCACAAAGTGATAGACACCTCGAAATCCATCTGAGATCCATTCATATTGTTCAATAACACCTTTTTCTTCCATCAAGTTTGTTAGTTTTGCTTGAGATTTTGAGTTTGTAGCATCAATATATTCAATTATGACAGGAGATAACAAATTGGAATGCCACAGTCCTGTTGAAGTTTCGGTATCCCAATAAGCGGGATCAGGATATGATCTCCAAATATAACCTGACTCTTTTTGTTCTACTTTGAAATGACCAGTCGATTGATCTGCCCACAGTTTCAAATTATCTGTTTCTCCTGCAAGGACAAAATCTGTTTCTACAGGTAGACGAGGTTCTAATTGAGCTGAAGCATCTGTACTTATTTCACTAGCTATTGCGTTATTTAATTTGGATGTTTCGCTCCCTACTTCTGATTGAATAAACCATACTAATACTCCTAATACCAGTAGCGTGGCT
The DNA here is from genome assembly GCA_023639215.1 of Candidatus Pristimantibacillus lignocellulolyticus. Lineage (NCBI taxonomy): Bacteria > Bacillati > Bacillota > Bacilli > Caryophanales > Paenibacillaceae > Pristimantibacillus (SeqCode) > Pristimantibacillus lignocellulolyticus (SeqCode). The sequence continues at coordinate 5,174,276 of CP097899.1, forward strand.
ACTGCGCCTGCAATGGTTGTTCCATACTTTTGAATCATCGAATAGCCACCTCCTGATAGATTGAATACACAAAATGAATGAGTTCGTTTGATAAACTAAAAATAAGGAAAATTAATATTGCTAATATTGCCATCGTTATTATCGTTAAAATTAATGTTTTAATCGTTTCACCGACACTAAAATTGTGAATACCTTGCACTTTCCAAAAAACAAGTAAAATAACCCATCCATAGAGGAAATACTGTAAAAACATAAATATTGCTTCTTCATTCAACGTCATCGTTCTAGATATTAACGTAAGCGGTAAGCCAACCATAATAAACGGGAACATGGCATATGAACTTGCAATATAAACATCACGTAATCTTCCTTCTCCTTGATTCAATGAACTTATTAAATAATTGGAGATCACATATCCGAGCCAAATGACTACAAATTGTACAATCGGTGTAAATACTTCTGCTCTTACGATTACCGAAGGATTAAATAAAAAATGAATTTGCGATGACATAATTGCATATGAACTTATGGCTAGAACTAGTACAATCGTTCCACTTAATATACTGCCTTTTTGTTCATAACGAATGGCATGAAATCCATCAATCGGTTGACGAACAATATAGAAAATATGCTTGAGCTGCTGTAGCAATACTGATCGATCTGCTAGTTGGAATTGAAGCTTCCATTGTCTTTTTCGGGCAATATATCGAAACAGCGTTAATGAAGCAACAGCTACTATAATTAAATTCATAAATAATCCGAATTGATTTTGAAACCACAACAAGCGGTTTTGCCAGAATGAATCAGAATATCCTTGAGCTACTCCAATGGAAGTGAATAATTGTTCTGCTTGCTCATATTCTCCTTTTTTATAAGCAGCTTTAGCTAACCCGAGTACGGCAGGCGCATAGTATGCATTAAGTTGATTGACCTCTTCCCATAACGGTTCACTGTCCACATATCGCCCATCTTGTGTTAGTGAGTTGGCGCTGTGAACATACTCTCCGAATTCGGATAATGAGAACTTTTGAATGACATTATTTTCACTATCTAAAATGTATAAGTTATTTTTGGAATCGTTAGCGACAGCAGAAGGTAATTTAATATTTCCTAGTTTTCTTGTCGTGTCCTGACTAGCACCGCCCCAGAAAAACAGTAGATTACCATTACTATCATATTGACTAACAACATTTAATTTAGAATCAATCACCGTAATATTTCCATCTTTATCAACTGTTAAATCATTGAGTTGTGATGTTACGCCTCTACCATATCCGCTAGAGCGAATTTTTTCACCAAATGTACTAGCATCATCCGAATTAGAATACTCGCTTTTTCCTGCTAATTGATCTAGTCCAGCTATATTCAACTTTTTAACTTGCCCACGCTTAACCTCTTTGGTTACCGTATAGACAAATCCATTGGAATCTAAAGCAACACTAGTAATGGAGCCAGGCAATTTGCTAATCTCGCGCTCATACATTTCACGACTGTAAAGTAATCTTTTAATGCTATCCACTACAGAAAAGCTCGTTTTATTTGCACCAAAAAAACCTTGAAAATTACCGTCAGGATCTAGCTGTAACAGCCCCTGATAACCACCCAATGTAGCAATATAAAGAAATCCTCTTTTATCAACAACAAGTTTAATAGGATCATATTTGAAATTGTCTGGAATAAGTGGACTCTCTGGCTTACTGAATTCCGCAACTATTGTTCCTTCATTGTTCAACTTCAATATTCGCTGATTACCAGTATCGGCAATATAGATGTCACCTTTATCTGTTATAAATACACCTTGAGGATGATTTAGTGGATTATCTGGAAATTCAAGAATTCGAACTAATTCTCCGAGTTCATTCAAATGAACAATTCGATTATTGTTTGTATCCGCAATGTACATTTGATCGTCTTGGTCAATAAATAAATCCTGCGGTTGGACAAATGGTGAGTATTGCTCTTCTCCATTTACTTCAATAAATAATTGTGAACCGATCATTGCTGTTGGTGTATACGCTGCTTGAATTTGATAATGTTGACCATAATTGTCCTTATAATACGTTTTATAAGGTACATCCGCCAAAGCAATCTGAGGCTGCAGAATTGCGTTCACTAATATTATCAATAGTAACAGTGGCAGTATTAGGTACCGCCGCAGTTGCTTATGCATCTGACCTCCCCCTATCTCTACTTAATACCTGAATGTGCCATAGTCGTAATAACCTTACTTTGTAAAATTACAAATACAATTAGATTAGGAATAAACATAATAAGTGATGCAACCGCTGCTGCACCTTGCATTGCAACATTGTTGCCCAAATTATTAGTTAACGTCGATAAGAAGAAAGCAAAACTCTTCATCTCATCATCAAGCATGAATAACGATGAAGTTTCAATATTAGCCCACGAATTTTGAAATGCTAATATCGCTACTGTCGCAACAGCTGGCATACAAACAGGGATCACCACTCGTAAAAACACCGTAAACTCATTTGCACCATCTATTCTAGCGGCCTCTAATAACGCATCAGGAATCTGATCCATAAATTGCTTTAGTAAAAACACACCAACGGGCATCGCCATCATTGGAAGTAAATGTGCAAAATAAGTATTCATAATGCCTAATTGACTTACGACCAAATATCTTGGAATTTGTACAACTTCTGGTGCAAACATTAAAGTCAAAAGAATGCTACTAAACACAAATGTTGCCCCAGGAAACTTATGCTTAGCTAAAGGATACGCGCATAATGCACTAACTATCGTTACTAGCACAACGGATGCTACCGATACAAATACACTGTTAAAAATGTAACGAATCATAGGAACCGTTGACCTTGCTGTAACAGAAAGAAGCTCATTGAAATTTTGCAGGGAAGGCTCTTTCACGATAAAAGTTGGTGGATACACGAACAACTCATGGTATGGCTTAAAAGCATGATTGAATATATACACGATAGGTAATAACATAAAAATGGAGATTACAATGAGAATGACCGTTAATAATTTCTGAAATCCATCCATTGTTTGCAATCTGTTTCGTCTATATAACAGAAGCTGACGCCACATATTACTCATCTCCTTTCGTTCCAAAAAGTCCCCAGCTTAATCGATTTGATGCATACATAATAATAAGTAAAAATACAGAAATAGCTGCTGCATAACCCATTTCAAACCGAATAAACCCAAAATCCTCAATATGATTAATAATAAGATGCCCGGAGTATGCAGGTGTTGGATTCATTCCTGAAAGTTCCACTCCAATGGCACCAGTCTTAAATGTTGCTACAATAGCCATTACTGCTCCGAATAACATTTGAGGTTTCATCGATGGAATCGTAATGTACCATATTTCTTGTAACCTGCTTTTCATTCCGTCGATTCGTGCTGCCTCATAGTAATCTTTATTAATATTAAGGATGCCTGCAAGCATAGCGAGAAACCCGACCCCCATACTTGACCACAATGTAACTACTATCATGGCATTCATTAAGTAGTCAGGATCAGTTACCCATAATTGAGGCACATCTATAATCCCAAGCCTTAGCAGAATACTATTCAAGTAACCGATTCGATCACCAGTTAGCATTGGCAACCACACAATAGACATGGCTATTCCGATCGTTAGCGATGGTGTATACATCGCTAGTGAGAACCACTTCTGCAATTTACCTGGTAATTGCGAGATTAACCATGCCAATAAAAAGGCTGCGATATAACCACCAGGTCCAACGATTAGAGCAAATTTAAACGTATTAGGAAGTGCATATTTTAGAAACAATAAATCTTGTGATATTAAATATTGAAAGTTCTGCCACCCAATAAATCTTGGTCTTTCAATAGCATTAAAATAAGTAAAACTTAGTACAACAGCAGCTATAACAGGTACAACAATAAATGCTAGAAAACAAAGCATAAATGGAGTAATAAATAAGTAGCTCAGTCTAAATTTCCAAATATTTTGTAAATGATTTGCTATTTTATTGGACATATTCATTCACTCCCTCCCATGGATCAGTGATTTGAGGGAAGCTAAACCTTTTTTGGATCTCGCCTTTTTCATTCACAAAACCAAACTCTTGCTGCTTTCGCAGTAATTCACGATTGATATCCAAAACTGTCGTCTCAAGTGCTGTACGGTAGTTCGTTCCATTAATAACAGATGCTACCCAAGCATTATTCAATTCACGCCCCAAGAAGTAACCTCCAGGAGGATTTTCTTTTTCTCGATACCAAGACCATTGTTCTAAAATGACATTTGAATCTTCTTTTTTCCAAGGTAGTTGAGTAAATGCTTCTATATTAGCAGTGTTCCAACGGAATGAAACACCATTTATTGCTTCTAATTCTGAACCATAACGTTGTTGAGCCTCTGTGGATACCCACCACTTCATAAAAGTCCAAGCGTCATTTTTTTTCTGAGACTTCTCGAAAATTACACCGGTCGTTTGTTGTCCGCCTGCCCATCTAGTAATAGATCCATCCTCTTGTTCCACCCCTGGTATAAGTGCCATTCCCCAGCGACCATTAAGTTCTGGTGCTGCTGCGGACAATTGAATGTACATATTATAATCAGAAATACCAATAGGCATTGTTCCACTGCGGAAATGCTGATAGAAACTAGGCACTTGTTTTTCGAGAGAATACATATTGAACAAATCAGTCCATTGTTGGAAAGCTTTGAAACCTTCAGGTGTGTCTAGTGCTGTAGTCAGTCCATCAGCTGAATAGAAGTCAACACCATTTTGATAGATGAATGGTAAAAACTCATTTGGATTGATATAAAAATTCATATCATTTTGTTGCAAGGTTGGCAGTGAATCATATACGTCTCCCCATGTTTCAGGAATTTCTAATCCGAGATTTCTCATAATATCTTTTCGATAATAAAGAACTTGGAACGATTGAGTCTCAGGAATAGCATAATAACCCCCGTCATAATACAACGCTTGCCATGATCCTGGGCTATAGCGTTCATATAGATCATCGAAATCTTCAAATTTTGATAGATCATATATACTTCCTCTAATTGCATAATCAACAGGTAAATCTTGATTTAAGCCAAGTGCAACATCCGGTTGCAATCCCGCTGCATTTGATAAAACAAGTAATTGAGTAGTAGGTAGTAAATTTACTTTTACTTTAATTCCAGTAGCTGGCGTAAATTGTTCATTCACAAGATCTTGTAGTTGTGTGACATAATCTCGACCACGCAATACCCACACATTTAACTCCTGCTCATCCATATCATCTAAGCTTTGACGTGTATTAAAGGAATAGCCAAAGTTAGCTAACTGTCCAACAACCTTATCTCCCAGAGATGTTTCCATCACGGGAATGGATTGACCATAAGGTACGATATATATTTCGTCTAGTTGGAGTGGCTGCTTATGCAGATTAACTACAAAATTATTAATTTTTTCGGTAATAGAAGTAATCTCATCTACATAGTAGGGTATATCGTCAGCATGTTTTAATAATTGCTCAATATCACTAGCAGATGCCCTAAAACCTTCACTTATACTGTCCTTACTTCCATTAACATTCGCCATTTCATCTGCCAACACTATTAAATTAGCTTGTGCTAACTGTAGTTTGTCCGTTAAACCTGGCAAATCTCGATCTAACTTCCATGTACGATTGCGGTCAATCTGACGACCAGTTAATGATCTTATATCTTGTTCTGCCTCACGTAAAAGTGCACTTAAATTTTCTATCCCACGTACAATTGGACTTATTGTTGAGTGAGTCAAAGCTATCGATAACGTGTGCGTTCCTTTCTCCAAGTAGAAGTTAAAAGGCTCTCCCCCATTATCCTCAAGTACGACTCCCTTCCAGGAAGAAGAATATGGGAATCGATACGTCAGTAACTCTTCAAATGGCACTTTTCCATCGATTTGAATTCTTCTAAAGGAAGCTTTTTGGGAGAATCTTTCCTGAAGTGCTCTCATTCCAATTTGATAATATCCACTTTCAGCCACTTCAAATTGCCAAGCAGCCTCTTGGTTAGGCCAATCCCAACGAACTCCCCCCATCGTATTATAAGTAATACGACCTTTTGCCCGAGGAACCGTACTCCAATCGCGATCCCACATCATTACGATAGAAGGATCATTCTTCCATACCATTTGTTCTGCCTGCAACGTAATAATCTCTTCATTAAGTGGTTCTATCTCTTGCTCATTAGTAACTTCTTTGTAAGTCGGCAACACCGTAGGCGGTTCTAAGTACAATTTATCTAGCGCAATTGGCTCATAACCTTCTATACGAATCGTATTTTTACCTTTTGCAAAGTACCATTTAAGCGGCTTGGCATAATTGGCACCAGCATCTACGAACGGCCATTGACTCCAGTCTGAAATATCCTGTGCAACAGGACGAATCTCGTCACCGTCATCATTTTTCAATATTTCGCTCTTATCACGCCACAATCGATATAATGTGATAGATGATGCTTCTCGGAAAGGACGTTCCCCGTTAATCTTGACATCCCATACTATCGGCCTGGTATAATTATCACCTTGAATAGGGTAATAGAGCGCATGTAATTCATATAATCCATCCTTTGGAACATCGACTTCATACTCTATCCAGTTTGTATCTTTAGATTCCCATAGGAGTACATTATCTTTTCCTCCATACGAGCCCTTATAGATTTCAGTTTGACTGGATTGAGCAGAAGGAGTGGTAGCGTCTATTTCAATACGAGAGGTTACTGACGTTAATTGTTGCTGCTCCCAACCCTGAAGAACATTTACATAATAGGGATCTAGATCAGCCTCTGCTACAGACTTATCCTCCCAAATGACAAAGTCCTTTAGTGTTAGATTCGCTTGATATGGTCCTGAGCGGAGAGTACCTTTTGCTTGACTTGAAATAAGCCCTGTCGTTAATGTAGCGATAACTAGTAATAATAGAACCGACCAAACATATCTACTTTTCATTTGTAATTTGCCTCGTATCATTACATGCCACTCCTTTCCACTCTTAGTTACAACTTGTTGTTTTTAGTGTTGTTCAATATGCGACGTCGTATAAACTACAACGCAACACATCGTAATCAAAGCTAAACTTTTTGAACTTCCTCTATTCGAGATTGTTCAATGTTAGGCGCTTCCCACTGTCTGCTTCAAAATAGAGTGCCTTGGACATATCAGGAACAATCCTTAGTTTTTCTTGATCATTAGATTTGTAATAAGCATCCACTCGCATAATAAGTAATTTCTCTTCTCCAATGTCTAGATGAAGGAAACGATCTGCACCCATTAACTCACTAATATGGAATGTACCCGTAATAACCGGCTCCGTATATAACCCTTCCAACGCTATATGCTCTGGACGAAGTCCAAGCATGACTCTACGATCAATTTTATTATGCATTCTCAAAATATCTGATGCCTCTTGCCCAATCGGTAAGTTATATCTTTTCGTCTGAAAAGTTAATCGCCCTGCCTGGTCCGCTACTACTTTCCCTTGAATTAAATTGATTTGTGGGGAACCGATAAAGCTAGCCACAAAAGTATTGTTTGGCGTAGCATAAACTGCTTCTGGCGTATCAATTTGTTGTACGACCCCATCCTTCATAACAACAATTCGATCAGCCATTGTCATCGCTTCAACCTGATCATGTGTGACATAGATGAATGTTGCTGCTAAGCTTTTGTGCAGCTTAATTAATTCCATTCTCATCTGAACGCGTAGTTTGGCATCAAGATTTGAGAGAGGTTCATCCATAAGAAATACTTTAGGATCACGTACAATAGCTCTTCCAAGAGCAACACGCTGACGCTGTCCGCCTGACAATTCTTTCGGCTTACGATGTAAATATGCTTCAATTTCTAATATTTTTGCTGCTTTTCTCACAGCCAAATCAATCTCATGTCTTGGTTGCTTTCTAAGCCTCAATCCAAAAGCTATGTTTTCAAACACACTCATGTTTGGATACAAAGCATAGTTCTGAAACACCATAGCAATATCACGATCTTTAGGGGGAAGATGATTTACCAATTGGTCACCAATGTATACTTCACCTTCTGTAATATCCTCTAACCCAGCAATCATTCTTAACGTTGTAGATTTTCCACATCCAGAGGGACCGACAAACACAAGAAATTCTCGATCTTTAATTTCAAGATGAAAATCATTCACTACAACCTGTTTATCCTTGCCATATCGCTTATATAAATGGTTGATAACAATACCAGCCATACTCATCCGCTCCCTTATTGCGTTTTAGATAAAGTTTCTAGCTCCTTATCAATCGCTTCTTGTGCGATACGTAATGCTGTATTAATATCCTGCCCCTCAGTAGCGACTCTTTGCTCCGCCTCTACTAAAAATTTCCGTACTTTCCCTTCATATTTATGGGGACGAATCACTTCACGTGGTGGGGCATTAAAGATGTTCTCAACCTTCTTACCTTGTAATACAGCAATATCTTGACCGTACACCTCTTCGAATTGTTCACCCTCAACTGTTGGTACACGACCAGCTTTAGATAGTGCTAATTGTGATTCATCCGACAATAGATTAGCCAACACTTGGAATGCGATATCTTTATGCTTGCTTGATTTTGTCAAAATAATAGAGTGGATATTAGCACCCTTTCCTGTTCCTAAATTCTCTTCAAAATTCGGGAACGGTGCAAAATCCCAATTTAATTCAATGCCTTGCTGTCTTAATTCTTCAAGTGGTCCCAATAGATGAGCTAGATTGTATGCAACCATAGCAATATTTTGTTCATTGAAGAAAATATCATCATCATCGGCATATAAGTAACGACCATCTGCACCAATAAATCCAGGTACTTCATAACTCTTTTGTAGTTGTTCAAACACTTTTACCCACTCTGGAGAGGTAACATTTGCAGTACCTGTCTCTGGATCAACGATCGTTAGATCAAGACCAGTCGAAATATTGTTAGAACCAAACAGATCAATTCCGATATAATTAACACCATTATCTGAACGAGTCACTTGTTTACCTAAATTAATAGCCTCATTCCAGCTCATCTGTTCATCTGGTGGATAATTCACGCTGAATTTATCAAAGATATCTTTGTTATAGAACAATACAGGTAAATTTACAGAGAATGGAAAGCCGTGCAATTCCCCTTGGGGTGAATATTGTTTTATCGTATCTAATACAACTGGCTTTAGTTTCGATAAATCTACATTGTATTTTTCAACATAAGGGTTCAAATCTTCTGCTAATTCTAAATCAGAAATCGTTGTTGCTAGATTTGATGTGGCTACAAATATCAGATCCGGTACTTCACCTGAAGTAATAAGCGGTTCAAGTTCGACATCTTCTGGAGCATCTACCCACTCCAGCGTTACGTGAGGGAATTTAGCTTTTGTAGTTTCTACGAGTGTTTTCTCAAATTCAGTTTCTGTAACCGTTATGCCTGCTCTTAATACTTTGAGAGTTACAGGTTCTTCAGAAGCGACTTCTTCCTTGGTTGCATTATGATTTGTATCTTTAGTTTGATTTGCATTGGTTGTTGTTTTTACTGGATTATTATTATTACTGCAACCGGATAACACGCCTATCACTATAATAAATACTAAAAATATAGCTAATCTTGCTTTTCTCATCTAAATCTCTCCCAAGCACGTTTAAATTTCGCATCAAACCACTTCGTTTTATCTGTAATTAAAAAAAATTCCGTATCTGTCGCTATAATCACTCCAGATACGGAACCTTCGCCTGATCTGTTAGTTAGTTGTTAGAATTAAATCGCATGCCTCTGCCGGTATCCAATTTTTATCTTGCCCTTCCCATTTCACATTGCAGCCTAGTGGGTTAGTTAATGGAGTTTGTACTTCTCTACCAGCAATGTGATCATCTAGAGCTCTTTCTAAATCATTGCTTGTAATTTTGTCTGCCTCACGTGGATTATCCACTCCGCGTCCAGTGTAAATAAGTTTGCGATCTTGATCAAACACGTAGAAATGTGGTGTACGTAGTGCACCGTAAGCTAATGCTGCCGTTTGTTCTGCATCATGAACGTATACCCAAGGGAAATTATGCTGCTCGATTCGTTCAACCATTTTTTCATAGGAGTCATCTGGTTTAGTGTTCGCACTGTTAGCGTTAATTCCTACAAATGAAACTCCTTGTTGCGCGTATTTCAAAACGGTTTGACGCGTGACTTCATCTGATCCAATAACAAAAGGGCAGCTGTTACTTGTAAAGAAAACAACTAATACTTTAGCTTCCTCAAAACTGTTCAAACCGTAATACTTGCCATCAACCGATAATAGATTAAAATCTGGAGCTTGATCTCCAAGCTGTAAAGTAAATGCCATATTCTTCATCTCCCAAACATTTTATATAAAAAAAGAGACATAGCTATCTTAACAGTAAGATAGCCATGACTCTGGTTTACCAGTCGATCATGGACGATTAGTATAATGCTTCTTATACTTGTTGTTCATCTGCATAAAGAACAGTAGATAGATATCGTTCACCATTACTCGGAACTACCGCTACTACACGCTTACCTGTTCCCAGTTGTTTGGCTAATTGTATTGCAGCATAGATCGCTGCACCTGATGAAATTCCACCAAGTATACCTTCTTGCCTAGCTACAAGACGAGCAGTTTCAAATGCTTGCTCATTGGTTACCGTAATAATCTGATTATATATTTGAGTATTTAATATAGATGGAATAAATCCAGCGCCTATTCCTTGGATTTTATGCGGCGTAGGCTTACCTCCTGATAACACTGCAGAAAAGGCTGGCTCTACTGCTACAATTTGAATAGATGGATATTTATTTTTCAATACTTCTCCCGCTCCTGTAATTGTTCCACCAGTTCCAATACCAGCTACAAAACCATCAAGTCCACCATCTAATGTGTCAATAGCTGCAACAATCTCTGGTCCAGTCGTTGTCCTGTGGATATTTACATTTGCGATATTATCAAATTGACGGGCCGGGAAATAATTCGGGTTACGGTCCAATATTTCTTGTGCAACACGGATCGCACCTTTCATGCCTTCCGCACCTGGCGTTAAGATAAGCTCTGCTCCATAAGCGCGTAGTAAGTTCCTTCTCTCAAAACTCATCGTTTCTGGCATAACGAGTACTGCTTTATAACCACGTGCGGCAGCAACTAATGCAATTCCAATTCCTGTGTTACCACTAGTTGCTTCAATAATCGTACTCCCTTTTTGTAGAAGCCCTAACTTCTCAGCCTCTTCAATGATACTAATGGCGATTCTATCCTTCACACTACTTCCAGGATTGAAATATTCTAGCTTCAACAGCACTTCTGCGCTATCTTCGGGAACAATATTATTCAACCGTACCAATGGGGTATTCCCTATTAATTCAGTAATATTGTTTGCAACTCTAGTCAAGATGACCACCTCCAATAACTTGTATAGCTACTAATAGACAAAGAGCGCTCCTGATTAACTCAGAAACGCTCTCCGTTTGTACGGTTGTGCACATTAAAACTATTCATATGTGTTTAATCGGATATAATTATTGAATTCAATATAGCACGACTAAACATTACATTCAATACCTAAAATTTCAAATTTAATCTTTATTTTCGATTAATGATTACCTGGTAGTATAATTGGCAATATGCTATCCTCTAATGCTTTTCTTTGACTTGGTTTTTCTGCTTCATGAAAACTTTCATCTAGATCCTCTAGCGTTCCTCTAACACCTAAAGAAATAACAGCATGTAGTTCGATGTCACCTGGTATAGCTAACAATCTTCTAGCTTCTTCTCGATCAAACCCACCAATTGCTCTCGTATTCAAGCCCAATGCACTAGCTTGGTAAGCAAGTGTAGCCCAAGCTGCGCCTGCATCAAAAGCGTGAGAACTTTGTAGTTTTCCTTCATTATTAAACTTAGCTGAAGTAACAAGAATAAATACAGCTGCCTTATGTGACCATACACGATTACGAGGGTTAATGAATTGCTGAAATAATTCCTTCTCCTGTTCGGTTTTCGCAACATAAAAGCGCCACGGTTGTGCATTGCTGCCAGAAGGTGCCCATCTTGCAGCTTCTAAAACTGTATATAACTGATCATCTGAAATTGCTTCATTAGCAAATGAACGAGAGGACCATCGATTTAATATAATCGGATGTACAGGTTTTGCAGTAGCTCGATGTTCTAAAACCTCTTTACGATATTGAATAACAGTTTGTTCTTGTTCCAATCGACTAGTTGTTGACATTACTAACCATCTCCTCTATTTTTATTATCGACCAAATGGAGAATCCACATCGGATATCCCTCTTGCCTTCAACACTTTTTCTGGTAAGATTCTGTTGATAAATGGGGTTTGATCGATTGAAGCAATCTTCACACGACCTGGTCCCCAACCAATTGTTTTTCTCCAGCTACCAAGTACATCATCATTGGCTAACTGTAATTCATCAACCTCAATCGCTTCATCCGCATAGGGAGACACATATAATGCATCTACAGGGCAATAAGCTTCACATATAAAGCAAGTTTGGCAATCATCTTGACGAGCAATCACTGGTACATCCTCTGTCTTATCAAAGACGTTAGTTGGGCACACTTTAACGCACATGTTACATCCAATGCAACGACTATCACTAACCAACTCTATCATTTCGCTTGCACTTCCTTTTTGAGTAGCTCTTGATATTTTTCTACCTTATCTATAAATGAAGTATCATAACTGACTTGAATTTCCTCTAATCCAGACACTATAATGCGATGATGCTGATTCGGGTCTTGTTCAGGATACTCTGTGAATGTATGCAAACCTCTTCCCCGCGTCTCTTTTCGTGCTAGTGCAGCCGTATAAATCCAGCGTGCTGTGGCAGCCATTGCGGCTGCTTCTCTTGCATGAACAACATCATGAATGGATTCTACTTTTTGGTGCTGAACTTTTGGCCACAGCTCATGTAGTGAATTAAGTGACTCTTGTATGCCTGATTCGCTACGGAAATAATTCTTCTCAAGCGGTAATATCTCGTTTTGAATGGCTTTAACTAGCTCTTTAATTACTACATCGGTCTGAGCATCATTTGAAGTTGTTGGTCTTAGTTTTGAAGTTGGTGGTGTATCTTCATTTTGTGTGGCTTGTGTCGTACTTTCTGCATGAAGTCCATATTTACCAGCTCTCTGCAATTCACGATCTCCCAATAAACTAGCTTTCTCTTTAGCATAATGTGCGGCACCTTCGCCTGACCAAGTACCAGAACAAATAGCCCAAGAAGCATTGAAAGCACCGCCACCCGATGCAGCACCTGTAATTCGCTCCCTTGTAGCTGCATCTCCAGCAGCATACAAACCAGGTACAGTAGTTCCACAATCATCCGTTACAATCCGCAGTCCGCCTGTTCCTCGAACAGTACCTTCATAACGAAGTGTAAGAGGAAACATATCCGTAAAGACATTAATGCCTGCTCGATCATACGGTAAGAAGAAGATTGAATGTGCTGAGCGCAAAATCGCTTGTTTTTCTGGTGTATCTGCTTTATTCATCATCGCGTAGACTGATCCACCATTTAGTAGTCTTTTTGCTAAGAAATCTCCACCGCGATCTCCACCTAACTCATTTCCATCCTCGTCATAATAAGTTGCCCAGCCAAGTAATCTTCCACGAGTAGGGGAACTATAAGCAGCACTTGGTGCATATTGACGACTAAACTCCATACCTGATAGTTCTGCTCCAACCTCGGCACCCATCAGATATCCATCGCCTGTAAGCACATTACACCCTAAACCTTTACTTAAAAATGCACAGCCACCGGTAGCAATAACAACGGCACCTGCTTTTATTTCCCATTCCTTATTCTGTTGACGAAGTACACCTCTTGCTCCGCCCACCCCATGTTCATCCACTAGTAATTCTAGTGCGGGAGCATGATCTAATACAGTTACTCCTGCTTTTTTTACTTGTTTACGCATCAGTGCCATATATTCTGGTCCATGAAGATGATTACGTTGAGCATCACCTTTTTCATCTTTTACAAATGGATATCCCCATTGCTCAATTCGATCTAAATTAATATAAACTTGATCCAGTACACGGTATATCCAGTCAGGTTCTGATAGAAAACCACCAGAATTCATTCGCATGTCTACAGCAGTATCTCTTAATGCTTGATCTGGAGGTAAATATAATAGATTTGTTCCGCCAGGTGCTGTTGCACCACTTGAGCCTAGGTATCCTTTATCAACTAGAATTACTTTTGCTCCTGTTTGGGCTGCACTCCATGCAGCCCATGCTCCTGCTGGACCTCCTCCAATGACTAATACATCAGCAGTATAATATTTGATGTTTTCGTTACTCATCTAGTAGCCTCCCATGCTTTTATTAAACGATCACTTTCTTCTTTCCCTGCTCGCAATGCAGAGACGACATCCTTTCCGTTAAACGCTATATCTTGAGATATCGCATCTAATACTTTACCAAGCTTACCGTCAAGTGGATGTGGTGTACTATTAGCAATAGCAGTCAGTTTAAACACATTTTCAATCTTCTTACCTTTAAGAACTTCAACGTCTGCTCCAAATTCTTTTTCCAGTTCTGGGTTTATAATAGAAGGAACACGGCCATTTCTTGCTACTAATCTTTGAGTTTCATCCGACAATACATTAGATACTACTAAAAATGCATCCTCGATGTTATCACCCTGATTAGAGACAATTAGAGAATGAATACTTCCTGGCACCTTTTCATCTCCAAAGTGTGCAGCTGGGGCAATATCCCAATCTAACTCAATTCCTTCCTTACGAAGTTCTTCCAATGGTCCAATCATATTGGCTAGAAAAGCATGACGAATCGCTAATCTACGTTCTTGCATAAATTGTGTGCGATCGTATACTAGTTCTTGATTTTCTCCAATAAAGCCTGGAATTTCATATTGTTGCTTTAGTAGTTCAAAAACTTGTTCCAATTGTTCATCTCCAAGAGTAGATTGGTCTGTTGCAGGATCAACATTAGCTAGTTTTAAGCTTCGTGCTAAATTACTAGCGCCTCCGACATCAATACCTAAGTATTGAACACCATTATCAACACGGGTCAATTGGCGACCAATTTCCAACCATTGTTGCCAAGTTTGTGGCTCATCCGATGGGTATGGAATGTTAAATTTATCGAAAATTTCCTTGTTGTAATACGTAATGAATAAGTTGAATGATAACGGCACTGCTATAATTGATTGATCATCTGTATAGCTTTGAATAGATTCAACAATTGCTGGTTTGACCGTTGTGAAATCTACATTATGCTTCGCGATCAGTTCATCCAACGGTTGAACAATGCCAATATCTAAGAAGCGATAATAATTAGATCCCGTACTAGTATAAATAATGTCTGGCAAATTACCTGCAGCTAACAATTGTTCTGGAGTAACATCATCATCTGTGCGAATTCTTTCTAATGTAATGTGAGGATACTTCTCTTTCGTAGGCTGTACGATTAACTTATCAAATTCTGTATCTGTAATCGTGTTACCATAGTTCCAAAAAGTTAGAGTAACAGGTTCTCTTGTTTCTGCGATTTGCGAATCATTATTTGTATCTTCGCCTGCTTGAGTTACAGGTTGTTGTGTCACTTTCGTGTTTGCTCCACAAGCTGCAATCACCATAATTACTAAAACCATTACTACACTTAACAACGTAACTCTTCTCATATCTCTTCCTCCTTAAAACTTTTTGTTTACTTCCTTGAACAAACTTCTTTGAAATCAAAAAGTTCGCTTCGAAAGCATTAACTTAAAACTTTTTGTTTACTTCCTTGAACAAACTTCTTTGAAAACAAAAAAATGGAGATATCCACTTTCACATAGAACAACACTTTCGTGTGAACTATGAAAAGTTGAACATCTCCATCGATATGGTCAATGCTGACGGATAATACCAATAAAACCAACTGCTTTAGTTTGATTTTACCCATATTAACACCCATATTTTGGAGTGTCAATAGGCTAATATGCAAAATAGGCACTCAAGTTTTTATCTATATTATTTTTAAAATCGCTATTGACCTACCGTTATTTGGTAAGTATAATCATGGCTATATCCGAGTAAACAAATGTGTATTATGCAAATTAATCTCATAGATCAACCGTATAAGCGGAGATGCCTGATTCATAAAGCGTCTTCGCTTTTATGCATTTATATCAGGCAGAATGATACGAAGTATACATGTTTGTAACACTTGGTCTAATTTTACACATTGAGAGGGGATTATAACGATGAAGAAACAGACAATGAGAAATAAAAGTATTCCAACACTAGCATCCATACTAATGCTAAGTCTTTTTTTGTTCGGATGCGCAAATAATGCAACGAACAATCAATTACCAACAAATACGGAAGGCAAAAAAGAAACAACTACCACAGAAACTGCTACCCCTGAAAAACAACAATCACTTGATCCTGTTACCTTGACCTTCTATGTTGGCGGCGGGACATTAACAGACACAGAATTCGATTTGTTTTTTGTACAGCCAACGAAAGAAAAGTTTCCACATATCACTTTAGAAAAAATAGTTCCTGCTGAAGGTGTAACGCCTGCTGAGGTTTTACTTTCTAATGATCCACCAGATATTATCTATCAAACTAGTGGTTCATACTATGCATTCCAAGAACTAGAGGCATTAGCAGACTTAACGCCATTAGCTGAAAAATATGCTTTCGATACGAATCGTATTAAGCCCTACCTTCTTGAATCCGTATATAACTTCGCTAAAGATGGAGAACTCTTCACATTACCATTCTCTTCAAACTTAGCCGCTTTGTTCTATAACAAAGATATCTTTGATAAATTCCATGTTCCCTATCCCTCTGATGAACAAGTAACTTGGGATGAAATATTAGCTACTGCACAACAATTAACTCGTAATGAGGATGGTGTACAGTATATCGGAATTGATCTCAATAACGGCCCTGCAACTTTACAAGGTAGTTATGGTGTATCTACATTAGATCCAGAATCAGGTGAACCTATCTTACAATCGGAGCAATGGAGAAAAATCTTCGAGACCGTCGAGAAGAGTGTTAAGTTTCCTGGATATGTGCAAGGAGAAAAGTACCAGTACGACCGTAACTCATTCGTTATCGATCAGAATTTAGCGATGCGACCTACCTTATTAGCTAACTTAATTGGAACATTAGAAGAATTACGCGCTGAAGGTAAGCCGTTAAACTGGGGTCTCGCTCCTATCCCTAACTTCGAAGATAATCTTGGTCAAGGTAAAGTTGCTAATGTGCACTCCGTTTCTATCTCATCAGTAAGCAAACATCAAGATGAAGCCTTTCAAGTGTTAGCTAATATTTTATCTGATGAAGTACAACGTAAAGTTTCTCGAAATGGTCGAGTTCCTGCGATTGATAATCCGGAATTAGACAAAGAGTTTGGTGCAGATATCGAAGTGCTCAAAGGAATCAAAATTGAAAATATATTCAAAACAGAAACTCCTGTATTAGCTCAACATAGATGGGAAAATGATGTATCTGTACATGTGACTCAAGCTTTTACTGATATTGCACTAAATGGAATCGATGTTAATACTGCTATTCGTACCGCTGAAGACAATATCCGCAAAGATCTTGAAACCTTAAAGGTCACTAAACCGGAATAATTCTCCGATATATTTCATTTCACGTCATCATTTTCATTCCTCAGTAAGAAACCATCCTAATGTAATAGCCAGCTACCGATTCCCCCAATCGGTAGCTGGCTATCTTCTTATCGTATGTACATCTCCAACAAACAAGCGTCATCATTATTTTTCAACGGTTAATCTAATCGTATAATTACGTTGACCATTATTCACCAACATTTTATACTTAAACTAATACATCTTAATATCAGTCAGTCATTCTTAAATGAACAATTTGAGTTAACTATGTTTGAATGGGAGTGTATAACCATGTTCAAGCGCTATAGAAAGAACTTCAATTATTTTATTGGTCTAAGTTTGTTAATCATTATATGTGATCTTTTTATTATGAAATCTTCTCTACTACAAGACAATAATCAACTATTATCGATTGCACTATTATTAGATTTTGTCGTTGTCATACCGTTGTTGCTTTACTTTCTTATATACCGAAAGCTCCAGATAAAATTCATCTCAATTCTACCCTTTTGCCTTGTTGGCTATATCTCGCTAATGCTACTACTACCTTCAAGTAGTCAAGCTGTAATTGAAGTTATAAAATATATAATTATTCCTTTGGAGCTTGCGTTCATTAGTTATGAGATATACAAGCTTTCTCAAATTATTAACACTTATAGACGTAATCGCTCGGCTGAATCTCACCCCATCGAAACCCTTACTAAAAGTGTAGAAGTAACTTTCAATACTTCTAAACTCTCTGGTCTAATTGTTCATGAACTATCTGTCTTATACTATACTGTTCTCGCTTGGAGAAAAAAACCTTACACACAAGCTGACTCCACCGCATTTAGCTACCATAGAAATTCTAGCTGGCTTGTCCTCGTCCTGTTCTTATGTAAACTATTGATCATTGAGGGGGCTTTAGTTCATATTGTGCTTATGCAATGGTCACATATTGCTGCCTGGATTATTTCATTAGGGAATATCTATCTGATCTTTATGTTCATTGCTGATTATCGAGCGATGTGTCTCAATCCTATTCTACTGTTCAAACAAAAAGTAAGAATTCAATATGGAATTCAAATGCTAGCTTATATTGATATCAATAAAATATCATCTGTCTCCACAATTAACTATGAGAAACTCACTAATGATGAATTAAAAACAGCATTTACACCTCTTGCTATTGAACCCAATATCCTCATTACTTTGGATAATCAGATTACGATTAGTCGCATGTTTGGTAAACGACAACTAGTAGATCGAATATATCTTTTCGTAGATAACCCACGTGAGTTTCAAATCCAGTGTAATGATTCTATCGAGCGTATTAAACTTGATGATAAAATATAGTGATCATTACGATCAGAGTTAATTAGAACTTACAACATAATTAAAAGGGCAGCGATTTAATCGCTGCCCTTTATGCTCCACCATTCCTCAATTGGATATGAAACTGCACCAATGTGAACAGGCTCACCAATGCGAGGTGTAGCTATAGATACATTCCGTTCTTTCGCCGCCTTTACTGCACGTTCAACCGGATCCGTCCAAGCATGAAGTGATAATGTAAATGCTCCCCAATGTATGGGAATCATTACGTCTCCTCTTACGTCCAAATGCGCTTGAACCGTCTCCTCTGGAAACATATGAATTGATGCCCAATGCTCATTGTACTGACCACATTCCATTAAGGTCAGATCAAATGGGCCATACTTATCTCCGATCTCCTTGAAATGAGGTCCATAACCACTGTCGCCACTAAAAAATACTTTTGCTGATTGACCGCGAATAACCCAAGAACACCACAAAGTCGCGTTACTATCAGTTAGACTTCTACCTGAGAAATGTCTTGCTGGAGTACAGGTTAAGCTAATCCCCTCGTAAGTGAGTTCGTCCCACCAATCATGCTCCGTTATTATCTCAGCGTCGATTCCCCATTTAATTAGATGAGGCGCTACACCTAGCGGAACAATAAATCTCTTTACTTTGCTCTTCAATTTAATGATCGAGCCATAATCTAGATGATCATAATGATCATGAGAAATAATTACAGCGTCTATCGTTGGCAGCTGCTCGATTTCAAAAGGTAATGTTTTGCTGTATCGCTTACCACCTATTAACGGAACAGGTGATGGCGCTTTTCCAAACATCGGATCGAGCAATATTGTTTTTCCATCCAATTGCAGCAAAGAGGCAGAATGTCCGAACCATGTCAGTCGAGGTAGCTCTCCTGCAACAAAATGTTGCTCTTTCATTCGTGTAACTTTAAGCGGTTTACTTGGTCTTGAATTAGGATTTCCTTTAATATAATCAGCTATCATTCTCATTTTATCTTTATTTGAGTTTGCCACTACCATCGAAGTCGGAATGGCATTAACAAATTTTTTGTCTGCATAGTTCTTCGACTTACTCAGTTCGTGTCTACGTGCTGCAGACTGACTAGCTCCTAGCGGTGGATAATAACTTAAAAGCAAATAAATACACAATATAACTCCAACAATAATAATAACACCAATAAGCAACTATATTACCTCCAAGCTCTGCACTCTGCTCTATATTTAATATAGCACTTATTGTTTCATTACACTAATTCTAGGGGGAACAAATTCTACTCCCTCTTCTATAACATAATCGATAAGAATTTCAAAATAATTGGGTAATATTTTGTCAGTATTCTCATGATCATGGATGAGAACGATATGATTTATTTCCCGCTCTAACAAAGGAGCTCCTGTCTCTGGGTTTGGATCATGGATTCGATGCAAAATACTATCGAACGTAAAGTCAGTAGAATTATTCAATTGATATTCCATAAAGTCGAAAGTCCACAATGAATCTATATCCGTATTGAATTCATTATCTATATACCACTTAACATCAATCTGACTGTCATCTACTCTATTGTAGCCATGCTCATGTAAGTATTGCTGAATTAATGCTTTATTTTTCCCGCCTTTTGCTCCGTAAGGAAAGCGAAATAATTTATAAGTCCGCTCAATTCCAGCTGTTTGAAATAAACGATCAAGTAACGCTTCCTGCTTTTCAATCTCACTAATACATTCTTCGTATGAGAGGTCATTAAAATTAGGATGACTATAACTGTGATTACCGATAATTGCACCTTGTTGCAAAGCATATAGCCCTTCTTCAAAATGACTTTCTAATTGATGCCCATAGAAAAATAGAATCGGCATAATATTTTTAGATTTGAGATAGTCAATCATAGATGGTGTAAGTGTTGTTGGTCCGTCGTCGATTGTTAATATAGCTTTACTCATTATTAAGTCCCCTTTTCATTGAAAAAAGTCTGAACAGTATTATTGTTCGATCGCTTGAATTAAACATACAGGTTTATTGCAAATATTGTTGACTCGTAATATTACATATTTCTTGTTGCTTCATTGCTTAGAACATATTCATCTGAAGTGATTTTCTGTTCGTACTTATAAGTCACTTCTCGCTGAATATGAGGAACCCGTTCACATACCTTTTTCCAAGCTTCTACACAGACTGGATCGAAATGAATGCCTTTTTGTTCAATTAGAAAAAGTAAAGCATCTTCATGAGATAGCGCTTTACGATATGCTCGATCGGAAGTAAGTGCGTCATATACATCTGCAACTGCAACTATTCTCGCCATTCTCGGAATTTGTTCACCTCGGAGTTGATCAGGATATCCTGTACCGTTCCATTTTTCATGATGATGTCGAATGATTTCCAGTTCTTCTTTCATGAAGCCAAGTTTTCTACACATTTCATAGCCACTTAATGGATGTGATTCAATCACTTCCCGCTCCTCAGCAGTCAATTTCCCTGGTTTATTCAAAATATCATCTGGAATTTCTAGCTTTCCGATATCATGAATGATTGTTCCATGGGCTAACGCACGTAGCTGATCAGGTCTTAACTGTAGCTGCTCTGCAATTTTAAGTGCATAGACAGTAACTCTAAAGTTATGACCTGCTGTATAGTGATCCTTGCTTTCCGTAGCCATCATTAATGCTTTTACACTTGGAGAAATAGAATTCGTTATTCGCTCGTATGGATCAGTTGTAAATAATGCTCGCATCGCTTCAGCTAATGATCGATTTGCCACGTACTGCTTTATAAGTCCCCATAACATAATAATCATAGAAGCAAGCAGCAGGAAATGATAAATCCACCAGCTTATTCGCCAATTTTCTCCCATCACCATAATGATTTGAGCAACAATAAGCCAACCTGCACTATAGACGATCGCGATTTGCAACGGAAATCTTGAATAGGAATATGATTGAAAATATTGGTACATCGTATGTAAATTAAGCAGAGCTATAATAACGGTTACCGCATAGTTGATAGGATAAACATCGAGTTTCACAAAATTTAGTCCGTGAGGCATCAGCATTGCTAATGTTCCCATTAACGCTAACGTTATCGTCCATAGTGGAAGCAGTAATCTTTCATACTTTGCAAAAAAAATAACAATACGATGATCCGACGATAAAGTGGATAGCCATAACCATATTGTTGCTGCTACAACGCTTAGTGGAGCCATAACACCTGGTAAATGAGTTTGATGAATAATAAAGTTAGGTGTAGATAGACCGTGAACCATAAATATTTCGGCCAAGGAGATAAAGGCCAATGCGAGAAATCCGACTTTTATATTTCGTAATCGTCTTCCAGCTATTCCAATCAAAAAAGCAATAATAATTGCGAGAAAAGAAACTGCGCTAACAATGTAGAAATGACCTGTCGGTAAGGTTAGCATGAGATCCCATGATGGTTGTCTCCTCAACCACTCAAAAATAATATACGGAATAATAATTCCTAAGATCGGACCTCCAAGTCTTCGCATTGGCATGCTACTATCTCCTCTTATTAAACTGAATATATAAGATTAGTATACTATTGATATAGTATTTGGAAAATATTTATTTTAATGTATGATGAATACAATATTCCCTGTCTTATAACCATACATTTTCTCGCTTAATGACGCTATTTATAGTAATATAGTGACTTAGCTATACTAAATGATTATGGGGTGTATGAATGTCCATTATGTTCACTAAAGCAATTATTACTCGTCTTCAACGTGAGATTGCTGACATAGAAACGAAAACAATTAACGAAAAAAAGAAACAAGAAAAAGCCGAATCTAAAATAAACCAATTACAAAGAGATATGAAATTGAGCAAAACGCATAGTGAACTTAATAATAAAATGGCACGTATTAATAAGTTGAATGAAGAGATCAAAAACGCTAAACGTTCTCAAATAGATCTGTCTAAGCAGCTAACAACAAAGAAAGCATCATTGAAGCAGCATTTTGACAAAGAAGCAAAACAAGAGCAGCAATAAAAGTAAATAACTTTTATTGCTAATTAAGCAAACAAGCTAAGTGACGGCAAATACCGTTTCACTTAGCTTGTTTTTGTTTTGCATTAATAATTGGATATTTTATTTCGCTTACCTTTTCTTAACAACTATCTGTTATAGCTTCTCTTGAACAGAACGCAA
Source organism: Candidatus Pristimantibacillus lignocellulolyticus (assembly GCA_023639215.1). Taxonomy (NCBI): domain Bacteria; kingdom Bacillati; phylum Bacillota; class Bacilli; order Caryophanales; family Paenibacillaceae; genus Pristimantibacillus (SeqCode); species Pristimantibacillus lignocellulolyticus (SeqCode). The sequence continues at coordinate 5,197,365 of CP097899.1, forward strand.
CTTTTGTTCCGATGAACTTTCTTTGTCTCGTCGATCATCAATTTTGATTGAAGTAGAAACACGTTGTGCATCCGTTTGGAATGGCGCTTCATGAATTGCTCTTATGGCAATAAATATATCATCCAATGAACCTTCAATAATTGTACTCATCGAAGTTAACGTATATTTTATATTTTTCTGTTGCTCTAGTACACGTTGTAAGTCCGCAACATAAGAACTCAAACTCGTACTTGCTGTTCCGATGGGAATAACAGTTACTTCTGCAATCGCCAATGCATTTCCCTCCTCATTCGCTACTTTAATATAAGTTCTAACTTTACTTTATCATGTGATAAGGAGGAAATAAACATTACAAATAACTGCAGCACTTGTGCAAATGTTGAGAGAACGCTTCAAACACTTTACTTCTTACTGCCTCTTTACGCTGAATACAGTAGAAATCGCGCACCATATTGAATTCAGCTTCGTTAATCGTAAATAATCTACCTTCTTCAAGTTCCCGCTGCACTGTCCATTTGGATAAGTAAGATATACCAATTCCAGCCATTACTGTTCCTTTAATTAATTGGGTACTGCCATACTCATACATTACCTTTGGCTTCAAGTGGAATTTAGTAAGAAATGCATTCATCGCTTCTCTAGTTCCCGAACCACGCTCTCGCACAATCCATGATTGCTCTTCGACATATACATCAGGACGATGTGCAACTACAACCATTTCGTCCTCAGCAATCTTCTGTAATAATAGCTGTGAGTGATCGACATAACCTTCTACGATACCAATATCAATTTGTTGCTTAACGATAGCGTTAGCAATTTCATGGGTATTATGTATATCTATTTTAGGAATAACATCTCTATAATCGTGCAAAAAACTTGCCAAAATATTCGGTAGTACATACTCTCCGAACGAATAACTGGCACCGATACGAAGTGGACCTTTTACTTCATGCAAGTAGTCATGTATCGCTTGCTCCATCTCACCATGCATATCTGCTAATTGACGAACATATCGTTCAACAATTTTCCCTGCCCCAGTGACATGCAGCTTTTTCGTCGAACGATCAAATAGTGTGACCCCGATCTCACTTTCTAGTTGCTTAACATACTGACTAATTGCAGGCTGCGTCATATATAATCGTTCTGCCGCTTTAGAGAAACTACCCGTTTCAATAATCGTTAAAAACACTTGATGTTTAGTATCCAATGAATCAGCTCCAATTATAAGTAATTACTTATATTAAGTATACATTATATTAATTTTTAATTATATATAATGTATTGTACTCTATTTATAGAGAGAGAGGCGAACATCATGACCATACGAAAATTATACGGAATACTACTACCAACAAGCTTAGCAGTTATTGCATATGCTTTCTCATATGTTCCTGGACTAACTTTAATTGGTCCACTTCCAATAGCCATTCTACTTGCAGTGTTGTTTCGGAATTTTATATATAATGCTGCCAAGTGGCAAGATGGTATTGACTTTAGTTCAAAGATCTTATTACGAATTGCGATCGTTCTTTATGGGGTTCGTTTGAATTTTATATTGTTATTTCAAGAAGGGTTATCATTGATCGGAACAGCTGTTATTGTCATCGCTTGTACATTTACAATTGTACTACTATTGGCAAAGTGGTTAAAAGTAGAGCAATCGATCGCATTATTACTTGCTACAGGAACTGCGATATGTGGAGCCGCTGCGATTGGTGCAGTATCTCCTATTATCAAATCCAATAAAAGTGATATAGCATTATCTGCAGCATTAATTGCGATAGTTGGAACATTATTTGCACTTGGTGCACCATTAGCTGAACAATGGATTCATTTATCTCCTGAGCAATATGGAACTTGGGTAGGCTACAGTGCACATGAAATTGCTCACGCTGCTTTAGCAGGTGATTACTTTGGAAACGATTCGTTAGCTAACGCATTTATGGCCAAGCTAAGTCGTGTATTTCTACTATTCCCTGTTACAATCATTTTTACTTGGTGGATGAATCGAAAAACTAAAGGAGCAACTGCCAAAGCAAGTTTTCCTTACTTCATTATCGGGTTCATCATTGTATCATTGATTAGCACTGCAGGATTCTACGTTGGATTTATGAATGAAGCAATTCAGACAAGTATTTCTTCTTTCGCTACATTTCTACTTGCCGTATCGATGGCGGCATTAGGTTTGTCTATAGATTTACGAAGTTTAACGAAAAAAGCTATTAAACCACTACTCTTGCTCATCGTGGCATCGATTAGTTTATACGGATTAACGTTATTATTAGTGTAGTGTTCAAAGAAAAAGAGACTAGGACAAAACTAATTATCTTATGATCTGAGCTGAACAATAAGCTAGACCTCATAAGATTTTAAATAGAACCCCGAACTATAACGAAATTCTTAAAAAGTATTTCGTATAAATAGTTCGGGGTTTTCGTTTGCTGGGAAACTTTTTTCCCATTCGCTTTACCCTACCTTACATCATTAACTCACATTCTGTTCCCAGTCTTTGGAACGCTCTAAGCACCACATATCATAATAGTGACCTTTGGCATCCATTAGTTGCTCATGAGTTCCCTGTTCAACAATACGTCCTTGCTTCAAGACGATAATCTCATCCATATCGGTAATATCAGCAAGGCGATGCGTTATCCATAATACAGCGTGTGTGACCATCATCTCTCGCATATTGTCATGGAACGCTTTCTGAGTTAGCCGATCTAATCCAGTAGCAGGCTCATCAAGTAAGATGGCATTGCTTTGACGGATTATTGCTCTAGCTAAAGCTAATCTCTGTCTTTGTCCACCTGATAGTTTCGCACCATACTCACCTATCATCGTGTTATACCCACTCGGCAAACTCATAATGAATGAATCGATCTCAGCAATTTGTGCAGCTACTCTAAGCTGCTCTAGTGTAGCTGCTTGATTACCAAGCCGTAGATTTTCTGCTACTGTCGCATTAAATAGTTGTACTTGCTGAGACACAACTGCATATTGAGAACGTACTTGTTCCTCGCTACATTGGTCATAATTCATTCCATTAATACTAATCTCACCATTAGTAATCGGGCTCAATTTCAGTATTGCATGAAGTAGAGTACTCTTTCCTGCTCCGCTTTCACCAACTACGGCCATTTTCCTCCCTTTTTTTAATGTTAGATTAATACCTTCAAGAGCAATATGGTTTCTATTTTCATAGCTGAATTGTACATTACTTAGATCACATTGCCAGTTATTCGTTTGCTCTTTTGAGGAGAGTGAATCAAGATTATTATCAACTGCCTTCAAAGATAGCTGTTCAGTAGTGATAAACCGTTTTACTATATCATTTGTATTTTCATTAGGGACAAAAGACTGCTTATTAACAATTCCTTGTTCACTCACAGTAGATGGTTGTTCTTGATCATCAGCTAATACAAATAAACGATTAGCAGCTGTAGCTATACCAGAACTCATCTGAAATGCTTGTGGCAGGGGAGCCGCTGCTTCAAAACTTGCTAACGTAATTAGTAAAATTGCTGGTAACATATAAGGTGCAATACTTCCATCAACGATAAGCGGAATACTAATAATGAGCATCACCCACATTGATAGCTGCGTAATTGCAGTCATCAATCCATTATTTAATGATGTATTGCGGTGCTCTTGTAATTGTAAATGATTAAGTTGATCTTGTACCTTCGTAATTTGTTGCTGTGAAGAAGTAAATGTACCAAACTGCTGGATAGTGGCCATCCCACGCAATAAATCTAGTGCATGCTCATATAGACCAATTCGAGCATTAACAAGTTGTACACCACGTTGCTTACCATTGCGATATCCGATATAGGGAATGACAACTCCTGCTATGACAAGCATAATTAGTGAAACAATTGCAAGCTTTATATGCACGGTGCTTAGGAAACCAACAGTAAGTACGACAGTTAATGCATATACAACTGGCGGCGAAAACAGCCTCAAGTAGAAATTTTGCAATTGTTCGATGTCGCTAATGACACTGCCAAGTACATCTCCGCCACGTTTGTGCTGAAACAACGTAATACCTTTCGGCTCGAGTCGTTCATACAACCATATTCTTAGTCGGTGTAATACTTTGAAAGTGACATTGTGAGAAGCTAGTCGTTCAAGATAACGAAATACACTTCGGGATATACCAAAGAAACGAACGCCAACGATCGGAACATAGATCATCAGTATATTTTCAGGCTGCAATGCTGCTTTCGCAATGAGGTAACCTGAAGTTCCCATTAACCCAATATTAGCGGCAATTGTAGCAAATGATAACAACACAGCACATAACGCTAACCATTTATATTGCGCTAAAAATGTCATTAAATTACGTGTTGCCTTCCATATACTACGGAAGCTGAACGCTTCTTCATTGTCCTGTGCATGTTTCGTTTGCTTAGTTTTCGTCCAATTTACGGACTCATAAGGGGCAGTTGATGTAACGACTTTTTGTGCTCGGTCAGTAGTAGAACTTTCTATTCGTAATTCACTCTTCGCACTAGTCGAAGTAACTTTAGGTGTATCATGTCCGTTTGTAGCATCTTCATGTCCTTTGCTTGCTGTAATCATCTGTGCAAACAATCCATCCTTAGCTAATACATGGGCTGGAGAACCACTTTCAGCAACTTCGCCATCTTTTAATACGAGAATGTAATCTGATGAAGTAATACTTTCAAGCTGATGAGCAACGATAACTGCGCTTCTACCTTGTATCCATTGCTTAAGGTTGTTATGGACTAACTGCTCATGAAACACATCAAGTCCATTCGTCGCTTCATCCAATAATATTAACTTTGCATCGTGACGCAATAATGCTCTAGCAATCGCTAATCGTTGGATTTGTCCACCAGATAATTGAATGGCATCACCTAGCTTGGTATTCAACCCTTGAGGCAATTGACTGACAAATCGATCAGCACCTGCTTGTTCGAGAATATTCCTCACTTGTTCATCCGTCACATGTTCTAACCCTAATAATATATTCTCTCTAATTGTACCGTGGAATAAGTGAACCTTCTGCGAAACAGTCGATAGTTGCTTCCGCCAATGACCTATGGATAGTTCTGCTAGATCTACACCATCGATTAGAATTTTGCCACTAGTTGGCTTAATGAACCCTTGAAGCAAATCAAGAATAGTGCTTTTGCCTGCACCGGTTGCCCCAACTATAGCAAGTTGTTGACCTGGTTCTACCGTAAAAGAAACATCATGTAACGCAGGTGTTTCGTAGCCTTCATAGTGTACCGTTACATGTTGAAATTGGATACGGTAACCGTTGGCTTGAACTGAAGCTGGTTTCAAACCATCTTCCTTCTCCACATAACCTGAAGGCTTTGCATCCAATATATTAAAAATACGAGTCGCAGCAGATGCTCCATTCATACCAGAATGGAACTGCGTACCTAACGCACGAATCGGCGCATAGAACTCTGGTGTTAACAGTAGAATTAGAAACGCATCATAAAACTCCATTTGTCCTTTTACCAGTCGCAAACCGAGAAATACCGCAATAACTGCTGTACTTATCGTGGCAAACAACTCCATCACAAAGGCAGACAAAAAGGCTAGTTTCAGAGTAGCCATCGTAGATTTGCGATGCTCTTCACTAATTTTACCGATAATTTGTAGCTGTGCTTTGGAGCGATTGAATATTTTCAACGTCTCCATACCACGTAATATCTCTTGGAAATGCCCACCTAATCTACCTAATAACTTATATTGACGATCTGTACGTGACTTCGTAAATTTGCCGATTAAGATCATAAACAAAATAAGCAATGGCAAAGTGATCGCATAGACAAGAGCTGATAAGCCGTCCTGACCAACTACTAGCACAAAAATTGCAAAAGGCACAAACATAGATAGTACAATTTGCGGAACATACTTGGCTAAGTAGTTTTCAAGTTGCTCAACTCCTTCATATAATGTAGAAACTAGTTCACCGCTACGTTCCTCTTTACTATACTCGGGTCCTAAGTCTCCTAGCTTCTTAACTAGACGAAGTCTAAGCTCACTCTTTATCCCTTGCGCAAGTTTTGAAGCCGTATAGTCACTAACCATATGAAGTAGTGCACGAATGATAATAACAGCTAGTAGCAGAGCTAGCATTAGCTTTACTTCTGCTAGCCCCAATCCTTCCAGAAATACATCATCCACAATATTTGCTACATAATAAGCCTCAGCAATTAAGATAAGACCACCCAAACAGCCAAAAATAACACTGATAACAAATAATTTCCGGCTATTGTGTACCTGCTGAAACAGCCTTTTCATCATATGAATCATCCTCAAACTTTTCATTAACTTCCTGGTACTACTTCTTGAGATGAAAAATACTTCGGAAGCTTACGCTCAAACTTTTCATTGACTTCCTGATATTACTTCTCGAAATGAAAAGTACTTCGGAAGCATACACTCAAACTTCTCATTAGCTTCCTAGTAATCTAAATGATCTTTTACTGTCACACGTTTACGGAATATCCAGTAGTTCCAAGTCTGATAAGCAATAACAATCGGCACCATCGTTAAGGCAACAACTGTCATAACTTTCAGTGTGTAAGCATTGGATGAAGTGTTATATATCGTTAATGACCACTCAGGATTAAGAGAAGAGATCATTACATTTGGATATAGGCACATAAACACTGTAACTGTAGACAGAACAATAGTTGCTCCCGTCATAATAAATGCCCAGCCATTCCAACCTGCTTTCAAGAAGAAATGAACTGATAATAATGCGAACCCAGCTAAGATCGGTACTGAACCTGGGTTAATACCTTGACCTGTAAACATATCTGTCTCGAAATAACTCAGAACAACGAATAGCAATAGAACAGCACTCGTCCATTTACCAATTTTCAGTGCAAATTGTTCTGCTCTTTGCTTAATTACATCAGTTGTTTTCAAGCTTAGGAATAATGCACCATGCAATAGGAATAACAATACAATTGCAACGCCTGCTAATACGGAATATACAGAAATGAGATCCCAGAAAGATCCTATATAGTTCTGATTCTCATCAATTGCAATGCCACGCATTAGATTTGCAAGAGCTACTCCCCACAATAATGGCGGTAATAAGCTACCAAAGAATAATATCCAATCCCATGTATTACGCCACTTCTGACTTTCTAATTTACTACGGAATTCAAAGGCAACACCTCTACCAATTAAAGCAATTAGCATTAGGAAAAGCGCCATATAGAATCCACTGAACAACGACGCATACCAGTTAGGAAATGCTGCAAACATAGCACCACCCGCAGTAATTAACCAAACTTCATTACCGTCCCAGAACGGTCCAATCGTATTAATAATGACACGACGCTCTATGTCAGTTTTACCTAGAAATCTAGCTAACATCCCCACACCAAAATCGAATCCTTCAAGGAAGAAGAAACCAACGAATAGTGTCGCTATTAAGCCAAACCATAACGGTTCTAGCATATCTATAACCTCCTAAAACTTTTTATTGCTTGCTAAAACTTTTCGAATAAACTATTAATCATCTTTGTAGAGAAAAGTAGCTTCGAAAGCAGTAACTAATCTTTTTTCACCAAAGATTTAGATCGCTGGAATATGATCTCCCTTATCAGTTGGTTCACTATGCACTTCATGGTGATCATCTGTTTCAATGCCTTTTTTCGTGAAATGAACGACTAGATAGATGAATGCAGCAGCAAGAATGCCATACACGACTGTAAACCCAATCAAACTTGTAGCAACCATTCCAGGAGTTACAAGAGGAGATACTCCATCCTCCGTTTTTTGTAAGCCAAACACAATCCAAGGCTGACGCCCAACTTCAGTCATAATCCATCCAGCAGAGTTTGCGATGAATGGCAGAGCTATAGCCGGAATCATAAATTTCAAGAAAGTTGGAACCTTTTCAAGTTTATGTCGTAACATAAACCATGTCCCAATAATACCGAGTAAGATCATTAGCATTCCTGCACCGACCATAATGCGGAAGCTCCAATACGTTGTTTTAACTGGTGGAATATAATTCCCTTCACCATATTGCTCCACATATTGATCTTGTAGCTCAAGCATCCCTGTTACGCTACCATAAATACTGTTGAACGACAGTATACTTAGTGCATAAGGAATTTCAATATTAAAGCTATTTTCTTGCTTATCTGTGTCAATACCAGCAATAACAGACCAAGGCGCACTTTCTTCACTCGTATGCCATAACGCTTCTGATGCTGCCATTTTCATTGGTTGAGTAGTCATAAGATGTTGAGCTTGAGAATGTCCTGCAGTTGCTGTAAGTATACTAGCGATCAATGCAACAACAATACCAAGTGAGAATGATGTTTTGAACATTTCAACTTGCTGTTTGCGAATGATTTTGTAGGCTGAAATACCTGCCATGAAAAATGCTCCTGTAGCAAAAGCACCATAGATAACATGCGGGAACTCTACCCAAAGCTGAGGATTACCTAGCAATGCGAAGAAATCTGTCATCTCTGCTCGACCATTTACAATTTCATATCCGACTGGCTCTTGCATAAATGAGTTCGCGCTCAATATCCAAAGTGCCGACAATGTTGCAGCAATTGCTACTAACCATATACACGCCAAGTGAATCTTTTTCGGAAGTCTATCCCAACCGAATATCCATATACCAAGGAATGTCGATTCTAAGAAGAATGATACTAGCGCTTCAACTGCAAGCGGTCCACCAAATACCGCTCCTACGAAGCGAGAATAATCTGCCCAGTTCATTCCAAACTGGAACTCTTGCATAATTCCTGTAACAACACCAACTGCAAAATTCAGTAAAAACATTTTCCCCCAAAACTTAGTAAGATACTTGTACTTATCATCATTTTTAATGACATACATGGTCTGCATAAATGCCATCAAATAGGCAAGACCAACGGATAGTGGTACAAACAAGAAGTGATATACAGTTGTAATCCCAAACTGCCATCTTGACAAATCTAACGTATCCACATTTATCTCCCCTTTCTTCGATTCCCAGTATACTGCTGATTTTCATGTATTTATGTGATATTTTTCACACTATTTCTCATATTTTCAATTAGAATTACTACAATTTCACAAAAGCGTCATATTCCACATATTTTCTTATTAAAGAATATATTGTTAGATATTTTCCTTGATTCACTTTTTCGTTCAACAAAAAAGTGATATCTTAGAAGTAGAGTATTACTACTTTTAAGATATCACTTTCATTACGCTCTATCACTTCGCCTTAGTAAGGTACCCTAATAGAAACCAGCTAACAAATTAACCCCTTACTCTTTGTTGCCTTCTATCATCTGTGTTATTAATTGCTGATAGGCTAGTTCATCCATATATCTAGTAATTGAACTAAGTGCCTGAGCTAAATCATTCGGTATCATTCGATTTGCTCGATAATAGCCAGCTATTTCATGACTCGTTAAGTATTCAATGAGTACAGTCCCTTTTGCTTCTCCCGCTTCATGACGTAATAATTCAATATGCCTCACTCCCATAAGCTGTAACTTACTCATCGCAAATGAATTTAAATGCCAAGGAGCTACATCAATAAACTTCCCCTTTGTCGGATCAAAAAATCTAATCCCTTTCGTCTCACCCTTATATCTCAAAAAACCTACTATAATCGTTTGAGCATGAATCTTTTGCAATAATGCTTGCTCCATCCCATTTTGCATGTGATGATCCAAAGGATTAATATGCTGTTTATTTATATTAGGAGGAGTAGAAGCATTCATCTTGTTGCCAATTCTACTATTCGTATGCTTATCGCTGCCCGAATCTCTATATCTGTAGCTCACTCTACTTGCCACCTTTTTACTCATTTTCAATTTTGTATATGCATATCATCTTATCTTATGCAATATTTCATATTATGACAAGTCCTCAATATATATATATTTCCTACAAAGGAGTGATTAATTATGAAGCGCGATAAACAACGTTATATTCGTAGTTCATTTTGGTTAGATGTGACACTAGAGTTACTAGTATATATCCCGAGATTAGTTATAGGATTTTTCAAATGGTTGTTCTAATTAGTTATATTAACTACGCATAATCAACTTCGCTCTTATGGTCATACACTATATGACTATAAAAATTAGACTTACGCTGAAGTTGAATATCTCTAGAGGATTTGCTTCTACGTGAAAAGTTTAGGGAGGCGAATAACTATGCCAAGTTATCGTATTATTATTGATCTTTCTGATCGAATGCTGTACTTGTTAGATCAAAATATAGTGGTCAGAGGATTTCCGGTAGGAATCGGGAAAATGTTAACTCAAACTCCAGAAGGAATGTACACAATTATTAACAAGCAACCTAATCCAGGAGGTCCATTCGGTGCTTTTTGGATGGGCTTATCTAGACCTCATTATGGTATCCATGGAACAAATGACCCTTCATCAATTGGACATGAGGTTTCTCATGGTTGTATAAGAATGTACAATGCAGATGTCATCCAATTAGCACAACTTGTACCTATTGGAACCAGTGTTACGATTAGACAATAGTAGAATAAGAGTACTCCATTAAGCAAACAACCTTCTATTTTTTTATAAGTTACAAACTTTTTTTAATTGAATAAATTCTCTCATATGCTATTATATGTAATAGTGTTTATTTACAGTAAAGGATGTGTCTTCCGTTTATCTCTGCAAATAATCGAGAAGTCACACAACATTTTGAGGAGGGTATTCATTGAAAAAGAAAGTCATTTCAGCGCTTCTAGCTACTTCTTTAATCGTAGTCTCAGCTAGTGCGGGTGCATTTGCTGCATCAAACCTTGAATCGATCAAGGCGTATCTTAACTTAGGTGTTAAGTTCACAGTTGGAGGTAAAAACTGGACACCTACAGATAGTAACGGTAAGAAGATTTACCCTATTACTTATAACAACACAACTTATCTACCTATTCGTTCAGCAGGTGATGCGCTTGGTGTAGATATTGTATGGGATTCTCCTAACAATACGATTCGACTGGGTGAGGGTTCTAGCTCTGGTTCAGGTTCTAATTCCGGTTCAAATTCTGGGTCTAACTCTGGGTCTGGCAGTACGACATCTGCTGGATCAGCTGGCTTCGCTCAAGACAATCCAGCCCCATTGAACTCGGTTGTAAGTTTCCAAAAGGATGAATATGATTATTCATATACTGCTGATTTGCACGTATCTGAAGTGCTTAGAGGCGAGGCAGCATTGAAAAAAATATCTGCAGCAAATAGTTTCAATCCAGTTCCAGCTGCAGGATCAGAATTTATTCTATTCAAAGTGAACTTTAAACTAACAGGTATTACAGGTGCCAATGAACACTATCTTTCTGAGTATGACTTTGATCTAGTATCTGGAGACGAGATATACGAACAACAATCTATCGTTGAACCTGAACCATCACTTGGTGGAACACTTACAAAAGGTAAGTCTATGTCAGGTTGGGTTGCCTTCTTAATTGAAAAAGGTGATAATCCTGTATTAGTATACGATATGGATTATTATGGCGAAGACGGAATTTGGTTTAAGCTTAAGTAATCATTTTATTTCCTTATCATTTTAAGAAAGAAAAAAGCACGCTCAAATTAAATTGAGCGTGCTTTTTCAATATTGTCTAATTTATTCTGATGGTACATCCGCCACAAGTTTAATATAGACATCTTCTGTTCTCTGAACAGCAATTGCCTCTGTCGTATCGATTCCTTCAATCGACCAAAGCTTAGTTCCTGAATTAAAGGCATTAGAAGAATTATCCGACTCTTCGTAGTTTTCACTAGTTAAGCGAGTAATAATTTCACCAATCTCACTATCGATCTCTACCACTTCATCCTCGGTTACTCTATATACTTGATTGTTCCATCTCACTAGTAGATATGGAAAATCAGCAAACCTCTTTACTTCTATTACTTCACTACTCTGTTCGGGTACTGGAATGGGGTCGGGGTTAAATGATGGAATATTATTCTTATACAATGAGGGAGCAGACATTATTTCCGCTTTAAATTTCGAATTGCTTATTGTATTATTTCCGCTCGAGCAAGCACTAAGTAATAAGATAGACAAGATTACTAATAATTGTTTCATGTAAATTCACCTCGTCTATTTAAACGGAAACTGACTTGAGTTTGTTTTAAAAATCCAAAATAAAGAAGCTTCCCTAATATTGCTAAAGGAAAGCTTCTCGTTAAATCAATTGGTTCAATTAACTTCATTCTGTAAGGCTAATACCATATGAAATTATTACTCAGAGAAAAGTTTCTTTTCATTGAGTACTTGCTCAGTTGCAATATTGTTAAACGCGCCATCTTTAAGTACGTAGATACTATCATCTTCATTAATAGGTCTAAATGTACCGTCATTGGATTGACGTAAAAATAGTAGAACTTCTTGTTTCTCTTCCAAATGAGTGGATGAATCGGAATAAACATCAACTTTACCATCTGTCCCGCCCATTTGTGACACAGTAATATTATCACCAACAATCTCAGAACCTTTAATTACTTCTGAAACTTCAATATTCACAAGTGTGTTGTAATTACTATAATTCCCTTTTGCCGCCTGGTTCCCTAATGTATCAGTTACAGTCCCTCTAATGACTAGATCAGCTGCTTTTGTTAGCGCAGCTTCATCCTCATAATACACAGCCCACGAAGGTTCCAGATGGATTACTATATCCTCAGATGATAGTTCAAGATTCACTCGATTCTCTGCTAGCTTAGATAGAGGGTATAAGTTATTAACTACTGTCTTGTCTGAGGTAGATGGTGAGAGTGCTCTTGCAAGAGTACCGTTATCATTAAATGTGTACGGATGCATAATAGAAGACGTCTCAACAACAGATGTATGTTCTAAACCCAATGAATGACCTATTTCATGACCAGTCACCCCTGCAATAATACTACTCGTATATTTACTTTGAGAAGTATAATGTGTATTTAAGTTTAATATAGCTTTTGAGATTATTCCATTATTTACTGTAAACGTGCAAAGTCCATCCCAATCAACATCAGATTTGTTTACATCTAGTGAATAATAAGTAGAATTCAAACCTGAAGCAACCGATATATTATAAGTTGTGTTGTTTTTCCATTTTGCTGCTCCATTACTCCAATGAGTTTGTGATGCGGTAGTTACAGCATACATAGTCTGTGTTCTACTTGACCATTTGCCAAATGTAGTAACTGTTGCAGACACTGGTGAACTGGTCACTAATAGTGTAAGTCCTAGTAACACAGAAATTGAACCAGTTACTATCTTCTTCTTTCTGCTTTTAATGTAGCTCATTACATCACCCTTCCAATTTTAATATGTTCACCCATAATTAATTCTCCACAAACATCCAAAAACCTCTTATTTATTCTAATATTTTACAATTATTTTTCATATTAATTTATATGAATTTAATTACTCTTTGCTCTTAACATAGAAAAATAGTCTGAACTTACTGAATCAAGTGCTGAATAACCAGCCACAGCTCCACTAGCACTTCTAACTTAACTTTGTTAACGTTTTTATAATAACTACAATTTTTAATGTTTTTCTACTATTTAAAAAGCAGATGATTTTGTTTTTCATATACAACATATTTAAGTAATTCCCCTCTACCAATTTTAGCAGAGGAGAATGTTCACTCTATTTACTAGCTCGAAGTGCAATTGCAACAGCACGCCAACCCTCTAGCGTCATTTGCGGATTACTTATTTTATTTTTAATAAACTCAGCACCAAACTCACTAATAAACCATTTCGGCGCATCTAAGCAAGCTATTTTCTTTTCTAATAATCGAATGGTGTTTGTTTGTGCTATCACTAGCTGCTTTAATGAATCTAATTCTTTACGTTCTGACTCAGTCATTTCTTTATCATCTCCCATTACTACATCCAATCTAAATTTATCCATGTTCATAACAGGACAAGCTTTCCATGTATATCCAGGGTATTGACTATGTCCTAATACGCTTGTTGCATTCGGCAATTGTGATTGTAACCATCTAACAAGCTCTAGTACTGATTTATATTGAGCATCTGTTGGCTTCTGAGTCCTAAAATCTCCAACCATACAAATACCTAGTGCATGCTTGTTACTATTTCCTACGTGGTAACTAATAATAGAATGATCTAAACATTGATTAATCGTGCCATCTTTATCAATGACATACGTATAAGCAATACCTGGCCATCCATTAGTATTAACGTGGTAAGTGGCAAATGCTTGTGCAGATCCGCTCAGCGTCAAGGAATGATGAATAGCCAATGAGCGAATATCACTGACTTTACGGGTATTATACTTCTTGCTTTTGTGAACGGGTAACTTGCCTCTTAGATCAACGATTTGCATCGGCATCACTTGAATCTATTGAAGTTATGTTGCCACCGCGATCAGCTGCACGTTGGATCTTTTTGTCCATTTCACTGCCTACCCATTTAAGCAATGTTTCCAAAGCTGCAAGAGGAAGCCAATCTCCCCAGCCTGCTCGAATTGCATTAGCTACCATGGAGTTAATCACATGATATAGCAGTCCTGCTACTAAAACTCCGAACAAGATGCCTGGCAAGTTAAATAGTAAATCTAGCAAATGTCCTCCTGCAGGTAGTAAGAGCATAAAAAAAGTACGGAATACTCCATCTATCCCGTATTTACTTAAATAACTTTTGTCTTTCTTAGCAGCTCTAGAACCAGTGATCCAATCCATGCCGATAAAAAATGCTAATGCAATCACTGCAATCATCACTGCCTCACCTGCTCCATACATAAATTCAAATACTGGAATGGCTATCGCACCAACAGCTCCCCAAAACGCTGTTTCTTTATTCATCACTTTCCCTCATTCCTAATTTTCGACAATAAAAAAAGACCTGTGAGGGTCTATTCGGTTGCAGTATCTGCATCTAGTAAAGCTTGTGTGTCTGCTTGCCAGTATAGAAGTACATCTTTGATTGTAAAGCTTCCATCTCGCTTAATACGTGCATAGTAGATTTTAGCCATTATGCAAGACCTCCCTCTACAGCACTAGCAAGTAAAATTAGAGCGTCCTGCAAGTCTGCAATCTGTTGCTATAGCTGTGCAACTTTAGTTTCTTCTTGATTAGAGGGTTCTCTATTAGCAAGAATTTCATTAATATGAGCTTGAGCAGATTCCTCAATTGTATCTCTAGGAAAAGGAATGAAAGTATCTTGCACAATCCAATCCACCCCTGAATCCATAATTACGTATCCATTAACTTCCAATCTATATGTTAACGTCATAACATAGCCTCCTCTTATTTGAATCTCTGCCAACTTGAGCCGTTACCGTAGTAAGATTCTAAGTTGCTTACAATAGTTGTACCGTTGTGGAACACAATATCGTCAAACCCTGTTTCAAGTAAACTAAGAGCGCTGGTAATCTCTTTGTCTGGAGACATTAACTCTGTATAATATTTTCCAATCGTGTTGCTTGATCTAACTATTATTGCAGTACCTGCTGGGAAGCTTTTTGGCGTTAATCTAAACCTTAATACGTTCCTGTTAGCCGCACTATCTCCAGAACTATAACCCGCACCAATAACGTATATAGAGTTGTTGTGATAAGCAAGTCCGGCAAAGTGAAAGAAACTAGTTGTCGTACTATGACTATAGACTGTTAGCTTCAATGTCACTAGGTCAAGGGCTGTAATACAATAACTATTTGGGCCAGCCAACCCAGCAGAGTACAACACATTACCTAGTTGAACTGTTTGTTTAATATTTGTATAGGAATTACCGCTAATACCAGGGATGAAAGTTATAGTAGTCCAGGTGTTAGTTGCTATAGTGTACACACAAGTAAAGTTTGAGTTACCTTCCTGAACGTATATCTTACCACCATAATATCCAGCAGAAACTCCTCGCATACTGGCCGGCATACCATACAGCTGTGACCACGTGTTAGTTGGAATATCATAACAAATAGCGGTAGCAGAAAAGTGACCTGCAAAGTAATACAGTTTTGTTCCTACAGCTACACAACCCGGGTATTCCAAAGCTGTAGGAGCATCAGCAAGTTTAGTCCAAGTATTATTTGCTGGATTATAAGAATACATTCTAGTATTGGAGGATCCACCTCTCGATCCCCCATAAAGGTACGCAATGTTATTAACAACAAGACATGATGAGGACACGGCAGGCAACGGATTATTAGCAACTGCGTTTGTGTCCCAAGTGTTTGTTTGAGTATTATATCTTGGTGTAGCTATATTTAATGCGCCTCCAAAGTTACAGTCAAACAGGTATATATAGTTTCCTATGGTACCAATAGCAGCTCCAAGAAAGTTACTTGTGGTCAAGGCAGGTATTTGAGCCATAAGAGCTGTTTCAAATTGATTAGCATTCCAAACGTTATTATCTGTAACTACACTTGTGATAGGGTCATTATTGAACATAATTAATCCTCTGAAACGCTTTCTCCCAGTGTCTGGCCAACCCGTTAATTGGTTGTATACATTTAACATGCCACCACCACCTCCTCCGCTACTTAAGTAAAAATTTGCGCCGTCATACACAAATGAATGTATCTTTCCGCCTTCACCAGAAAATCTCGTAGAGTCGTCAATATACAAGGATTTTGCTCCAAGATTGTTCACGTTCAGAGTAGGGTTAGTGCCTGTTGCTACGTGTAGTTTTACTTTGACTTCCATCCCTGCATATAATGCAGAAGGTGCAGGCGTAAGTGTCAATACTAGTGCCGTAGCAGTACCTGTTGTCACTCCGTATCGAGTTCGAGAGTCTATATCACTCAGATTTGCTTTCGCATTCCAAGCAGTCTTTTCAGCATCAGTCACAAATCTATTACTTGCGTCTTGCGTAATAATCGATGCTGGATGATTTGCTGGATGAACATAATTATTCGCCCCAACAGCAATCCCATCTAGCTTGCTCTTATCTGCTGCAACCATCAAACCAGCTGCACTAGTCGTTGCTGCTGCTGTAGATGCTTTAGCATTCCAAGTTGTTCGCTCTGTTGCTGTGATATGCTTGACTTCATCAGCTACGTGACTATCGAACTCGGTTTTAGTAGCTTGTTTGGCGTTATCAACACTACTAAGCCCCACATCAGTTTTAGCTAAGGTAACAGCACCAGTTCTACCTGAAACAGATGTCACTGCATTAACTTGGGCTCCAGCTTGAATCCCATCTAGTTTTGTTTTATCAGTAATAGACATACGACCCGCTTGACTAGTTGAAGCTATCTTTGCAACTTCTGTGTCGATCGTATCAGCATTACTATTCAAATCGTCAATGTTCACCGCATCTGCAATTTCTGGCTTTTTTAATTTAAGATTAGTTGTTAATTGCATTGATTAACCCCCTTCATATGTTCTTAATTGGCCCCAAGTCATCTGACCTGCATTAGCCCACGTCATGTCTTTCAACTTATCCCAAGTCGTATATGAATAATCAAAACTAAATGATAGATGTGCAGGCTTCATTTGTTCTAGCATCGCAATAAAACCTGCCATATTTGCAGGGATGCCAAGCATACCTATGAACCTAACCACAAAACGAGATTCGCTCTGATACTCTACAATCTCTACGTCTCCTCCAGAAAAGGCTATCGCAGCAGAAATAATCATTTGTTTGGTTACGGTACCGTGTCCACGAATTTTTGCCATGAGTATTTCACGACGCCAAGAATCGGACATAGACGGATCAGTTGTTAAGCCAAATTCCCGCTCCCAATATTCAAGCCCCCATGTGGCAGTAGTTAAAAATGCTTGAGTATTCAACTCCGCTAAAGCAGACTGAGATATTCCCAATTCTTCTCCTACTGTACTTTGTAACTCTACCATATCTCGAATGTCTCTCCAATAATATGGTAAATAGTCCATCAAGTTTTTGGGCAAAGTCTCTGATTGAGAATCAGGATCTTTATTATCTCCAAACGAGATCGCACCGTACATAGACTCTCCGTAAGACATTATAAATCACCTCTTAATTGGCCCCAAGTTATGGGTCCCTTTGACAGCACTTCATCTGTATAGGCAAGTACTCTAGCATTTCCCCACGATGTTGCATTTTGCTCTGCCTGATAATGTCTAATGGTCATGGTAGATTTATCAAGAACTAGTGCGTTGACCTTTCCTCCACTAGCATCCGTATAGGCATTCAATACTAGCATATCTTGATAAGTACCACCGGTAGCCCCCGTCATACCATTTAATGAAGTAAAAACAAACTCAACAGATCCTTTTGCCGTATCAATTGGTTTACGATCTCGATCATCAGTCCTTTGTAGTAGTGAATGTTCGTGCGCTGCAGGTGAAAACGTGGTTGGCTTACCACTAACCCCCGCCCATGGGATAGAATCTGCAGTTTCAGACTGGTCAACCTTGCCGTTATTGTTCGAATCGTAAACACTTTTAAGCATATCGCCTCCGCCGAGTCCGCTAATTTGCTTTTGAATAGCTTGCGCAGTTCTTAACGGAGTCATATATTTGACGTTTGAGGTTCCACCTTCAGCTTCTACTTGTGTTGAAATATCATAGTTATTAACGTTAGGCAATCCGATTTGTGTTTTGGTCACGGCATGCGGGTTATCTGTGCGATTGGCATGAGCATCTACTTTTATTTGTGATCCCGAGATAGTTTCTTTCTCATTCCACGCTTTTCGCTCAGCAGCTGTAATGTGTTTTACCTCATCATTCGCATGTGTTGTTAGACTAGTTTGAACCACTGTTGCTTTTGCCTGTGATCCTTCTGTCGTCTCTTTCGCATTCCATGTTGTTCGCTCAGCAGCTGTAATGTGTTTTACCGCATCATTCGCATGTGTTGTAAGACTTATTTGAACTGCTGTTGCTTTTGCCTGTGATCCTTCCGTCGTCTCTTTCGCATTCCACGCTGTTCGCTCAGCAGCTGTAATGTGTTTTACTGCATCATTGGAATGTGTTGTTAGACTAGTTTGAACTGCTGTTACTTTTGCCTGTGATCCTTCTATCGTCTCTTTTGCATTCCATGTTGCTTTTTCTGCATCTGTCACGAAACGGTTACCTTCGTCTTGAACAATAATTGTAGGCGGGTGAGTTGAAGGATGTATATAGTTGTTAGCGCCGAATGAAATACCAGCCAACTTTGCTTTTTCAGCTGTACTATAATCCTCCGTAGATAACGACTTCCCTGCAATCTTTTCTACTTTACTAGATAGTTGTAATGTGATCGTAGCAGCAAAATTAGGATCATTGTTTAATGCCTCTGCTATTTCCACTAAAGTGTCGAGAGCCTCAGGTGCTGAACCAATAATATTCTTTATCCGCTCGTCCGTTTCGGTTTTCGTATATGTGATATCTTTATCTGCCTTTAAGAGCAATGCATTCGATAAACTAGCTTCTGACTCTAGTATTACATCTTGAATATAATTAATATCGTCCGCATCTACTTGATCTCCAGGGGTCTGATAAGTTACGTAAACTTTTGGTACTTCAGCATAAACTCTTATACTCCGACGCCAAGGTGCATTCGATGGGATTGACACGACGAAGTTTGTGATTTCGTCCCCTGTAAAATTTGATCCTGTGTAAACTTTAACAGTACTATTACCAATATTGTCGTGAGTCAATAAACCTTCAAATTTTCCATCCACCAAAATTACAGACTCTTCAATAGTGTAGTTGCTTCCATCAGGACGTTTGTTTAATTTTGCTTTGAAACTTATACCACCCATTAGCTACACCTCCAAGAGTAAGCTATTAAGCTTTGGCACTTCCTCTTCATTCAATGCCATATTCATATTATTCCCATTTAGCATCAAGCTCGAGTAATCAATTACTCCTGGAACATTTAACAACAGCAATCCAATCTGGGCAATACTTACATAATTTGTTGTAAAAGATATACTCCGAAAGAAGTCATTTAATTTTTGAGTTGCTGCATCTGTAACTGCTTGAAGTGTATACCCTGTGGCTAGTTTAATTTCTGAGCTTACCGTAATAGGTTTTGCACTAGCTGAAACTACTGTTACGTTAGCACCGATAGGACGAACAATTTCAATGTAAGTTGCTGTTTCTGTTACTAGTAAAGTACTTGCAGGTTCTTTATTACTATCCACAATAACTACTTTGACAGTTCCATTCCCATTCCAGAGTGGATATACTTTCACTCCGCCAACTCCTGCTACTTTTAATGCCCACTCTTGGTAATCAGCAGCATTCCCTCCACTCGAAGGATTACGCACTCGATGCAAATAACGCTCTCGAAGTACTTCATCACTCTCTACGTTTTCACCTAATACAAGAATGTCTACTAGTTCCGCCTTTACTAAGCCAACGATATAATCGATAGGGATGATAGAACCAAAATATTGATTACCGACTACACCATCTACTTCACATTCTAAAATATATTCACCAGTAGTCAGTTTCTCTCGAACGACATAAGTTAATTCTCCATCACTATATCTACTGCCAATAGGGACATCCATCAATACATTATTAGAAGAATGAAATATCCCCTTACGCTGAGCTGTAGTTGCAGGTTGTCTTGAGATACCAAAATCACGTGTCCGCAATTCTAGATACTCTCCACTCGAAGTACTAGCAAATACAAGCCTTAGATATACATCTAAATCAATATACATCTGGGCAAGTTCAGCTGCTGCTGGAGCACAAGCATCATAGATAACGCTACCTTCACGCTTATCTATTGTTTGGGCTACTCTAGCAAGCATACGATCCAAAATATAATCAAAGGTCATATGTTCATACATTGCTTGTAACCTCTCCTTCAAAACTTCCATATATCGAAGTAACCGTGAATTGAATGTTCATCAGATCACTTGAAATACTTGTCTCTACATTTTTTACTGCTGTAATGCGATCGTCAATCAATAAAGCTTCTTCTATCATTCGCTTTACTTCTGACGTAACAAATTGTGGCGGATTACCTATAATGAGCTTTAATTCATGACCATAATCAAAGCTGTAAATATCGTACCAAAATCGATCAGTTTGTAACGACTTCAATACTGCTTGTTTTACCGCATCAAGTCCATCCGTTTTACCCGTAATCTTTCCTCTATCTAGATCAAGCTTCCAGGTTAAAGACGGCTGCTGTAGCTGTACTAATCCGCTATCTAATCGACTTGCTCCAACTTCAGGTATCATGTGCTCACCACTCGATCTAAAATAATATACTGTTGACCACCTTGAACGCGTAATAAAAGTAACTTATTGCCTAGCTTTAATCCTTCACGAACGATATAGCTCGTACCACCGAGAACTAATCTATTCTCAGTTAATGATTCAGGAACTACTAAAAAATCCGCAGGAAGTGTAAAACGTTGATCTACGTTTACTTCAAGCGGATTTATATCGGTTACTACTCCGAACATAATCGTAACGGGATTGCTAGCAGCTATTGCTGCCATAGCTGCTTGTTTCACTGTACTTAATAAATCGGTCAATTATACCACCCTCAAATCTAGCGACATCGTATGATCTGCCCCATCAAAATTATGAGAACATTCATCAACGAGCAAGGCTTGATCTACCCCGTATTCAGATATTATTATTCTAACTCTCATGCCTGCTCGAATTCTAATATCTCCGATTGCATTTACTTTTAATGATTTGGTCTCTCGATTATGAATGGTAGACAGTGAATCCAGCAATTCAGTAATTTGTGCTTCATTGGAATCTTCATCAATACTTTGATACAACTGTAACAATCCCCAACGTTTAATATTTACACTGTCTTTAGACAAGTAAATATCGCGTTTACCTGTATCTTTATTATCCTTATATAACTTGATTTGGTTGTATGTCTGGCTATCAATCGAAGTTTGGACATTGTAATCATACATCAAGCTACGATCACCAATAATTAGATCAAGTTGGTCATCATCTACATTTCGTAAACATAAGGAACCAAAGTCATCATATAGACAGTAATCTCGACCTGTATTGGAAAACGTAAGGGTGATTGCTTTACATATAATATCTAATAGTTTTTGGCCGTCTTCACTCATGACAGGAATTTTGTATAATGTATCTGCTACAGTACCGAGCTTAAGATTGAAGTCTGTAGCAATTCGTTTCAATACATCTGTTGCGGTTATACCTTTAAACACATAAGTGTCAGTATTCATGAGATATCGGATTTGATCATATGCTGTTATCTTCACACTTTCGTCTCTACCCTCATCGATACTAAAAATATAACCATAAAAAATTTTATTATTGTCTACGGCTACGGCAACCCCATCGCCGTTTCTATACATAAAATCTTTAGATTGATATATAGCTCCTTTTACTAAAGTGAAACTGACTGTCCCAGCTGTTCCTATTCGGGTAGTTTTCCATGAAAGACCTTCAACAATATTACTCACGTCCCACTTATTACCCTCTCGATTATGGATCTCTATTGTTAAACTCATGGTAACTTCAGCACCTTTCCTATAGGTAGCCTTTTTAACTCTGAATCTTTAATGTTATTTAATGTCTGGATTTCCTTCCACCGAGTACCGTTCCCTAATTTCTTTTTAGCTACAGACCAAAGAGAATCTCCTGCGATCATTGTATATGTTTTATCTTGTTGTTTATCATTAGGTCTACTATCCGTTGATGTAGCTCCAACTTTTCCACCATCGCTAGTCGTTTCTGTACTGACTTTCTTTGCACCATAAAAAATATACTTCATAAGCTTAATCGAATACTCAATATCCCCACCACCGCCAGCTGCTTCTTCCCATTGAAAAGATTCGATGCTTACGGCGGTATTAATATCATACGTACTACTACTGAAAATGAAGCGTACAGGTCGTTTTGAAGCCATCCATTTTTCAATGAGTTTAATATACTCTACTGGTTGAAGAGGGTCATAACGCTTAGCATCTTGGTTAAGAATCAATTTTTTCAAATTAATCTTTAGAAGATTGTTTGATTCCATACCTAAGTGTAGTTGTTTATTTTTCTCTACATCTAACCGATGACGTTTAAATGTCGCTTCCTCTGTTTTAAGAAACTCATCTTCACTGACGAAAGGGTACCATTGAGCAGGAAAAAGACCGCTAAAGCTATACTCTGTTAGCTTGCGGTTTTTAATGACATTAATTTCACCAAGTCCAGATACATCGTAAGTTTTCCCTTGACCAGACTCAGAGATTTCAATTGATGCTGGATTAATGGGAAATAGCATGACTTCTTCCATATTATTAAAACTTAATTGTACGCCATATACTCTCAATTCTAATCACCTCTTATCCATATACAGCATTTGCAGAAGATGCAATGTCTTGCTCTAGCTTTTGAGTTATTTTTGATACAATCGTATTTATATCACTTTCATTACGCACATGCGTATCACCGAAGCTCACTGATGGAGTTAAAGTAACATAGTTTTGAATGTTTTTCATTTCAGCTAGTTCTCGCATCATTTTCAAATCTTCACTACTAATATCAACCGTGTCATTGATTTTTCCAACTTCACCGACTTCGCCGACACTATTAATGTCACCCATACTTCCATTTCCACCTACACTTTCAGGAATAGAATTAGAGCCTGGTACCTCATATGTCATTTCGGTCTTTTCTTTGGCCTTTTGCTCTTCCGCACGCTTGTTAGCTCTACCATCTAACATATCTACGACTTTTTGTTCTCGCTCGGCTGCTTTATCTGCAGCATCACTTTCCATCTGTGAAATTACCGTTTGACCAGCCTGACGAATGGCTGCTGCCTCTGCTGCAGCATTGGCTGTAAGATTCACATGACTAAGTACATCTAACGAAACTCCAGGGATCAATTTCAATTTACCAATTAGTAAGTTAACACCGTCTATTACCCCATTAACTAATTGCTCCAAGATACCCAAAGCGCCAACTTTCATATCTAATAGCGCATTTAATATTCCAAAACCCATTTTAACAAAGAAGATAGGTACTTGATCAAAGAAATTAAGAACACTATTCCAGGCTCTCATCATCCCAGCAGCAAAATTATCATTAGTATTCCAAAGGTCTACTAACCATACTATTAAGGCAACGATAAGAGAAATAATTAGAATAATTACATTTGCCTTCATTGCTGCGCTTAATGTCCTCCACGCAGCAGCTAAACCATAAGTTACAATAGTTGCAGCAGTATTAAAAATTGTTTGAATCATTGTTGCTATTGTCGCAGCGACTATTCCTGCCTTTGTCAAAGTGGTGATAAGTAACAGTCCAGCCATAGCAGCTCCTACTCCCCAAATTATGGGCTCAATCACTATCCAATTAGTTGCAACAAATTCATAAAGACTTGCAAGCATAGATAACAATCCAAGTGCTGCCCTTGCCGCTCCCGAAAATGCTAAACTCATATTTTGCATGAAAGTATCAACTTCACCACTATTTAGTTTTTCACTTATTTGCTCTATGACTCCACCAAATGATTGTAACGCTGAATTTTTTAATTGCGTAAAAATATCCGCGAATGTATTTGGCAAAGTATCAAATTTTTGATTTATTTCATCAGCCGCGGAAAACATAGCCCCCTTAATTATGTCAGAGGTTAATAATCCTTCTGCTGACATAGCCATTAATTGTTCGGTAGATTTACCAGTAAAATTAGAAATCGCAGCTGCAATCATAGGTGCTTCTCTTGCAATAGAACTAAAATCGCCACCTTGAATCTTACCAGAAGACATCGCTTGAATAATTTGGGACATACCAGCTTGTTGATCCTTCGCTCCAGAACCCCCAAGTCTAAATGATTTCTGGACTAACTCTGTAAACGCAATAAGTTCATCATTATTACTAAAAGCATCAGGTGCTATAGATCCCATTCTTCCAATTACTGATGCAGTATCCATATAGCTAGTCCTAGAACGTTCAGCAGAGGCAAATATTTTATCTTGTAACTCCTTAGTCGTTTGAGACTTATCATTAATCTGGTTTATTCTAGCTAAAGTATTTACATAGTCATCACTAACTTTAATTGCTACTTGAATGTCTTTCATAGATAGTTTTCCAGAGATAAAGTTCTTTAATTTACTTACCCAACCTGAAGCTGCAGATCCACCTGCTTTAACACTCTGATTAACTTTCGTTTGTAAATCTAATATTTTCTTTTCTAATATTGCTATACGTGTTAAAGAAGCAGCCAAAGCAGCTGAATTACTAATATTTGCAATTTGTTTTTGTGCTTTTGATGTATTTAATGTCATAGTTAAAGGTGTTTCTACTATACGTTTCATTCGTTCCATGGTGTTAATAATACTATTCATTTGAACAGTAATTTTTTGAAGTGGCTTGGATAGCTGATCTACTATTTTTAAAGTTGCTGATACTGTAGCTATATTAATCACAACCCTTATTTAACAAAAACCATTCTCTATTATGAGAATGGTTTTTATATAATCAATTCCGAAAACTACTTATTTCCGTTTCATTCTAGCTGATTCTTTCTTTTCTTTTTCAATTCGTTCATCAATTGCCGCCATAACAAAAGCCCTCTCTTCTCGTGAAAGGGCTAAAAATTCACTTGGCCATTTTCTGAATTTATGGAGGGCATAGTAAGCATAGTTTGCTTCCGAATCGCCCTCCCTTATTAGTTTTTTGATTCTTCTACTAATTCTTCCATGTCCACATCAAAACCACTCAACTCTTGAATTTTAGCTGCTAGAGTTGTCACTTCACCTGAAAGTAGCACTCTCTGAACATAATCATCAGCTGTCGCACAACCAAGTTTTTTAATACTGTCAGCATGTTTGAAATCAGGAGTAATCGTATGATTAATAACCATTTTAATATTAAATTTCTGCGCATCAAACTCAACTTTTCGTCCTTTTTTAACCATAGTACAAGCCTTACGAATTTCATCAAATTCTTTGTTAGTCATTGCTTTAATCTTAAATGGCATTAAATTGCCCTTCTTATCTTTAAAACGAGGAGAGATGGTCACCTCTTCAACTAAATTATCAACTGGATTGGCATTCAAAAAATCTTGTAAACTCATATTTTATTACCTCCAAAGGATATTTGATTAAAAGAAAAGGGCGCCAAATTAGGCACCCGAAATTACTGAAAATTGATCATCAATATCATAGTCGCTAAATGTGAACGGAAGTTCCTCTTCTAGCATATCATCGCTAGATGCATCAAAACGTGCAGCAATAACACTATCAAGATTGCATTTTTTCAAGAAGGTTACTTGCTTGCCAGTTTCACTTCCAGGTTGTTCATTGACAATCATTAATTCAAACCAGAAATCACGGCCTGTTTGAATATAAGTACGCATTAGCTGACGGAACACTGAAGTTACATAGTACACAGTTAATGTACCTGATCCACTCCAACCTGCTGCACGTTGAGGGGTATTTGTCCTACCTAATACTGGCACATCCACTTTATTCTTTTCAATCGTTGCTTCAAGTGCCTTTGCATAGAACAATTCTTCAACTCTACCATCGATAATCGCATAAGCTTTGGCCTGCTTACCACTTAATGCATCTGTTTCCTTAAAAAATGTCATACTAGACCACCTCCACTGTCATATAGATTTTTTCGATACTATCTACCGGTTGAACACTCAGTTCAACAACAACAGCATCAACATCTGAACCTGCAGATACAGATACATCTGTCTGACTATCAAAGTTTTGAATAGCACCCAAACCTTGAAGTGTAACAAGGTACGATACAATCTCACCTTTTAATAAAGCTCTACCGTCTGCATTATTACTAACTTTTCCAATGTAAAACTGTTCGAAAATTCGTTTCACATCATTACCAATAGCATCCAAAATTCGCATTACGCGGTTTTTACTAAATGCTTTACTACGATCTGCTGTAAAATTACTAAGTGTATTAATATCCTGCTCAATAACTGCAGTACCATTAAGGGCCGTTACAACTAATTGACCATTTTTCAGCGCATTAATGGTTTCGCTATTCGTTAAACGCGGGAATGCATCAACAGCATTTGGAATTGCGCTATACGTAAGAGATTCATTAATATTAGCCGAAGCCTGCATTGCAGCAATCTCCCATACTAGATCTGAAGGTGACACTTGTAGTCCATCTGCTGTAATAATGCCGTTATGCAAACTAATAATTCCTTCATAGTTAGCAGTAGGTTGATTAATCAATACGGCTTGGATTTTTTTACCTTCTTCTTCGCGCTGACGTTTTACGTATGCAATTGCGATTTGCTTACTTGAAGTATCATCTAGCGATACTCCTAATACATTAAATTGGTATGCCTCAAATGCTGTAAGCGCAGCGGAGAAGTCAGCTCCACTAGAAGTACCGTCTGTACCCCCTGTTAGAGAAATCCCTGCTGTAGCAGTGATTTCACCATTACCTGACCATACAATGTAATTATTGTCTGCTAACTCTTCAACTGTAGCAACAGTTTGTCTATCCAGTTCATCACTTTCAAGAAGCGTAATAATATCGTAATGAGTTGGTTCATCAATGTTAGCTTGAACTACAACTTTTAGATCATTACCTCGTACTCCACCCCACTTAGCAGTTGCAGTCAAATTACCTTCAGTAGCAGTTGCTTTTCCAGCACCTGTACCACCCAAACGATAAAGCAATACTGTACTTGCCTGACTTACAGCAGAAGCAATATGACGAATACGTGCATCTGTTGCTTTGAATCCGATAAGCTCAACTGCCTTCTCTACAAATTCGGTTGACTCTAATACGATGACTTTTGTCGGATCTCCCCAAGGCAATGATACTGGATATGCTGCAATTCCTCGATCTCCTAGATTACCAAGAGGTTGCGGTTTTGCTTTGAATTTAATATAAACGCCCGGTCTTACTTTATTTTGAACTTCCCATTTTCCACCAGCCACTTACTTCACTCTCCTTTTTAGATACGATTGAATAGCCTTTTCCGCTTCTGCAATCGTGTAATGCTTACCATCTTCAAAAACACTTGCAAGTATGTCCTTCTCTTGCCCAGGACGTTGTCTAGAACTCAAAAATTGCGTTTTAGTAAATAACGCATCCTTGTCTTTATCACTCATAAAACATATTCCTCCTGCTCAAGTCTTTGCATTTTAGTGTCATGTGGTTGTTGATCATAACCGAGCATGCTGAACGTTACAAAAAAGTGCAGGACCTCATCTACAATTTGAAAACTCATTCCTTGTCCCAAATACTGAGCTTCAGCTACTTTAATCCATTTCAATGCTGTTGTTAATTTCTCGCCCATTTCATACAATTCATCGCTAGAAGGATCAGACCCAGCATAACGAATAACAAATGGAAGAATTCTTCTGTATCTTCGTCCAAGCTCTTGAGTTAATGTAGGTTCCAACAATCGCACATAAAAATAAGGTGAGTCGATAACTTCTCTGATTTCCTCGCTAGTTACTGGTATATCAGGAAATGCTAATTCAAGTGCATCATTGGCTGCGTAACGTACATCATTAATAGTGACTTGCATAATCTCACCCCAAAAACCCTTTTACACATCGTTTCATTTTCTTCTCTAAAATAGTTGGTATTTGTTGCTCCAACTCTTTTAATGAGATAGTCATCATAAACTTGCCTTCTTTCCAACCTCGACCGTTAGCTAATCGTTGTCCATATTCTACAAAGGACGAACTTTCATTAACGTTAAACACTTGAATGGCAGCACCATTAGATGTAAAAATCACATTGCCAATCGTCCAGCCTCTACGTACATCTTCCTGATCTGTGGGTGTACGACCTATTGACTTATCTAATAGTCTTTTAGCAAGTTCCTGTACACATTCTTCTAAAAAACCTGGTACCGCTTTTTCCATTGCTTTAAGATTGTCACGATACTTTTCGAATTCACGAAAATCGAAGTTTCCCAATTTCGTCATTACGCCCAATCCTTTGTAGTCAAAATAATCATTTGATGAATATTGCCAATTCGTCTTTTTTCATGTCCATCCCTCCGTTCATCTACTCATTTATCCCGATAACTTCTAGGGCATCCTGTTCTTTAACGTCTTCAGTACTGAAAAGACGACATAATAAAAAGTCGTCCCGATTGATGGACGACTTCTACTACTCTTATTCTGTTTCTTACGATACTCGATCATCAAGCGAAGTGAAATTAAGATTCTCCATATCATCAAACTATAAAATAAAAGTTACTAAAAAAGTCGTCTTGGACGACTTTTCCTTAGTTCTAATTCGTTTGACAATATCATCTTAACACGGAATTTCACATCATTGTTCGTATATCATTCTCTATTCATTCGCTAGTTTTTCGTACTCCAATATATATACTCCATTACATCAAACTATGAAATTAAGATAATAAAAAGCTTTGCCTGCAGACGACTTTTCCTCATTTCTAATTCGTTTGACAATATCATCTTAACACGGAATTTCACATCATTGGTTGTATATCATTCTCTATTTATTCGCTAGTTTTTCGTACCCAAGATGTATACTCCATATCATCAAACTATGAAATAAAAGAAAATAAAAAGCCGTCCTTGTGGACGACTTTTCCTCATTTCTAATTCGTTTGACAATATCATCTTAACACGAAATTTCACATCATTGGTTGCATATCATTCTCTATTAATTCGCTAGTTTTTCATACTCCAAAATTGCTTTTTTTCTACGTCTATAGAATACATCTTTAGAGATATTCAGCTCAAATGCTACGTTACTCCAAGATTTTTGCTCTAAATAGTGGTTACGAAGTAATTGAGCATACTCTGGCTTGTAATTTTCAAGTGCTTCAAATATATTGTCTATTTTCTGGATATCTTCTTGTAAGCTCTGTAGCTCAGCTACTCTGTCAAGTACAGCATCAATATCATCTCTTATCTCATAACCTCTAGCGGCTACAACTTTTTCTATTTTTTGTTTAAGTTCTCTTAGTAACTTTGTATCGGTAGCATCATTGCCTATCGATGGAATTGCTTTTTCTTGGCTTTTCACTCCAGCAGGATAGTGCTCAAGATAACTGTGCGCTACTGACTCTAACTTTTGTTCTCTCTTAGACAAATACATGTGACTTGGCATTCCTCTAAGCTTATGATGTAGTTCCTGCAATTGATCATCTTGGTTTAGTCTACTAATTGTAATACCTGCACCTACAGAATATGTTTCCAGCACTCGCTTGCGTGCTACCAACCTCTTATAATTACTTAATTGTTCGACGACTTGTTGTTCAGTCATACCGATCACTCTCCTTAAACTATTATTTTTATGAAATAGAATATTTCGTGCAACGGCTTCATCATTTTTATACTTAAATACTCAATATTAATAGACTACAAACAATATAAAATGGTAAAATATAGTTATCAATTAAACTCATGCGGAGGTTCAAATGGCTAAAGAATTGATTAAAATAAACCTTGGTTTAGTGATGCCTATTGCAGAAATTGATAATTGTAAACCAGAACACTGGGCAGAAGTTAAAAGTATAATCATCTCAGCTCTTAATGATGTAGATGGCTATGAGTTTGAAACTAAAATAGTTAGTGAATCAAATAGCGTCGGATTAATCCACAAACGAATTGTCCAAGGGCTTTACAATTCCGATATTGTTATCTGTGATGTAAGTTGTAAAAATCCTAACGTAATGTTCGAACTCGGAATGAGACTGGCCTTTGATAAGCCAACCATAATTGTTAAAGATGACAAAACCAATTACTCGTTTGATACCGGTGTGATTGAGCATATTGATTACCCAAGAGATCTGAGATTCAGCAAAATAGTTGATTTTAAGAACACATTATTAACTAAAGTAATAGGAACTTACTTAGACTCTGTAAAAGACGCTGATCACTCACCTTTTCTGAAAAGCTTTGGTGACTTTAAATCTGTTACGATTGAATCTACAGAAGTGTCGGCTTCAAGTTTAATTCTAGAAATGCTCGATGATATTCAAACAGACATTATAGATTTAAAGTCTCAAATCAATTCGAAAAACTCTTCTACTGTTACTAAAATTAGATATAACGATCAGATAGAGATTAGAAACTTGTTTAATCAATATGTCCATGAAAATTCATCTGAAGTAATTAATTTTGAAGATGCATTGCAATATATTATAGACAAATCTAATAACAATTTATCTGAGGCAGACATTAAAGAACTTACGCTTAAGCTTATATAAGTTTTCAAATTTAATTCTGTTAGGGAATAAAATAAGCTTCCTTAATAATTTGCACTCTTAACGTGCCTTCTGTAATTTCTTTAGTTATCACCCTATTTGTTTCAGCATCGTAAGCAGCTACAAGAACTCCTTCCCCCATTGCTGTAACAATACTGGGGTTCTGCTTTTCAAATCGTTCCATATTAGCTAAAGCTTTCTGAACTAAATCCAATTGAACACCCTCATTTCACACTAATAATAGTTCAAGATTCCACAACGGATTTACCGCTTATATGAATTGAATTATGAATAGGTGTTGCTACCTGACTAAAGTACGACAGATTTTTATTCGACACTCCAAACAAATTTTCTTACCTTCAAGTAAGTACAGCTTTACCTTACTGCCACAGTGCAAGCAGCCAGGTGCATATTTACGAAGCATAATTCCTTTATCAGTAACAAAGACTTCGAGTGGATCTCCTTCCCTAATATCATAGGTCTGGCGAAGCTCTTTCGGTAAAACGATACGACCAAGATCGTCGATATGACGAACAATACCTGTTGCCTTCATATTGAATTCTCCTTTTGCTAGTGATACACTATTTCTAAGTTATTTTTATTGCTGGGCTATTGAGGCTCCTAACCCTCGATAGCCTTTTTCAATTCAGCGATTGCACTGTAATGTGCGTATTGTCAATGTCTTTTTCAAAAAGATATTCAATTGTACAATCCGGAAAAAAGTGGCGTTGAATCTTGCTTGCTTCATCAAGGTAAAATCTATTTCTTCCTTTTGTCTTATCTATAACTGTCGCATACCTAACACCTAGGAATTTGGCGAAGTCCCCCTTGTTAACGCCATTTCTCGCCATCTCGGCTTCCAAATTCCGAAACATTCAATCACCTCCATGAATACTCAATTTCGTATTTCATCTTCACTATATACTCAATTTCGTACCAAGTCAACTGTTTTACAAGGAAAAAGTGCGATATTGAATATTTACAATTTCTTTTAAACGTTATATACTGTAGTTGAATGTACGGTATTCCGTATGATTTTCAAGGAGGGTTTAAAGTGAAGTTAGCTGCTGCAGCAAAGCAACTCATTGAACAAAGCGGATTAAACACTAAGGTATTTGCTGAGAAAGCAGGATTACCTTATACAACACTGCGGTCTATGTTAGATCGCGGCTTCGGCAGATCTGCTGTAGAAAATGTCATCAAAGTCTGTAAAGCACTTGGTATAACAGTAGAAGAATTAGAAGCAATTGCTAACGGTAAATCATACGAACCTGAAACGATCGCAGCTCATCATGATGGCGAAGAATGGTCAGAAGAGGAACTTGATGAAATAGAGGCTTTTAAGAAGTTTGTAAGATCCAAAAGAAGTGAGAACTAATCGCATCCGAGGTGAAGTCAATTTGACTTATGATAATCTGCTACTTGAGGCAGAGCAGCAAGGAATTTACACCTATGAGAAACTCATGCCTCAAAAACTAAAAGGACTTTATAAAGATAGTGTAATTTGTATTAATAAGCGAATACATACTTCAATAGAAAAAGCGTGTATTTTGTCTGAAGAACTGGGACATTATCATACATCTACAGGAAATATCCTTAATCAGAAAGATATTCGAAATTGCAAGCAAGAGTATCGAGCTCGCTCCTGGGGTTATGAATATCTCATTCCTTTATCTAGAATTGTAGAAGCTGGACAAGCTGGTATCGAGGGGCGCCACTGTATTGCTGAGTGGCTTGGAGTAACAGAAGAGTTTCTACAACAAACAATCGATCACTATCAACGTAAATATGGTTTATATATCACCTATCAAAATTTTCTTCTGTATTTAGAACCACTAAGTATTTGTAAGCTGTAATCTTGCGTTTTACTAAAGCAAGGTGTTTTTTTTACACCAAAAATAGAACATATGTTCTATTTTTGGTGTAAAATCCGTTTTTGATTCTCTTCATAACAATTTTTCCGAATTTTAGACTTTATATAAGCTAAGTAAAAAAAAGAATCCGTAGAAAATTCTACGGATTCGATAAAGCGTTACATATGTTTGAAAAATATTATTAACCGATAGAACCTTCCATTTCGAATTTGATCAAACGGTTCATCTCAACCGCATATTCCATTGGAAGTTCTTTCGTGAATGGCTCAATAAAGCCCATTACGATCATTTGAGTCGCTTCGTCTTCACTTAGACCACGGCTCATCAGATAGAACAATTGCTCTTCAGATACTTTTGATACTGTTGCTTCATGCTCAAGAATGATATTATCATTCAAGATTTCATTGTAAGGAATAGTATCAGAAGTCGATTGATTATCTAAAATCAATGTATCACATTTAATATTAGATTTCGCGCCATCTGAGTTGCGTCCAAAATGAGCAAGACCACGATAAGAAACTTTACCACCATGTTTAGAGATGGATTTAGAAATAATCGTAGAACTTGTATCAGGTGCTAAGTGAGTCATTTTCGCACCAGCATCTTGAAGTTGACCTTTACCTGCAACAGCGATAGAAAGTACTGTACCTCTAGCGCCACGTCCACGAAGAACAACTGCAGGATATTTCATCGTTAGCTTAGAACCAATGTTACCATCGACCCATTCCATAGAAGCATTCTCATCAGCAACAGCACGCTTCGTTACTAGGTTATAGATGTTCGGAGCCCAGTTTTGAATCGTAGTATAACGAACACGAGAATCTTTCAAACAGATAATTTCTACTACAGCGGAGTGTAGAGAATTCGTGCTATATACTGGAGCTGTACATCCTTCAACATAGTGAACAGATGAACCTTCATCAGCAATAATTAACGTACGCTCGAATTGTCCCATATTCTCAGAGTTAATACGGAAGTACGCTTGCAATGGAACATCACACTGTACACCTTTTGGTATATAGATGAAGCTACCACCAGACCATACCGCACTGTTCAATGCAGCAAATTTATTATCGTTTGGAGGAATAATTGTACCGAAGTACTCCTTCATAATTTCTGGATATTCACGAAGTGCAGTATCGGTATCTGTGAAGATTACGCCCTGCTTCTCCAAATCCTCTTGCATGCTGTGATATACAACCTCAGATTCATACTGAGCTGATACACCAGCTAGAAACTTTTGTTCAGCTTCAGGAATACCTAGCTTATCGAAAGTTTCTTTAATTTCTTGTGGAACTTCTTCCCATGTTTTACCTTGCTTTTCAGAAGGTTTAACATAGTACTGAATATCATCAAAATCAAGATCAGACATATCGCCACCCCAAGTAGGCATTGGCATTTTGTTGAATGTCTCTAACGATTTCAAGCGGAATTCAAGCATCCATTCAGGTTCGTTTTTCATAGAAGAAATGGTACGAACGATTTCTTCTGTTAGACCTTTACCTGATTGAAAGATTGATTTATGCTCATCGCGGAAACCATATTTATAATCTTCCATTTCTGGCATTGACTTAGCCATGTTCCGTCACACTCCTTAAACTTTTCTTAGCTTCACGATTCCCTTTCTGAAAATGAAAAGTACATCGGAAGGTTGTACTGAATCTACTTCTTATCAATCTATATCGAATTATTTCTGTGATTCAATACCTTTGCGAAGGGCATTCCAAGCTAACGTAGCACATTTGATACGAGCAGGGAATTTATTCACACCAGATAGAGCTTCAATATCTTCAAGTTCCTCGAACTCTTCGTCCGCACCCTTCATTAATGAAGAGAAACGTTCAGCAAGTGCAAGTGCTTCTTCATATTTCAAACCTTTTACGGCTTCAGTCATCATTGATGCTGAACTCATACTAATCGAACAACCTTCGCCAGTATACTTGGCATCAGTAACAATACCATTTTCAAGCTGTAATTGCAGAGAAATACGATCGCCGCAAGTAGGATTGTTAAGTTGAATCGCTACTGACTCGTCTTGCATTTCTCCACGATTACGTGGGTTCTTATAGTGATCCATAATGACACGACGATATAAATCATTCAATTCCATAGCCGAAGAACTCCTTTGTCTGAATTAATGCTTCGACTAATTGATCAATTTCATCTGTTGTATTGTATACATAGAAGCTTGCTCTTGCCGTTGCAGAAACATTAAGCCAGCGCATAAGCGGTTGACAGCAATGATGTCCTGCACGTACAGCAATACCCTTCGTATCTAACACTGTTGCTACATCATGTGGATGCACTTCATCTAGATTAAAGGTTACTAATCCAACACGATCCTGTTTTGGACCGTATATCGTTAGGCCATCTACGTTAGACAATACATCATATGCATATTTGGTCAATTGCTTTGCATGCTCGTCAACGGCTTCCATCCCGATTTCCTCTAAGAAGTCAATTGCAGCACCTAAGCCGACAGCACCAGCAATAATAGGTGTACCCCCTTCAAAGCGATAAGGGATATCCTTCCAAGTAGAGTCATACAACTCTACGAAATCAATCATTTCACCGCCAAATTCAATTGGCTCCATATTCTCAAGCAGACTACGGCGACCATACAATGCACCGATTCCCGTAGGTCCACACATCTTATGACCTGACAATGCATAGAAGTCAACATCAAGATCTTGCACATCTACACGCATATGCGGTGTACTTTGTGCTCCGTCGACTACCATAACCGCACCATTACGATGAGCGATTGCTGCAAGCTCTTTAATAGGATTTACACAGCCAAGCACATTAGATACATAAGTTACAGAAACAATTTTCGTGTTACTTGTAATCGTAGCTTCTGCATCAGCTATAGAAATCGTTCCATCAGCTTGAAGAGGAATATATTTTAATGTTGCGCCTGTTGCTTTTGCTACTTGTTGCCAAGGGATAAGGTTACTGTGATGCTCCATTTGAGTTATCACGATCTCATCACCTTCACGACATACAGAGCGAGCATAGCTTGAGGCAACTAGATTAAGAGCAGTTGTCGTACCTCTTGTAAATACGATCTGCTCCGGCGAAGGAGCATTAATAAACTTAGCCACCTTCTCACGAGCACCTTCATAAGCATCAGTTGCACGAGATCCCAATGAATGTACACCACGATGTACATTCGCATGATCAAGTTCATAATATTTACTCACCGCATCAATGACGGAACGCGGCTTCTGTGAAGATGCCGCGCTGTCTAGATAAACGAGTGGATGCCCGTTAATCTCTTGATGCAATATCGGAAATTGTTCCCGAATCGCATTTATATTCATCCTTGAAGCTTCCTTTCAAGTAGACGCTGCAATTGATCACGAACTGCTTCAACTGGAACTTCTGACACGACTGGAGCTAAGAATCCATGTATGATCAAACGCTCAGCATCTTCCTTAGTAATACCGCGTGACATTAGGTAGTAGACTTGTTCAGGGTTAACCTGACCAACACTTGCCGCATGTCCTGCAGTTACATCATCCTCATCAATGAGTAGAATCGGATTGGCATCACCACGAGCTTTCGGACTAAGCATAAGAACCTTCTCAGCTTGAACACCGTTAGCTTTTGTTGCGCCGTGCTCGATTTTCGTAATACCGTTAATGATTGCTGAAGAAGAATCACGCATAACGGCACGAGTAACCATGTTACTATCAGAGCTTTTACCGAAGTGAACAGCCCCCGTTGTTAAGCTTAATTGTTGTTTGTTTTGACCTACACTAATAATTTTCGCATCGGAAGATGATCCTCTGCCCATAAGGACAGATTTCGTATCAGAAACAGTATTACCATCATTCAAGTCTCCGATAATCCATTCAACACGACCATCATTCTCGATAATTGCACGACGTAGAGAAAGATCTACACCGTTATCAGATAAAGCATGTACAGTTCCAAAACGAACTTGTGCGCCAGCTTTAACGAAAACTTCTACAATAGCTGGATGAGTGAAGTTAGCTGTTACAGATTCTTTAATAGAAACTGCAGAGTCAACGTAAGTTACTCGGCTATTCTCATCAGCAACGATTACGATATGTGGAGCAAAAGTAGCTTCTGCATTGTCATTGAATAGTACTGCTTGAAGTGGAAGTTCAACTTCAACATTTTTCGGTACGTATACGAATACGCCACCATTCCATATTGCTGCATTCAAAGCTGTCAGCTTATCTTCATCTACCTTAACCGCTTGGAAAAGATATTGTTGAACTAGCTCACCATGTTCTTTGCACGCTGTTTCAAGATCAGTGAAGATAACACCTTTACTTGCTAATTCAGCAGATAATTGTGACCAAACAACGCCACTATTTTTCTGAACAAGTAAGTTTTCAGTTCCTTCAGCAATCAATTCTTGTACAGATGCAGGTAGCTCACTAATGGAGTTTACTGCTGTTGATGTTTCATATTGTCCAACCGCCGAAAGATTCCAGCGTTCGATTTTCACCTTTTCAGGTTTTGGCCATGGTAAAGTTGTTGAAAGTTCAGCACCTTTACCACGAAGTTCAACTAGCCAGCTAGGTTCACCCTTGCTATGTGCTAATGTCTCCGCAGATTGACGATCGGTTGGAGAAGTTAATTGTGTACTCATTGCAAATGCCTCCTTCTCCGATTAGGCCTGGCCAACCGTTTCATCAGTAATGCCAAGTTCTTCTTTAACCCAGTCATATCCTTCTTTCTCAAGACGTTGTGCAAGTTCAGGTCCACCAGATTTTACGATGCGACCTTGCATCATTACGTGTACGAAGTCAGGAGTGATATAGTCAAGAAGACGTTGGTAATGCGTAATAATTAAGAATCCACGTTCTTCTGAACGCATTGCATTCACGCCATTAGCTACGATACGAAGTGCATCGATATCAAGACCAGAGTCAATCTCGTCAAGAATAACTAATTTGGGATCAAGCAACATCATTTGAAGAATTTCGTTACGTTTTTTCTCACCACCAGAGAAACCTTCATTCAAGTAACGGTGAGCAAATTCAGGGTTCATCTCAAGTTCTTTCATTTTTGCTTCCATTTGGCGAATGAATTTGATCAATGAAATTTCGCTTCCTTCTTCACGACGAGCGTTAATTGCGCTACGTAAGAAGTCAGAATTTGTTACTCCAGAAATTTCAGATGGGTATTGCATTGCAAGAAACAGACCAGCACGAGCACGCTCATCAACTGCCATTTCAAGTACGTCTTCGCCGTCAAGTGAAACCTCTCCGCTAGTTACTTCGTATTTCGGATGACCCATCAACGCAGAAGCCAATGTTGATTTACCAGTACCGTTAGGTCCCATAATCGCATGGATTTCTCCGCCTTTAATTTCAAGGTTGATTCCTTTAAGTATTTCTTTTCCTTCGATCTCTGCTTTAAGACCTTCGATGACAAAATGCGTCGACATAATATTTAATCCCTCCAAAGGTTATTAACAATATAAATGATTATTGATTCTCATTGATTCTCAATAATCATTATAATTTAGTTTTAGTTATAAATCAATGAGTCAGCGACTTTATGCAAATTTATACCACATCAATACAAGTTCACATCAGAGAGCCTTCGTAAATCGATGTCTATTACGTTACGAAGCCATTCATCGTTATCAAAGCCCACTTATTGAACTACCTCTTCCAATGAAAGTTCAAGAAGTGGGCTTTCAGAATCGAGAAGATGACCCACAGCGGAAACGAGTAGCACAGCGTACGTATTGTGTACGTGAGCACACGCAGGCTTTCGATGGGGGACATATTCGATGTCGAGTAACCTACAAAGCCATTCATCGTTATCAAAGTTCGCTTATTGAACTACCTCTTCCATTGAAAGTTCAAGAAGTGGGCTTTCAGAACCAAGAAGATGACCCACAGCAGAAACGAGTAGCGCAGCGTACGTATTGTGTACGTGAGCACACGCAGGCTTTCGATGGGGGACATATTCGATGTCGAGTAACCTACAAAGCCATTCATCGTTATTAAAGTTCGCTTATTGAACTACCTCTTCAAGTGCAAGTTTAATTTCATTGTACTTCTGCTCAAACACCTCATCCGTCAGAACAGGAACTAAGTTACTTTCAGTAAGCTCGTCCTCTATTCTTACCCATGATTTGCAGCCCGTATAAGGAACACGCATCGGTGGCATTACTGGACTTTCCAAACGATAAACACGCATAATTAACAGATGAAGTGGATTTTTCTTCTTCCACTTCAACCTTTCTGTTGCAAATTCATCTGTCCATATATGTAAATCGCGTAATGCTTGTAGCTGATTTTCACTAGTTATTTCAATGTCCTCAACAACTTTAGCATACCCTTCAAGCTTCATATGCGACTGAGTAGGGGTCCAATCAGTCATCGTAGCAGCTATTCGTCCTTGAAATGGTTCTTTGAGCAAATGCTCCTTTTGATGTTCATATGCAGGCATTAAATAAAATTGTGGAGATAGTAGTTCGAAATCTCTAGTTTCTTCGACAATTCCACCTTTACGCATAACAAATATTAACTCTCCTTGCAATAAGGCTCCTACTGTAACTGCCCATTCTTTTAAAGCAATAGCTTTATTTTCTGTTGGCATCGTTTGAATTGCTCCTTTCTATTTCACATGCTTAAAAGTCATTGAAAATTCATATAAATTCACTAGGAATTACAAATTACTTATACCACGTCGTAGCAATATCTATTATACTATAACTTATGGTGTATGAACGATATTGATAATGGAGGTGGACGGTATGTCATCATATCATCCTTTAACAGAGCAAGAAGCTATAGAAATTGCTCTTGGTATGGAACAATTTTTCCCGGCAAATGCTTCTTTGAATTGTAAAGAAATCGGCGATGGGAACTTGAACCTCGTTTTTCATATTACAGATGAAGTAAGTGGCAAGAGCTTAATTATGAAACAAGCACTTCCTTATGCTAAAGTCGTCGGCGAATCTTGGCCGCTTTCACTTGACCGTGCACGAATCGAAAGTGAAAAGCTAATATTGGAAGGTAAGTTAGCTCCTGGTTTGGTACCTCAAGTATATAAATACGATTCAGAGCTATCTTTAACTATTATGGAGGATTTGAGCGATCATATCATTATGCGTCAAGGATTAATTGAAGGTAATCAATATCCACTGTTCGCAGATCATATCTCTACCTTTATGGCCAATACACTTTTCCTAACATCAGATCTAGGAATGAATCAGCAAGATAAAAAACTTCTTGTAAAAAGCTTTATCAACCCTGATCTATGCAAAATCACTGAAGACTTAATTTTTGATGATCCATACACACTATCTACTAATAACAATTACGAAGAAGCGATTGAAGATGCAGCTTCAGCGTTACGCAGTAATGATCAACTTCATCTTGAAATAGCTATTCTAAGAGAGAAATTCCTTACAAAAGCTGAAGCCTTACTACACGGTGATCTTCATACAGGAAGTATCTTCATTAAACAAGGTTCTACTAAAGTTATCGATCCAGAATTCGCATATTATGGTCCTATGGGCTTCGATATCGGGGCAGTATTCGCTAACTTAATATTAAATTACGCGGGTCAAGAACATTGGATCGCTGATGAGAATCAACGTGAAGCTTACCGCAACAACTTACTTGATACAATTGTTTCCATTTGGAATCAATTTCAAGATAAATTTATAACACTTTGGAATGAGCGTGGTGTTGACCGCATCGCTAATGAAGCTAGTGGATATAAGGCATACTATATGCAACATTTACTTCAAGATGCTGTAGGTTTCACTGGGGCAAAAATGGTACGACGTATTGTTGGGCTTGCACATGTCGCTGACATCGATCGTATTCCGAATGACGCCGTGCGTAATATTGCACAGCGTAAAACTTTAGCGATTGGTACTGAATTGATCATTCGTAATCGTTCGATTCAATCCATTGATGAGCTCGTTCAAATTGTTAAGCGCAACTAGAGAAATAGAACATGAGTAGAGAGGAATTATTATAATGACTGAAAAATATGTTGGACTACAATCTGTAATTTGGAAAGATGGAGTGATTGATCTTCTTGATCAACGTCTACTGCCTGAAGAAATTATTTATCTAAAATTAACGACTCAAGAGAGTGTTTGGGAATCTATTCAATCTATGCAAGTTCGTGGTGCTCCTGCGATCGGTATAGCTGCAGCATATGGCGTTGTTATTGCAAGTCAACATGCAGCAACTACTGAACAATGGATTGCATCTGTACATGAATCCGCTAAATATTTGGCAACTTCTCGTCCTACAGCTGTTAACCTGTTCTGGGCTTTAGATCGTATGACAGCAGCTGCCGATCAATATATGGCTCAAGGCTTCTCACTTGCTGATTGCAAAGTAGCACTTGAACAAGAAGCGATTGCAATTCAAACACAAGATGAAGAAACTAACCGTCAAATCGGTGAATATGCACTATCTCTTTTCAAAGAAGATATGGGTGTCCTAACTCACTGTAATGCTGGTGGTCTTGCTACAGCAAAATACGGTACAGCACTAGCTCCTTTCTACCTTGCAAAAGAGCGTGGCATGAACTTGCGTGTATTCGCTGACGAAACTCGTCCGGTACTTCAAGGTGCTCGCCTAACAGCATTTGAATTACATGAAGCTGGTATTGATGTAACGCTAATTTGCGATAATATGGCTGGTATGGTTATGTCAAAAGGCTGGGTAGATGCAGTAATCGTTGGTACTGACCGCGTAGCCGCTAATGGTGATGTTGCCAACAAAATTGGTACGTACAGTGTAGCAGTTCTAGCTAAAGCACACGGTATTCCTTTCTATGTAGCTTGCCCACTTTCAACAATCGACTTGAATACTCCAACAGGTAGCGAGATTCCGATTGAAGAACGTCCAGCGGAAGAAGTAACTGAAGGATTTGGCAAACGTACTGCTCCACAAGGAGTAAAAGTATTCAATCCTGCATTCGATGTTACTCCTAATGAATATGTAACAGGTATTATCACTGAAAAAGGTATTGTTACAGCTCCGTTCGAGGAAAATCTTCGCAAATTGTTCAGCAACTAAATAGTTCTTCTATAATTAAAGTCTTGTTCTCCTTTGGGGTTCAAGGCTTTTTTATTATTATTTATTTAATCATCATTTATTTATTTAATTTTATTAATAATTTTTTATCATTATTTAATGTTAATTAATAAAAAAGTATTGAAAACGTAATCAAATGATGATAATCTATTATTGTAATAAAAAATTATCATTAAGTAAGAAAATATTATCATTTCCTTCTAACCCTTAACTCATACTCAATTCACAGAAAGGAGGTACGCAATGAGTATCAAAAACAGAGCTATTTTAGAAAAACATTTTCCTATTGCTTCTTTTATAGCAGCTATAATAGGTCCCAAATGTGAAGTCGTCATACATGATATTGATAATTTAGAACATTCTATTATCCATATTGAGAACGGATACATTAGCGGAAGAAAAATTGGTGATGGTTCAACTGATCTAGTATTAAAGTTGCTACAAGATAAAACCTACCAGAACGAAGCTTATATCGCTAACTACAAGAGTAAGGGTTCTAACGGCCAATCTTATCGTTCCTCTACTTTTTTTATCAAAGATGAAAATGGTACACTCGTCGGAATGATGTGCCTTAATATTGACATTACGCATTTGGATGTTGCTGCAAGCTGGATTCAAGATATTCTAACAGGTGGCGGCTTAATTCCATCGTCAACAGAAACTCCTTTGAAAGTTGCTGATGACAAACCAGCAATTGAGTATTTACAAGGCAATGTTGACGATATACTTACTCATGTTATTGAAACTATAGTAGCCCAATCAGAAATACCACTTGACCGACTCTCTTCTTCCGAAAAAATGGAACTCGTCAAACAATTGAATGATCAGGGCGTATTTTTGTTAAAGGGTGGCGTTATGCAAGTTGCTAAAGCGTTAAATACTTCTGAACCAACAATATACCGTTATCTTCAGAAATTAAAAGACTAGTTTGGTTATGCTTCAGGAGCAACTTTTCATTTACGATAAGTATATCTAGGAAGCTAATGAAAAGTTTTAGGGTGGTGGGAATATGAAAACAAGCTTTGATAAATTGATTAGCCGTTTTGGTACCAATAGTGCAAAATGGGACGGTTGTGCTTTATCTAACGGTAGTGATGTTATTTCATTATCGGTTGCAGATATGGATCTACAAGCTCCTCAACAAATTATTGATAAAGCAATGGAATTTGCATCTCATGGAGTTTACGGCTACACAGAGTTGTATGAAAAATACTATCTAGTCGTCCAAATGTGGCTTCAACGTAGATATCAATGGGAGGTCCTTACAGATTGGATTGTGTTCTGTCCAAGAATTGTACAAGCCGTTTCATTGATCATTCAAGATTTCTCTGAACCAGGTGATGCTGTTTTGATGCATACACCAGCATATCAACCTATAGCTAATGCTGTAGCATTGAATGACAGAAAATTTGTAGCGAGTCCTCTCCTACTCAACAACGGTCGATATGAAATTGACTTTGATGATATGGAGCGTCATATGAAATCAGGAGTTAAATTACTAATTCTATGCTCACCACACAATCCGACGGGTAGAGTTTGGACAATAACGGAATTAGAGAAAATGGCTTCACTTTGCGTTCAGTATGATGTACTTATTGTATCCGATGATATTCATGCAGATTTTATACGACCTAATCATGAACATACCATTATCGCTCGATTAAGCGAACAAATTGCAGAGCGTAGCATTATCTGCACCTCACCTGGTAAAACATTTAATTTAGCAAGTATTGAAATCGCTAATATTATTATTCCTAATCTGCAACTTCGCAAAAAATTTCAAAATAGTTTACTAAAAGCTGGCATTCACAATCCTACATTTTTTGCAGTTCCACTATTAGAAGTAGCCTATGAGGAATGTGATGTTTGGCTACAGCAATTACAAATATATCTCGAATCTAATCTTCAATTTGTAAGCGCATTTATTAAAGACCATTTTTCAAAACTCAAGGTGATCGAGCCAGATGGCACGTATCTACTATGGATTGATTGCAGAAATTTATTTCATGATGAACAACAAATTAAAGAATGGATTGTTACGAATTCAAGGGTAAGTGTAAGTTTCGGTAGCTCGTTTGGTTCACAAGGAAATGGCTTTATTAGAATTAATCTAGCTGCTCCAAAAGTAATACTTGAAGAAGCACTTCATCGCATGCTCGCAACGTATTCATCTATTAACTAACTAGAGTTTTATACTTTATAACGAGGTGAACCCATATGAGTAATTCTAAAGTACAAGTTCAGAAAGAACACAAACTCCCTACATTATTTCAAGCGTTGTTACCAATAATCTCTATGATTGTTTTTTTAAGTTTTGGATATGTATTATTTGAACTACCACCTGAGCCATTAATTATATTATCTGCTATTGTTGCTGGTTGCGTTGCACTTAGTCTTGGTTACTCTTACAATGACATGATGGAAGCGATTTCTGGTAAAATTGCTAAAACAATGCCCGCAATCTTAATTCTTATTACTGTTGGTTTTATGATAGGAGCATGGATGGTCGGCGGAACGATTCCAATGATGATTTACTATGGTTTGAA
This sequence comes from Candidatus Pristimantibacillus lignocellulolyticus, assembly GCA_023639215.1. NCBI lineage: Bacteria > Bacillati > Bacillota > Bacilli > Caryophanales > Paenibacillaceae > Pristimantibacillus (SeqCode) > Pristimantibacillus lignocellulolyticus (SeqCode). The sequence continues at coordinate 5,241,890 of CP097899.1, forward strand.
AATTATCGATCCTCAGTTCCTCATTATTACTGCATTATTAGTTACTGCTGTAGTTTCTTTATGTACTGGTACTTCATGGGGTTCTGCTGGTACAATTGGTGTCGCATTTATGGGCGTAGCAGCTGGCATGGATATAAATTTGTATGCTGTTGCTGGTGCTGTCGTAGCTGGTGCTTACTTTGGTGATAAATTATCCCCATTATCAGACACAACAAATATCGCAGCTCTTGCTACTGGCGTAAACTTATATGAACATATTGGTCATTTACTATATACGACTGTTCCTTCATTCATAGTAGCTGCTATCGTATATGTCGTAACTGGATTAAATTCTGGCGCTGCTGACGCAGTAATCCCTGAAAAAGTAGACACAATTTTAACTACCCTCGATACGATATTTGACTGGAATATTTTATTAATACTACCTATTATTATTGTTCTTGCTGGATCCATTTTGAAAAAGCCTACAATTCCAGTCATGTTAATTGCATCAATCGTTGCTATGATGAATGGTATGCTTATTCAAGGATTTACTATTCAAGATGTTATTGTTTCCGTTGTAAACGGATTCAATGTAACCATGGTTAATATTGCTGGATTTGATTCTACTAATGTAATCTATGATATTACACGACTACTAAATCGTGGCGGTATGAGTTCAATGATGTCAACATTACTAATCTGTTTCTGTGCTATTACATTCGCAAGTATTGTTTCTATGACAAAATCACTTGAACTTATTATTAATAAACTACTTCAAAAAGTAAAATCTACTGGTTCACTAATCCTTATGACTATTGCCGTTGGTCTTACTATGATTGGGGTTACAAGTAACGGTCAAATCTCTATTTTAATGCCAGGAGAAATGCTTCGAGAAGCTTATGTTCGTAGAGGAATTCATCCAAAAAATCTTGGTCGTACGATTGAAGATTCAGCGACGATAATTGAGCCGATTCTACCTTGGACAGCTGCTGGTGCTTATATGGCGGGGACGCTCGGCGTTGCTACTCTTGATTACCTGCCATGGGCTGTTCTATGTTGGAGTGGTATTATATTCGCTGCAATTTGGGGTTACACTGGCTTTGGTATTGCAAAACTTTCTCCTGAACAGCAACAAGAGATGCTTAAAGAATATGATGAGCTAATTGAAATCACTACAACAAAATAATAAGTGGTTAGGAACAGAATAAACATGCTTAGATTAATATGCAAATACGAAAGGAAGTCATACACATGAGTAATACAAAAATAATTCACACTAATGAAGCTCCACAAGCGATCGGTCCTTATTCACAAGCAGTCCAAGTTGGTAATCTACTATTTACATCTGGTCAACTTGGTATTAATCCATTAACTAATGAATTCCCTACAACAGTCCTAGAACAAGCTCAGCACTCCCTTAGCAATGTTAAAGCAATTGTAGAAGCTGCTGGTGCAACGATGTCTCAAATCGTTAAGACAACTGTCTTCCTTAAAGATATGAACGACTTTGCTGCAGTAAATGAAGTTTATGCTAGCTTTTTCACTGAGCCATTCCCAGCCCGAAGTGCTGTTGAAGTAGCTCGTCTACCAAAAGATGCACTAGTTGAAGTTGAAGTAATCGTTTCACTTTAATTAATCTCTAGACTTGAGTTCAACTAAAAGCACGACATGACTATGGAACTGACCCCCGTTTTTGAGACAGGGATCAAAACACCTTCTATGCAACCAGTTTTCGATATTCAATCGGAGACTGGTTGTTTAGTTTCGTTTGAATGCGAAAGTTGTTATAATAATAAATGTAATCACTGACTGTCTGTTCGACGATTGCAGTCGTTGTACAGGTCAAATGGTCGAGATAGAATGTTTCGCACTTTAGTGTGGCGTGAAACGATTCAATGGGGGCATTATCAGCGGGCGTACCTTTACGGGACATGCTCATGGTAATGCCTTTTCGTTTTACAGCTTCCTGGTAAGCATTTGATGTATACACTGAACCTTGATCGCTATGTAATAAACAGTCCTGAGGTAACTCTGGGAGTTGATTTAGCGTGTCGAGTACACAATCTATATTTTGTTTTGAATGAATGGTATAGGCAATGATTTCACCGTTATACAAGTCTTTAATACTCGAAAGATACAACATCTGCTGTCCAAATGGCAAGTACGTAATATCTGTAACAAGTTTTTGAAGAGGGTGTTCTGCCTTGAATTCACGTTTAAGTACGTGCTCCGCCACGATGGAAGGTTGTCCTATAGCTTTGTGTTTCTTTGGTTTTACACGGCATTGTAAGCCATATTGTCGCATCAAACGTTGTACCACTTTATGATTTACATGAACGGTCCGATGGATTAATGCTGTAATTTTACGATAACCCAATCTAAACTTATGCGAAATACAATACTGACGAATAAGCGTAACGAGGTTTTCGCTTTTCTCGTTTTTCTGATGTTTCTTCCAGCGATAATACGTCGCTCTCGATATGTTTAATGCCTCACAAACTAGTTTAACTGGCAGCTCTACATGATGTTTGATAAAGGCAATGGCTACCTCTCTATCCACGTCCTTACCCACGCCTTGTACTTTTTTAGCACGTCTATTTGTTGCTTTAAGAAACGAACCTCTGCTTGTAACTTTTCTATTTCAGAAGAGAATTCAGGTCCTTTAGCAAAGCTATATTGCTTCCCTACAGGTTGCTCTAAGCGATGGAGCTGGCCTTCGCGATACCAACGCATCCATGTTTCAAGTTGTGTTTTATTTCGAATATTCAATTCATACATGACTTGCTTAACAGGAATACCTTGCAGCCTCATTTCAATTGCATTCATTTTTATTTCCACTGGATAACTCACTCTTGTTCCCATAAAAAAATACACCTCCAAGTTGTATTCATATCTTACGACATGATTTACATTTCTTGAAGGTGTTTTGATGTGTCTCACGTTATGGGGTCAGTTCCCTATGTTGTATAATCATGTCGTGCTTTTTAATTTATTACATTCACATCAGCGCATACAATAAGTTTACTACTTCATAGCATGTAATAACTTTTGCATTAACTTAGCTGCTTCAGCACGAGTTCCTAATCCTTGTGGATCGAATGTCGTAGCTGATTTACCATCGATGAACCCTGAGCCGTAGACTGCATTAATTGATTCTACTGCCCATGGTGCAGCTTTATCTATATCCCCGAACGGAGTTTCCACTCCCGTTAATGGGTGACCTTGAGCAAATAGATAAGCTCTTGCAATCATGACCGCCATTTCTTGACGCTCAACGTGATCATTTGGTGCAAAACTTGTGCTTGATCTTCCATTTACAATTCCCGCTTCAACAGCAGCCGAGATTGCATCAGCATACCAGCTATTGCCCACTACATCATCAAAACTAGTTTCTCCATTAGCTTCAAGACCAAGCATACGAACTAACATCGTTGTAAATTCTGCTCTCGTTACTTCTTGTTTAGGTGCATACTTATCAAGTGAAATTCCTTGAATAATTCCTTTTGCTAATAATTCTTTAATATATTTATTCGCCCAATAATCTGTAGCTACATCATCGAACTGTTTATCGTAATTAACGACAATGTATTTGGTATTCGCTTGTACTTCTGCTTGTAATTTATCATCTACAATTCTACTTGATACGTACATGAATGTACCATCTGCTTTGACCTCATATAATCCAACTGTAGCATTTTGCTGCTCTTTTGTTAGCGGAATAGCAATTGTTACTTTATTAGCTTGATTACTAACCGATTTGTTCGAGTTATCCGTTGCCTTAACTTCAAATACATTACTTATTGCCGTCACTTGTGCTTTAGCTAGATTGCCGGCTGTAGCTGCAAGTTCATGGGCATTGTCCCTCTCACTCACGACTTGAACTTGAATCGTAGAATTAGATTTGCTCCAAGTTGAATAGACGTCACTTGGAATATTCATTGTCCATTGACTCGTGTTAACTTGTAGGTTTCTGCCATTAAGCAAAGTGGCTGCATTCGCAGGTAAAACGATTACTGTAACGTTATCGTTCGTAGTAATAACGACCATATCATTATTAGTCGAAATTAACTGCTCCTCTGTAATATTTAATATGCTCTCTACCGTTTCTTCCAGAACTTCTACACCACCATTGCCTGTGCCAGGGTTCGGACTCGGAGTGGGAGCTAGTGTTGGTTCTGGCGTTGGACTAGGCGTTGGCTCTGACGTCGGTTCTGGTGTTGGACTAGGCGTTGGCACTGGCGTCGGTTCTGGTGTTGGAGTAGGTGTTGGTTTTTTATCAGTAGGTAACATGACCTCATCTAATACTTCTCCAGCAACGTTTTTTACTACGACATAAATACCTTCGCCATCAGTTAATACTTCCGTATAAATTTGTGTATTTGCTTCATATACAACATCTTGCCAATAATAAGGCGTTAAGCCATAGAACTTAGGACCTGAAGAACCACCAATTAAATACATCGTTCCTTCTTCATTGTTATCTACGATCTCGCCACCATTCATATTAAATGTGCGAAGATAAATATGATCGTGACCATTCATTACAAGATCTACACCATATTGATCAAAAATCGGCACCCAATATTTTTGTACATCCTTATTCTGATACGTACTTCCATATGGTCCTTGATGGAAGAAGACAATGATCGACGATGCATTACTTTCCGCCAAATCTTTCTCTAGCCATGATGATTGTTCAATTATCCCTTCTGTGCCCATCTCTGTGTTTAATACGACAAAATGAGTATCTGCTATATCATAAGAGAATGAAGTGCCATTTGTTAATGTAAGCTCGTTATCTGGATTATTGAATTGAGATAAATAATCACCTGTTCCATTGTCTCCATATACTTCGTGATTACCAATTATCGGTACTAATGTTGTATTCATTAACTCACTTTGTACCGCATTGAACCACCAATTCCATTGCTCAAGCTCATATCCACTATCGACCATATCACCAGCATGGACGATCATATCTACATCTGTTAGTGGTGTATCAGACAGCGCTTTATCTACTACTGCTCCCCATAGATCGAAACCAGCGGCATTCGCAGCTTGTGAATCCCCAAAGAATAAGAATTTTGCAGAATCTTGATTAATATCAGTTGTTTTGAATTGGCCTGAATTACTAACATTAGTAGCTCCATCGCCTACTCGGTATATATATTCTGTACCAGGTTTTAAGTCGGTCAACTCAACTTGATGAATTCGTACAGTGCCATCATTTGCAGTTGTATATAAATAATTTGTGCCTTCGACTTTCAACACATTGTCTGCTGCAAAAGTAGTAAACTCAGATTTTTCCACTAGCTCTACTACCGTCGACTTCACATCTGCACTTGTTTTCCATGAAACATTACGAGCAGTTGTTGCTTCATTACCGAAGGTCACATTAATATGCATCGGAGCTACTGTTCCAGCAGATGCCGCAACAACAAATGACATTATTGGACTATAATTATCTTCTTTCACCACTTGTATATTGTACGTACCTGATGTCGTGGTTACTTCATCTGTTATCAGTTGACCATTAACATCAGAAGTCGATGCAATAATCGTTCCATTAAACATCATTTGCGCTTCCTCAATTGGCTTTTGACTAGCTTTATCTACTATTGTAAATACTGCAGGCTCGCCTTTGGAAGTAGCATGATGATCCCAAGTTAACTCATATTTACTTTGAACATCCATATTAAACGAGTCGCCTTTATAATTAATATCCGATTTTGAAGCAGTCTCAACAATTCCTTTTAATACTTTTAGCCCAATTGACTTTTTCGGATTAGCTTTTAATTCTGTTAACGTATATGGTCCCAAATAGTCTGATTTCATTCGATATCTTATACTACCAATTGAATCTGTAGCTGATAGTTTGGCAGCGGCTAGATCACTTAGTGTTAACTTCATTAATTCATTTGTTTCATCAACAGTAAAATCTACTATACTGTTAGATAATTTACTATTTGGAAGAAACTCAATATTCTCCATCGCACTTGGCATATAACTGAACTCTAACTGACCAGCTATTAATTCATTTGCACCTTTTGCTGTAATATCAAATGAATACGTTTGACCTACGTATACAATATCTTCAGTCTTATATTCGTAATATGGAGATCCTAAATTAATTTTGAAATTCCATGCTTTAATTGTTTGGTTTCCTGCTAAGTCACGAACTGCAATTTTCACAGTATGATTACCTTCGCTTAACGGTTCTGTCGGTACATAACTGATTTCACCTTTAGGTGGGTAGAAACCATGTGTTACTAAAACACCATCCACATATAGACGAGTTTTATTAGGGTCAATCAATGTAGTACCTGGATGAGTTGTAGCATCATATCCAGCATCCTGTGCAGTAATTTTTATAGTTGGTGTAGCTGTATTAACCATTGCACCTTCTGCTGGAGAGAATGATACAATCTCAGGTTCATCATAATCAATACCTTCTACTGGGCCATATGTTACTGTAATATCATCGATATAAATAGCACCAGCATCTTTTTTAGCAGAACTAGTCTCCATATATCTTACTTGTTTCTCGATTGTTAATGGCAATGTACGTCCTGCTGGAACAGCTGCTTCTACATACTTCCAACCTACCCAATCGACACCTTTAGTCTGATCAGTAAAGTCAATTGCAATGGCAGCATTGTTTCCATCACGAAGTTGCGCACGTAGCCAATGACCTTTACCATCACCATAAACCCACATACCGATTTTTTCGGGATATCCAGGAATGGCAATTCTAGTGTCCACACCTGTTGATTGTAGGTAAGCACCAGATGTAGACTCTCTACCTGTGAAATCATAAGATAATTTAACTGCTGCATTTCCATTTCGCACGAAATCTTGATCAGTAATCCAATCAATTTCGAATAAGTTAGCACGATCTGCTGCAGCTACATAATTTCCAATGCCATTCTCAAAATCTTCTAACACGACAGGCGGAATTCCAACATTTACTGTAAATGAATCCGTTACTTCACCAAAACTTACACTAATAGTTCCGGATTGACCTGATTCAGAAGTTGCTGTGAAAATACCGTTGTCATCTACAGTACCAATATTTCCTGTAACGCTCCAATCTAGATCATTATTACTTGTTGCTACTACTTGACCATTGCGAGTCGCTTTAACATTTAATTGAACAATTTCACCAGATGTATATGTTTTTTCTTCATTAGGGAAATCTAATGCTGTTAATGTATCAATGATTTCAATTGTCGCTTCTCCAGTAACGTTACCAGCATTGACATGAATAGTTGCCTCACCAGCTTGTTGACTTGCAGTAAATTGACCTTCATCATTAATCGTTCCGAAAGCTTCATCTACAGACCATTTCAGATCTGTAGCGACATTAGTTGGATGATAGTTCGCATCAAGTGCTGCACCTTCGAATGAAATAGTTGAGCCTATAAGAACACGTTCCACACTTGGAGTAACTGCGATTGAAGATGCAGAATTTAACTCCGGAGCAGTATTTACTAACAATAGTCCATTACCAGTACTGCGCTCATATCCATCTGATCCTGAGTTAACCATTGTCGCTTCTTGTTGACCAGGAAGTTTTGCGATGAGTGTTGACGAACCGCCTCCGTCTAAATTCATCGCTTGAACAACACCCATTTCAACAAGTAACTTACCAACTTGCATCATTTCAAGCCCATCACTAAATCCAGGCTGACGACCATCTACTTCGAAAAATACTACAGTTCCATCTGCTTTTGTTCCTATCGCTGTACGTGGATGAGTGCCTTCAGGTCCTACATTTTGTGGAACTCCATTTTCTACAAGTGGCCCATTACCACCAATTGCAGTTGTTACATTTGCAAAGTTATTTGATAATTCAAAATTAGCCGTAACCGTTTGTCCCACTTGCAGCGCTTCAATAATCGATGTTTTATTACCGGACGCTGACAATACAACTTTACCTTCCGTTAGCGTTGTATTTCCTTGCCCTACCTTAACTTCTGATACTGTCATTACTAGGTTAGATCCGTTCGCTACTTCGCCTGAAACAACATCAAGAACAACTTCAACACCTTGTGTTGATGAACCAGTTGAGATTCCATATTTATTCGTAAACATTACAAGTTGGTTATTATCACGATAGCGATTTACACTAGTTAATTCTGTAGTTGTTCCATCTATCGAAATTGTTTTTGTTAATGAAACATTACCATACACTGATTCGCCAGCAGCAGTCATACCGAATGCATAACTACTTCCAGGGCTGATCAATATTTCACCATCCGCCACAAAAATTCCATTAGGTACGCCAGTTGCATGACCTGAAATTTCATAGAAGTCACCATTAATCCCTGCAATGACGCGGCTGCCCTCTGCATCAACATAATCAGCCATTTGTGAAAGTGGCTTCATACCTGAAACATAACCATTCTTTGTGGCACTAACTAATTCAAGATTTGAATTAGTGGGATCAAACTCCACTGTATGTACTTTCTGTACTCTATCCTCCACATTCATGTCCATCCAAGTATATGTAGCTCCAAATCCGAGTTCACTTTGTCTCATATCAACAACTTCACCATAGCTCCAACTTGGAGTAACAGGTAATGCCGCATTGACCTTAATGATAGGTTGTAACATTGACAATACAATTGCTACCACCATGATACTAGCAATAGATTTGTACATCTTCTTCAACATGCTCAGCTCCTTATATGTATGTATTATGCTAGCTAAGTATATTCATTAATAATTAAGGCATTGTTTTCATAGTATTAATAAATTATGTGTGTTATTGAAAATATTAGTGAAAGCAATAAAATTACATGGTAATAAAAGGATAATAGATTTTATCAAATTAATTATTATTACACGTTCAATAAAAAAACCATTAACCTACATGCCGGCTAATGGTTACTTGCATATGATATAGTGAGTCTTCAACTATTATTACATATTTCAGTACGTTTTACGCAACTACTATAACATCTTTTCTAATGCATCTTTCCCTCTCATACCCACGGTTACGCCAAGTTCTTCTGCTGTATCTGTAATTGATTCTAATGGGGCATCCATCAGTTCTTCCAAAGTGCGCACACCTACCGCCCGTCCTGCAATAATTGCTCGATCTTTAAGCTTATTATTCAGCAAACTCACATCAAGTGCTCCACACATAATATAGCCCTTATCTGTAGAAATGGATAACAGCGTTGTCTTGGGCAACTTTACTTCCGTACCAATTACTGTAGCACCGCTACTTAATTGAAACGGTATCATTTTAATCATACTGTATGCACCTCTCGTAGCTCATTGGTATTGTTAACGTATGTTACTATATGCATCAAATGCTTGTAAGTTAACAACGAATATAGCTAAATATATAGAAACAATATTTTTCATATTTCCCAATTTAAAATATATTTCTTTCGTAAAACCCGCATAAACCGAGATTAATGACCCATTTAGTAGCTTGACAGTTAAAAAAGCATGACTTTATACCTTGACAATTTTCTAAATTAAATCATTTAAGTAGGACTACAGAAATACAAACATTCATGATATAGTAGAATAATAAAGTGACGCGGAGGTATTTATTATGGCAAGCACAGAGAAAAGTTCTTTTCTATTTAATGTTGAAATTTTAATTGAAAATGAACATCACGCAATCGCGTTACAACAGTTGATTGAACAATTGAACAAAACTAATTTTACAGATTACAAAATAACATCAGGTATTGAACTTGGGAAAGTTATTGCCGATCGAAAAGCAAAAGCTAAATCATCGAAATCTATTCCTGTCGTTGTTGAAACTCCAGTTCAAGAAACAACTTCAATTACTAATACAACTACTACTTCCAATAGTGCATATGAATTAGGCTTAGAAGTTTTCAGACAATGTAAAGATCAAAACAAACTAATTCGCCTTATCGTAAATCGTGGTTTAGGCATTAAGTTAAGTATCCCATGTCGAGTCATTAACATTGATGAGAATGATCAAATTATTACGGTTTATCATGTCGATGAAAAACAAGTATATACTTTCCGATTAATTGAAATTGAAGACTTTATTGAAGCATAATACAAAAAAGCCAATCTAGTAGTGAAAATACTAGATTGGCTTTTTGTATTATGTAGTTAATCACTTTTCACCCAGCAAAAAGTAATTTTTCAAAGGAATATCCAGGAACTGGTGGACTTTTTAAATACCCTTGCATCTCATCACATTGTAATGTGCGAAGGAAATCTAATTGCTCCGTTGTCTCTACTCCTTCGGCGATCACTTGCAAATTCAATTTATGTGCCATAGCAATAATTGCAGATACGATTTCCGCATGACTTTGTTCTTTCAAAATATCTGTAACAAATGAACGATCAATCTTTAAGCGAGTAATCGGGAATGACTTCAAATAATGGAATGAACTATAGCCAGTACCAAAATCATCTACGCTAATCCCCACTCCTAATTCGCTAATCGCAATTAATTTACGATTCATCTCATTCATATCAATACTCATTGACTCTGTAATTTCAATATCCAAATATTGAGAAGGCAATTGTGTTTCTTCAAGGATTTGCTTAATTTGCTGATCCATTTCATTTCTTACAAATTGGCGAATCGATAAATTCACAGCAACCGGTACGATTGGCAATCCAGCGTCAAGCCACTCTTTATTTTGACGACATGCTTCTCTAATGACCCATTCACCAATCGGTACAATCAAACCACTTTCTTCAGCTAGTGGAATAAAGTGAATTGGCGATAGTAATCCTTTTGTTGGATGATTCCAACGAATAAGAGCTTCGCCCCCAACAATACGACCATGTATAAGATCATATTGAGGTTGATAATATAGTTCGAACTCATTACGCTGTATGGCGCGATGAATTTCATGTTGTAATTTTAGTCGCTCATAAGAGGAATTATTCCACTCTTCTGAATAAATAAGAATATGACCACCAGAAGATTCTTTAACTTTCACTAATGCCATATCAGCTTTTTTGAAAAGCGAGAACCCGTCATCCATAGGATCAAGATTCAGTGCAATACCCATGCTTGCTCCCATATGTACAGGAACACCTTTCAAATCATACGGTTCACTAATGATATCTAATATATGTTGTGAACGTGATAATAATTGATCAATATTATCAATTTCATTCAGAAGTAATGCAAAAGCATCACCTTCTAATCTAGCAACAAAATCATGTGTAGATAATAATCGGTTCAAACGATCAGCCATTTGAAGTAACATTAGATCAGCATATTCTCTTCCGAATGAAGCATTTATAAGTTTAAAATTATCAAGATCTATGTAACATACACTTAGCATCTTCTGATCTTCTTTTGCCCTAAGCAGTGATTCATCTAATCTAATTTGAAATAAAGTTCGATTGGGTAATCCCGTCATATCATCGTAATAAGCCATGTAACGGATACGTTCCAAATTACGCTTATGATCACTCAGATCATGACTTACGATCAAAGATCCAATAACTTTACCATCTTGAATAACGGGCTCACAGCTAATTTGAAGTTCTAATGGGAATGAAGATCGATGTAAGACATGAATATTTAGTTTTTCTATTTGTCCTTCTTGTACCTTTTGTAATGCTTCGATTAGTGACTCTTGACTTGATTGCTCAATTACAGTCATAATTGGTTTCCCAATTAACTCTTCGATTTCATTATAACCAAGCATATGTGCGGAAGTATCATTTAACTCAATAATATTTCCATCATGATTGATTAATGTTAATGCGACTGCATTAGATTGAAACAAAGTACTTACAATTGATTCATGATAGTTCGTAGTTGATGATATTCTTCTTGTACGAAGCATGAGTATGATCGCTGTGGCAATAAGAACTGCTCCAACTGTGCCAAGAATAACTTGATATTTCAGAGAGCTTATTCCAAACATTGCGATTAATATCCAAGCAAAGGAAAGGACAATGAGATAGCCTGAAACTAGCGAAGGTTCCAACCAATTAAACTGTTTTCGCTTCAACAACTGTAATCCCTCAATTCTTCTTGCTATGGATTTATAATAAAGAGCACACTACATACATCATTATAATCGAAATTTGTCAAATATCATAGAAAAAAATGTTAATCTGTTTTATTCCCTGCAATTCCCCACACAACAAAAATCCAACCTGCTATAAGGGAAACACCACCTATAGGTGTAATTGCACCAAGTATTGTTTTACCAGTTAATGCCATGATGTATAAACTACCGCTGAAAATAATGATCCCAACAATAATTAAAATAGCTCCAGTAGCCAACTTTTTATAATTTTTAACCATGGTTGAAGCGAGCGCAATTAACATTAATCCTAAAGCGTTATACATCTGATAACGTACACCTGTTTCAAAATTTTGTAGCATCCGCTCCGATACAATTTCTTTTAATCCATGTGCACCAAATGCACCTAACGCAATCGCAAGTGCTGCACAAATTGCGCCAATTGAAAAGTACTTTCTAAACATTTTCATCATCCTCTTCATTTTTATTGTATAATAGTAAAAACTAGTTTAAAGGAGTACGTAATGGAAAATAATAATCAATCTAATTCTAATCCATCTCCGTCTAACGACATTGCAAACACGCCAGCAACTGAGAAATCGTCGGAGCAAGTAACACCTTCTCAGCAGAAGTCATTTAAAGCATTTGGAACTTACAATCCTAGCTTGGCTCAAGAGACTCAGCATGCTGGGGACCAGAATTTCGCTCCAACAGGATATTCAACAGGTGATCAAACTCAATACTCACAAACATACGGTTCATCCAATGGTAATCCACAACAACAGTTTAATTATCCACCGCCATCAGGTCCTGTTAATCCATTGAAACATTCAGGTCTTGGCATTACGAGTTTCATCTTGTCGTTAGTATCAATTCTAGTCATCGTTATCGGATTCGTTACTATGTTTTCTAGCATATCTTCATTAACTTTGACTGAGCTAGAATTAATGCAAGATCCAGCTTATATTCAAGAGCAATTGTCTATTGGTGATGGCGATCTTCCATCAAGTTTAGTAGGAGTAATTGTTAGCGTCGTCCTTATATTCGGTTCAGGATTTTTCAGTTTCCTTGGGATTATCTTCGGTATCATTGGTGTTTGCATGAAAAACCGTCGTAAAATCTTCGGTATTCTTGGTACAGTTTTCAACGGTTTATTACTAGTTGGTGGATTTATCTTCTTCATGATCTCACTAATGGCAGCAGGTCTTTAAATAATATGTGTCGAGCTTGACTCATCAACTCTCTGAATGAGAAATTGATGAGTCTTTTTTATTTCACCATAAACCTAGTCTGAGAATGTCCATCTCGATTTTTCGACACCTCTAAGCATGCAGGTAAAGCGTCCTTCAACTCTTGCACATGTGAGATAACTCCGATCATTCGTCCTGCTCGCTGTAAATCAATCAACGTACCAATTGCTTTCTGCAAAGATTCCTCATCCAACGAGCCAAATCCTTCATCGATAAACATCATTTCAATGGAAACTCCGCCTTGATGAGATTGAATAACATCCGTCATTCCTAATGCTAGACACAATGCCGCATTGAACTTTTCGCCGCCTGATAATGTCTTAACATCACGATTCTGTCCAGTGTAAGCATCGTACACATCTAGTCCGAGTCCACTTTGCTTACCATGCGTCTCTAGGCGGTCACTACGTCTAAGTTCGAACTGGCCATTTGATAAATTAGCTAATCTAATATTTGCCATTACGATAATCTGTTCCAAATAATCAATAAGAATATATCGCTCGAATGATAACTTCAGTGGGTTATCACCCTTCATTGTCGTATATAGATCAGCGACAATCGCTAAATTCTGTTCAAGTTCTTGTAATTGCCCTCTATTACTTTGTAGCTTAATCGTATATTGCTTAATTTCATTAAGATAATGAAGAGTTTGGCTCTCAAATGCAATAATATGTTCAAATTCCACTTGTAACTGTTCTAACTTTGCTTGTAACGGAATACAATCGACGAGTTGTTTGCCTGCTATAGCTTGTTGGAGCCATTCTAATTGAGTAGCTAGTCTAGCTAGTTGATCACGATATGCGGAATATGATGCGATCATTTGTTCAAGTTCTAGTTTTGATAGCTTTGCAGCCGCATATTGCTCCATTGTCTGGAAGCCCGCTTCAACTAATTGCTGTTTATATTCTGCTTCGCTATGAACTAACTCTTGCTCATCGCTAAGTAGACTTTGTGCTGTATGTTCAACTTGAGTGATGGAAGCAGTTAATAATCTTTCTGCTGCGGCCTTTTCATCTACAATCTGTTTCCACTGCTCGATAAATCTAGCAAGTTGTTGCTGCTTTTGTAACAATTGCTGCTGTAAACTACTTACATTGCGAAGTTCTAGTGGAACACGTTGTTCTAATTGCTCCAATCGCGACCCAAGTGTTGCTTTTTGGATTGCCGCTTGCTGTTGATCTGTCTGATATTGATTTCTTTGCAACTCTCGCTGTTCGAGCTGTTGCTCTAATTGTAATAATTGCTGTTTGTGACCTTCGGCAATATCTAACTTAATTTGCAATTGATCAAATTGTTCTTTCGATTGCTTCCAATTGCCACGCAACTGTTGCTGTTGTTGTTCTAATACTTGTTGGAGATTTGCTCCATCATAGTTATCAGCCTTAAGAACGCCAATTAACACCTGCTGTAATGACTCTTCAAGTCCAACAATCTGCCCTTCAAGAAGTTCGAACTTTGCCGAGCGCTGTGCCTGCCATGATAATAATTGTTGCTCATGCTTCATGTGATTAGCTTTACATTCATCGATTTGAACTCTAGTTGGTATCTCTACTAATCGTTCTGCTTTCTGTGGATGTACCTCACTGCCACAGACTGGGCAAGGCATATCATCGTGTAAATGTCTAGCTAATTCACTAGCTTGTCCTTCAATCCATAACTGCTCCAAATGAAGTAACTGTTGCTTCGCTGACACTACAGATTGATGTAGTATTATTTTATGTTCTTCCATCTGCTGTAGTTCTTTAGCGTATTCTAACATTCTGCTTACTAATTTACCTTGTCGCTCTACTTCGCTCATTACGGATTGCAGTTGCATAGCTTGTTGTCCGTACTGATCAACATTTTGTAAAAACTGTTGTAGTTGAAGACGCTTGTCCTTACCTTGAAGCATTTGTTCTTCTAACTCTTGAAGTTTTCTTTGACTACTTTGTTCTCGTTGCTCTGCTAGTACAAAGTCTTGCTGAAATTGACCGTATTGCTGAACAATTGGAAGTAGCTGTTGTAATTCATGCAATTCTAATTCCACTTGCTTGCTCACAAGCTGTTGTTGTTCCTGTTCAACATATCGTAGTTGTGTCTCACTTGCATGTTGCTTAGCTTCCACTAGTTTTAATTTTAGTAACTCATGTTGCTGTTGGCGTTGTTCCTGTTGTTTCATTGCTCGTTCATATCGCGCTTCATACGCCGAAACAAATAACGCTTGTTCTCCACGTTGAATTTGGACTTGCAGTGTA
Organism: Candidatus Pristimantibacillus lignocellulolyticus; assembly: GCA_023639215.1. NCBI lineage: Bacteria > Bacillati > Bacillota > Bacilli > Caryophanales > Paenibacillaceae > Pristimantibacillus (SeqCode) > Pristimantibacillus lignocellulolyticus (SeqCode). The sequence continues at coordinate 5,257,358 of CP097899.1, forward strand.
TCAAAATGTGTCTGTTGCTCTAGTAAATCATGCTGCTCTTGTTGCTTCTGCGAATATTCTACTAACTTAGTATTTGTCTGTTCTGCTTCTTGCAACGCTCTTCTAGATTGAGATAGATGTTCAGCGTGAACAATTTTCTGTTGTTCTAAACGCTGTAGTTCAGACTCATAATAGTCTTGCTCTTCGACAAGTGCTTCTAGCACTTGGAATACATTACGCTGCTCTTGAGCAAATGTAGCCGTTAGTGTAGTCCCTTCACGTAATGGCAAGTGCTCAGCGATGTGACCAATCGTACTTAATTGTGATCCTTGTTGTTCTCTAAATTGCTCTTGTAATGCTTTATATTGATTCCCTACAATCCGCTCAAGCTCATCGAATTTTTCGGTTCGGAATATTTTACGTAAGATGTCTTCTTTATTATCTGTACTGGACGTTAATAGCTTGCGAAATTCACCTTGTGGTAACATGACAATTTGACTAAATTGATCCTTAGTCAGCCCTATAACATCAGCAAGCTTCATATTAACATCACTAACAACAAAGCGATCGACCGCAGGTACTTCACCCTGAGTTGTTACTTCGTATAACTCAATCTTTTCACCTGTCTCACTTTTGTTATTACCTTTACGATGTTTCATCTGACGTAATATGCGATATTGCTTATCCTTTACCATGAAGCTTAATTCTACGGAGGTGTGAACACTTTCATCGGCAAATTGGCTTCGAAGCATTCTCGCCTCCGCACGATCTTCACCACTAGCCGAACCGTATAACGCAAAACATATCGCATCAAATATTGTTGTTTTGCCCGCTCCTGTATTACCTGATATAACGAAGAGACGATGATCTTGTAATTCACGAAAATCGATGACTTCACGCTCGCGATAGGGGCCGAATGCCGTTAATATTAACTCTATTGGTCTCATTCGTTATTGTTCACTCCCCTGTATCATCTTTTCATACGCTTCTGCAAAACGTTCCCGCTTCTCATTCGTCAATTCCGTTCCTCTAACTTCCTCATAGAAGGCTGCAAATAGTTCAAGTGGTTTCAACTCGTGCTTCTTCATTGTGGTAGACTCATCTTGATCATCTTCCTTATGATTTCGTTGAGATGCAATACGATCTACATGCATTGCATTAGGGTATACTGCTCGAATTTTCTCCATCGGGAAAAGTACTGGATTTTCATCTATTAAAGTAACGTATACATAATCTTCGTTAAGCGAATGACGTTCAATGTCATCAATAGCTCCAATGACACGGCGCATATCTCGTCTTGGCTCTAGTGCTATTTTCTCGATTGTAACCTCTTGATCATCTAGAGTAACGACAAGATATCCTTTATGATGATTCGCCTCAGAGATCGAATATTTCAATGGTGATCCAGAATAACGAATATGTTCAATACCAACATGATGTGCTTGATGTAAATGTCCAAGAGCTACATAGTGAAAATCTTGTAATAATTGAGCACTTACATACTCTGCTCCACCAATGGACAAGGGACGCTCCGAATCACTAGTATTTTGTTCTTGTTCTCCATAAGGAGTTACGAAAGCATGTCCAATAAGCACATGTCTAGCAGATGCGTCCCAATTGCTCTTAATATGATTAACAATTGCCGTCATCGCATCATTATGCGAACGAATAGATTCATCACCAATTAGATGACGAATGATAGCTGGATCAGCATACGGTATGAGATAGAAATGAACTTCTCCAAATTGATCATGCATAATAATAGGTTCTATCGGATAACGAAGCTGTCCACTTATATATAGACCGTTACGCTCCATTAATTTAACAGCAAAATCAATTCGATCTGGACTATCATGATTACCTGCAATCGCAAGTACTGGTATTTTCAGCTTTAGGACAAGTTGCTCAAGTATATTGTTCAGTAAATCTACCGCCTCCGTTGGCGGTACAGCTCGATCATATAGATCACCTGCGATAATTACGACATCTGGTTTCTCTTGCTCAACTTCTCTAACAAATTGTTCAAGCACATATGCTTGATCTTCCGTCATATAGATGCCTTGTACTATTTTTCCTAAATGCCAGTCTGCTGTATGAAAAATTTTCAATACGTTCATCCTTCCATACATGAATTCACTATTCAACTAACAATATCTAGTGTACCATTTTGCACTTACGTCCTACCAGTGAATAGTTACGTTCACATTCTACAATTAGATGCCAAAAAGGCTGAATACATCATTTTCTCAATGATATACTCAGCCCTATCTTTATCTTAATATACTATACTTACACTCTACTAGCGCGTCCTTGAGCATTTCATTACTACAAATGGTACTCTCATCGCTCGATAGACTGTACGATGCTCCAATGGCTATCATCTAGTATTGTTATTGAGCTTTCTTCGCTTTACCAATACAGCTATTAAGAAGATACCATATGCCATATAGAAAATATTAAGGATCGAAACCACTTCTAACGAACGATCAGCAATTTCCGGATTCGTAAGTTGTGCAAGAGCATCAAACAAAAAGTGAAAAGCTATTAAAGGCCAAATATTATTACTAGTTTCAATTAATAAAGCAAGAATAAGTCCAATTAGAAATGCATTAACAACTTGTAGCAGAACTTCAACCACATCAGTTCCACTTAACGCATTTGCCATGTGAAGTATTCCAAAAAGAATTGATGAAAATACAATATAAAACAGTGGACCTTTCGAGAGTAATCGCTCTCGAATGATACCTCTAAATACAACTTCCTCCGTATATCCTACAAATACAGAAAACACAATAAGCAACACAATTTTAGAGACGGTTAACTCTACATTGAACCCACCCATAATCGGTTGAACTAAAGCAATGATTAATAATGGGATATAGAATAGTGTTGCTTTCTGTGACTTGAAATTAAGCTTTTTGAAGCCAAATGCAGCAAATGAAGAGGCTCTCTTTTTCATATAGAGTGTCATTGCTATACCCATCACAAGAAAAGCTATCCCTTGTGCGATAATAACTCCAACTTCTTCAAATTCCATAATTACTGAAATGGCAGAAGCAACTGAAACTAATAAGGTAAGTAGTATACCTATTAAAATAGAAAATAATACTGGGCGTTCCTTTTTCACTTTCACTTGAACAACTTTTTCGGTCATCTGATTCACTCCTCATATTAGTACAATAATAAAAAATCAGCTTATGAAGAAAGAACTATGACTGAAATGCTGACAGAAGATATCGTACCATAATATGGAATGAAATTTAAAATTTTATAATTTTCTGTAAATTAAAGCTTATAAACTACACATCATAATTTACGATGTATTGCTGTATTTCCGTATTATAATAACCTTCGCTGAATTCAATGATGTTTCCCGCTTCATCATAGGAATACCGTGATCGCTTAAGAAGTGGTGTCTTATTGTTCACATCTAACGTCGTTGTTACATCTGTAGGTGCAATCCCGACGGCAAATTGATCACGAAACTTAGACAATAATATAGCCTTTTCTTCGAGCATACCGTACAACGACTGTGCACTCATATCAACGAGTTCAAGATTTCCCTGCTTCATCGTCAAATAATGCGTGTAATGAATATACGGTGAATCATTGAGGAAATAAACACGTTCAATACGGATACATTGCTCCCCAAATAATTGGTAGAGCTCGTCACCGTCTCTGTTGGTCATTACTTCTGTACGTAGTAATTGCTTCTCAATGCGATTTCCTTCCTCAACTAATATTTCGGTAAATCGCTTTGAAGTTGACAATTTAGTTGCGGACGTATTGCGAATGACCTTTGTCCCTTTGCCACTACTTGTTTCCAAATATCCTTCTTGAACCAGTTCCTTGATGGCATTTCGAACCGTAATTTTGCTTACTTCGAATTCGGTTTCTAATTGAGGCTCCGAAGGAATATTCGTATCGATAGGATAAGCGCCATGCAAAATCCGATCTTTAATTATATTTTTAATTTGTAAATATAGAGGCCTTGTTTTACGAGATAAGCTCATGTAGCCTTCACTACCTTTCCACATCTCCTATAGATTCAGTCATAACACGGAGAATGTCGTGCTCAGATGACATTGGCGTGTCGCCTACTATTGTATGTGCTAGCATGGCAGCGTTTGATGCAAACTCAACGATTTTTTCTGATGTAAATCCGCTAAGCTCACCATGCAAGATACCACTTGTGTAAGCATCACCAGCACCTATTCTATCATAAATAGAGAAGGTAAGCTTCTTTGCAAAAGTGAAAGATTGATCTTTATACATATAGCCTAGCAGCGAGTGAGTATTATCCGCATTAATCGTTCGGTGTGTCCCCGCTATTAACGGAATGCCATACGAGCTAGCGACAAGCGGAATCAACTCATTAAGTTGCTCCATACGACTTTCATGCTCGGTATTCATACCTAACACGAACATCGCATCCTTTTCATTCATCATAACGATATCAGCGTAATGTAGCATCTCTTCATAATGCGGCTTCGCTTTATCATAGCCATCTGGCCCCCAAAGAGTAGGACGATAATTGCAATCAAAGACAACAATCCCTCCACTCTCTTTAACTGCTCGTGCTAAAGTCTTCATATGGTGCCTGACCGAATCATTCATTGCTAGCGTAATGCCACAAAAATGCACCATATCTGTTTGCTTAGCGATAGCTTCATAATTATATATACCTTCAGGCGCAATATTGAAGCTGCTCCCTAAACGATTAGAGTAGGTCACCCGGCTAGGTCTTGCGCCGAATCCGTTTTCCAAGAAATACATGCCGATATATTGACCGTTTCTTATGATAGATGTAGTTGCTATCCCTAATCTACGGAGATATGCTTCTGCCGCATCCCCAACTGCATTAGCAGGCAATGTTGTTATAATATAGCCATGATGCCCAAATCGCGACAACGCTGAAGCGACATTAACACCCGTACCAGAAAATGAATAATTCAAGCTATTAGCTTGAGTGAGTAGCTCATAACCCGGTACTTGTAAACGCATCATCACTTCACCAAATACAGCAATCTGTTTAACCATTTTGGTCAACCAGTCTTTTCACGACTTCAAGTAGTTCTCGAACGTCTGCAACATTCGTTTTACCTGTTCCTTTGTCTATAATCGAAGAATAGACGTGTGGAATGACTTGCGGCACATTAGCTTCAAGTGCAATCCGTAAAATAGTCTCGAAATTGATCTTGTCAATTCCGCCTGTAGGCTCTAATGCAAATCCTTCCTCACCACATGCCTGTGCTACGGCACGCAGTTCTTCTTCACAAGCTAATCCGTTCATCGGGTAAAACTTCAATGCTTGCCCTCCCATATCACGGACAAGTGCGATTGCTGCTTTAACTGGAACAATCGCCTGCTCGCTCTGTATCGCACTTACTGGCCCTGTAGAAATATTGACATAACCTACACGACCAGTTGGAGAAACTAGACTGTTAACCCAGCTCTGCTGTCCATTAAGATTAGCGCGAGTTGCCCCTACATATGGAAACACCTGATTAATATGGCTGCCTGAATAGTACTTAGCGATTTCAGCTACAATTGCCGCTTGGCGATTATCCCCCGCTCCTAGTCCGATAGATATTGCATCGTCTATTTCTTTGCCGTATGCTTTCATCGCTGTAACTGCTTCTTCCACTGTAGCGTAATCCTTTGATAAAACTCCTGCAAGTACATAACCTTCAGCCGCGTCAAATACCTCTTTAGCATTCTCAATACTATTAACTAGAACATTAAGAGAAACACGATTTTTATAAAAACGATTTGATAGATTTGACATTTTATTTTCCCCCTGTTAATTCGCGAATCGCTGTAGCAATAACTTGTATATCATCACCTTGTAAAGGACGTGGATCGATATCAAAATATCCTTGTTTTACGCCGTAATCGCGTGTATAAATTGCTATTTCGCCTTCTTGTAGCTCGGTTACCACTTGCTTAGCTGTCGTAAGTGCCAACGCTTGGTCGATTTGAATTCGTGCCCTATAAATAGCTCGGCCTGCTTCATCTTGAACAACGCTCACTTGTAGTCCTTCTATTTCATTTAGTGGCATTAGCGTCTGCAGTGTAGCTCTTTCTGCTTCACTATTGTCCGTTTTGTTAATATATTCATCAAGTGCCTGCAGCAATCCAAAGGTAGTTTCCTTACCAACTTTCATACTTCTTCCAATACCATGCAATTGTACTTTAACCCATTCGATATACGTGCGCTTGCCGCCGACAATACCAGATGTCGGACCTTCTATAGCTTTCGAACCGCTGTAAATCGCAAGGTCAGAACACTTCACATATTTCTGAATATCTTCTTCAGCAGCTGCGTCTACAATGAGCGGTACGCCGTTACGCTGGGCAACTTCCCATGCTTCCTCGACTGAAATCATATTCTTCTGAACACAATGATGTGATTTGACGTATAAAATTGCTGCTGTATGTTCCGAGATTGCTTCCTCTATATGCTCGGTCTTACCCTCATTGGCATAGCCAACTTCGAGTAACTTTCCTCCACCTAAATATACCATCGTTTCGATAGGCGCTCCATATTGTACGTTATGACCTTTAAGAATAATAATCTCATTTTTAGTGATGACCTCTTGATGAAGACGCAAGCTCTTACGTCGATTCCCTTGTGTTACAATAGCTGCAACCGATAACGCAATGCCACTGGAAGCTGAGTTGACGACCACCGCTGCCTCTGAGCCAAGAATACGCGCGATATAATCACCCGATTTATCCACTAAATCCGCAATCTCTACATACTGTTGTCCGCCATGCTTCATAGCATTCATCACGGAATCAGTAGGTGCAGATACACCTAAAATACTCATTCGTCCACTAGCATTAATTACTCGCTTAAGACCATATTTCGCATTCAATGAATTTGTCATTTATAACTACTCCTTTAGCTTCTATTCTTATGTCCGATGTTCGCTGAACACCTTCGGAATCGATAAGTTCAGTCTTTTTATTGTTTACTGTAAATAAGGTTAAATTAGCGGAATCGCCGACTTGAATACGCCCTAGCTCTGGCTTCTCCAGCCAATCGGCTGCTCGAGTTGTCACTGCAGCAATGACCTCTTGAAGTGAATAACCTAAGTGAAGAAACTTAGTGAGCGTTTGCGACATACTATAGACGGGTCCATTCAATCTATTCCCACGGTATATATCGGTACTAATTGTGTGTGGATCGATGCGATGACGCTTGGCGTCTTCCGCAACCTTGAAGGAGAAGCTAGCTGAACCATGCCCCACATCGAGATGAACGCCACGAGCTAGCGCATCCAGTAACTCCTCAATTGGATTTCCTACTTCATCAATAAGATTGTTACTTTTCCCATTTAAATAATGTGTAACAATATCCTTTTGCTCAAGTAGCGGCATAATCTCCTTAATGTTCGGTGGTCCTGAGCCAATGTGAACCATTAGCGGTAGTGAAGTTAAGTTAGCTATTTCTCTAGCAATTTTTAACGGAGCTAGACCACAATCCCCTACTACGCTACTACTAATTCGAGCTTTCAATCCAACAATGAACTGATCGAAATATTGAGCGACCTGCACAGCCTTATCCTTATCAATCCACTCAAGATTTGATAATTCGTCTGTTCTTGCTAGCCCAATTGTTGAAATATTGAGAAAGGCAAATACGCGGGTATCGGCATATTCACTGCTCTTAACCAATTCCGCAATTCTGTCCGCACCGCAACTTCCTGCATCAACAATCGTTGTTACGCCTTGCTTAACTCCGATCATATCGATCTCATCACCATATGGATCAAAATCCGGGAAGGCATGCACATGCATGTCAATCCATCCACTTGATACATAAGTATCGGTGCAATCCACAATACGACTTCCTAATCCGCTTCCGGCTTCTACTATTTCGACTATAGCTCCGTTCGCGATAACAATATCGATTAATTCTCCAGTGATGCGCTTAACTTTACTTAATACTAACTGCCCCTGAATGGTAATCACCTACTTCCGCTGCTACAATATTCTTTTATTATCTCATTTCTAAATTCGTACTGCTGTCACCTATAAGTATAGAATAGCACAAAAATCAAGAAATACAATATAACGTTATAATGTTTAAACATTTCTCATTTTTCATCATACATGCTTCAGCCTTGCATACAATGTATACATAGTAAATGTGGATTCTGAAATGAGGTGGACCAGAGTGGAACAACAGCCCCTATTTATCGTATCTCGTGAGGATTGGTCCTTACATCGTAAAGGATACAATGATCAAGCTAGGCACCAGCAGCGAGTAAGAGAAGCTATTAAAAATAATTTGCCTGATCTAGTTTCTGATGAAAGCATCATCTTATCTGATGGTCGCCGAACGGTTAAAGTACCGATTAAGAGTCTAGATGAAGCTCATTTCATTTATAATTACAACAAAAAGCAACATGTTGGTCAGGGGGATGGGGATTCTCAAGTTGGAGATGTACTTGGGGTAGATCCTCAACTTAGCAAAAAACCAGGTAAAGGTCAGGATGCTGGCGATCAACCCGGCGAAGATGTATTTGATACTGAGATTAGTATCGATGAATTAGAGGATATGCTTTTCGATGAAATGGAACTTCCGAATTTGGAACAGAAACAGAAAGATCAGATGCAAACAACAGAAATTGTATTCCATGATATTCGCAAAAAAGGGATCATGTCGAACATTGATAAAAAACGCACGTTACTAGAAAATCTACGACGAAATGCTAATGAAGGCAAAGCAGGTATAGGCGGCATCTCGCCTGATGATCTACGCTATAAAACATGGACAGAAATTGTAAAACCACAATCTAATGCCGTTATTTTTGCAATACTCGATGTATCCGGCAGTATGGGCGCTTTCGAAAAATTTTGTTCGCGTTCTTACTTCTTCTGGATGAGTAGATTTCTTAGACGAAAGTATGAGCATGTTGAGATTGTCTATATTGCTCATCATACTGAAGCGAAAGAAGTAACAGAAGAGGAGTTTTTCACTCGTGGTGAAAGTGGTGGTACCATATGCTCTTCAGCATATCAACGTGTCCTTGATATTATTGAGCAACGTTATCCGCCAGCATTATGGAATATCTACCCTTTCCACTTCTCGGACGGTGATAACCTTACCTCTGATAACGAACGCTGTGTACGCTTAATTGAGAAGCTAATGGAAGTAAGTAATATGTTTGGTTACGGAGAGATTAATCAGTACAATCGAAACAGTACACTTATGAGTGCGTATAAACATATTTCGAATAAAAAGTTCAAGTTTTCCATCATTAAAGATAAGGGAGAAGTCTATAAGGCGCTCACCCATTTCTTTGCCAAGCAGCCAACGACATGAGCTATCTTTCATGATGATGCTTATCTTAGTTCAATAGCCTTAATTAGAAACATAGAAAGACCCTCCCACCCAAGTTTTCAATGGATAAGAGGGTCTTTACTTACTATATGTTATAACACTCAGTAGCTAGTCTATATTCGAATATTACTACAACTATAACATTACTATGGCAATAAATTACCTAACAATTTTTCCGCCATAAGCTGATCCAAACTTTCAAATGTATATCCCTTCGCTCTCGCATCATCAATAATACGTGCTAGTGCCCCAGCATTATCGCTTGATACGGAATGAATAAGCATTATGCTACCTGGATGAAGCTGCTTCATCACCTGTTGATAAGCATAATCAGCACCTCTTTGTTTATTCACTTCCCAGTCTTTATAGGCAAGTGACCAAAAGGCACTGATATAGCCTTCTTCATGGCTAATTGCTAGTACTCGATCGTTAAATATGCCCCTTGGTGGTCTTAAGTAATTCATATTCGTTTGGCCTGTTAATTGAGCGACGCCTTCTTTAACCTTTGCAAGTTCTTGACGAATCTGATCATTACTCATTGTCGTCATATCCGGATGACTCCAAGAGTGATTTCCTATTATATGACCTTCCTTAGCCATACGTTTAATTAGTTCGGGCTGATCTTGAATATAATGACCAGTAACAAAAAATGCCGCTGGTACTTGTTTTTCCTTCAATACATCGAGTATCGGTGCAGTAAAACCATTCTCATATCCATTATCAAATGTAAGATAGAGAGCTTTTTTTGATGTGTTACCTAGAAATAATGCTTCATTCTTCTCAATAATATCCGCGAAGCCTTCCTCTTGTATGGATGGTAACTTCTCATTCAAACTTCTTTTAAATCCAAAATGCTGTGTTTTATCTTGCTCTGCAGCAGACACTTTCACATACGAAAACTGCGCTGTTGTACATAATAAGAGTACCATAAAAATAACGAGTAACTTCATCTTCGATTTCACAAACAATTCCTCCTAATCTTTTTATGTATTTTCGATGTACTTCACTTCATCTTTATATAAAGACACGACTACAAACGCTAACACTTTTTGAATGAAACTGATTTTCTTCAATATCATAAAAAATGAATTCGGAAATGTTTTTCCATGTTACGTTAAGATACCCATTTTAGGTTTTATTAATACAATTGAATGTTAACCTAAAGAAAGACGCAAAAAAACTCTCTAGCAAAAAGCTAAAGAGTTAAATGTAATAATCTGGTCGGGATGACACGATTTGAACATGCGACCCCCTGGTCCCAAACCAGGTGCTCTACCAAGCTGAGCTACATCCCGTAAAAATGGAGCGGAAGACGGGAATCGAACCCGCGACCCTCGCCTTGGCAAGGCGATGCTCTACCGCTGAGCCACTTCCGCAAAAAAATGGTGCCGTCGAGAGGACTTGAACCCCCAACCTACTGATTACAAGTCAGTTGCTCTACCAGTTGAGCTACAACGGCTGATGGTGACCCGTAGGGGACTCGAACCCCTGTTACCTCCGTGAAAGGGAGGTGTCTTAACCACTTGACCAACGGGCCTTACTATGTGACACTAATCTAGCAATCTTGCTATCTTTTTGGAAACAAAAATCATATTATCACAATATTATAGTAACTACAATATTTATATTTAATATTTTTCTGTTATGTTCCAAAGTGAAAATGGCGGAGAAGGTGGGATTCGAACCCACGCACCACTTACGCAGTCTAACCCCTTAGCAGAGGGTCCCCTTGAGCCACTTGGGTACTTCTCCATAATGGCTCCCCGAACAGGACTCGAACCTGTGACAACTCGATTAACAGTCGAGTGCTCTACCAACTGAGCTATCAGGGAACATTAAGCGTTCTAATACTTATGTATTGAACATGTGATTGATATTGGCTAATTCTTCTCTCCATTGCTGTCGATTCGAACTGTGTATCAATCATAGGGCTTGCACC